>CAZOUM010000007.1:0-65804 GCA_964582985.1 uncultured Pirellulales bacterium | reverse complement strand
CTATGACTCCACTAAGGTAGTTTCTCAAATATCCTGTATGCTATCAGGATAAGGCCGTTATGCGAAAAACGCAACGGGTTGATGTGATTTTTGTTGATTGGCGGTTTGAGTGGTTAATTGGTGAGTGGTTGGGGGAGGGGGAGGGGGAGGAAATTGGCCTTGACGGCCATTTTGCTTTGGGGTATTTTGTGGCGTGAAAATGTCGTGCAGGCATCGCGGGATTCCATGAAGTGAAAGGAATGTTTGGTTTTGTAGGAATACGTGATTGCGCCTAATTTTGATTTAGGCACTCTAACAAAACCCGACTCGAATACAAGGAGCCGCTTCGCGGAGCCATTCTAATAGATTTCTCGGCTTCGCTCGAAATGACAAACTGGGTTTTGTTAGAGCCTCTTAGTAGGACCAAGCTACTTGAGGAAGTGAGCGTAGGAGTAGCGAGGTGGAATATGGACGCCGTTAGTCCTCGAAGGAAAAGGATTGTTGCAAGCTTTGCAGTTGGGATAATCTGTCTTGTGGGGGCAGTTTTGACCGTCAGATTCATTTGGCAAAGCAGGGAACCGGACCAGATAACCCCGGAGAAAGCCTATCCGCCTTCTGAGGAGTCAATCGCTGAAATAGTCAACGCCTTGGCAGAGTTGTCGTTGTTGGAGTGGCAGAACGACGCGAATCTTTTGAAGACGCGTGTGCCTGAGTTGTACAAGACGCTCTTGGCAAGACGTGCACCAATCCTCGAAGAAAGCCTGTGGCTGTATCGGGTGGAATGTCTGATGCATCTCGGCAAAGATGAAGACGCTCGCCCGATTGTCGAGAAGCAGCTTGAGAAAGGTACGGACAAGCCGGATTTCCTAGTTCTTCAGCTTAGATTTGTTGGCGGAGATAGTGAAACGCTTGAGGACCGAATCAGGATATGGAACGAGCATGGCAGGATCGTGCCTTTGAGTTTGTGGGGAAGAGGTCGGGACAGCCGGTTAGGCGGTAGAACGTGGGCAAAAGTAAATCCGCCACCTCCTTCGGTGCCCAAGACCAGTGATATCCAGGTAATTCTGGCGGAAGTTGCGGAATTGTATGAGCAAGAGGGCTATCTCGGAGAAGCGCTAAATGTGTATCTGGAAACCTTCTACACGGGATTTCCCTTTGCCACGCGAGCTGCACGAGCTCGCTTGTGGGTGAAGGCTGCAGAAATCGAGCGAACGCGAGGGAACAAGGAACTCGCTGTTCGGGCGTATCTGCGAGCGGTGCGGGTCTGGCACGGGTATGCCAAGGATGCTGAGAAAGGCATTCGAGAGACCCTCGTCGAAGGAAAACCGGCGAAGACCATTGATGGCAAAGCCAGATTGCCGAAAGATGTGGCGATTCGCATAGCTTCGCTATACCGGAAGCTGAATCTGCATCCGATGGCTTTGGCAGCCCTTGAACGGGCCGAGAAAAGCAGAGGTGCGGACTTGACCGCCGAGAAACAAGCAATTCAAAACGAATGGGATGACATCCTACACAGAATCACCCGCGTGCGAGGGCCGGATTGCTATGTACTTGGGCAGAAGGTTAGCCAGGTCAAAGACTGGGCAACAATACCAATTTTGCGACCCACCGAGACTTTCTGGAAGTCATAACCGGGACAGGGAGACAACAGGCATAGCAGTTGTCGGCTTCTGGTTTTGATGTTTGGTTTGATTTGGGGTCCGCCGGAGGCGGATAAATCCTCCTGAGGCGGATAAATATTTTGTGGCGTGAAAGGTGGAAGGCGGGACTAGTCGCTGGTGAGCCGTGGCTCGTGGCTCGTGAGCCGAACTCGTATCTCGTGAGGTGTGAAGCGAAATAGTGGGCATGGCCCAGCCTACCCAGCTAAAATCCACTCTTCAACCACGCGAGATTGAAGGTATAGTCCAACCTACTATCGGTCAGATGTACAATTCCATCCGGCGTCTGCGTCGCTGCCCAGTATGATTTATTCTGTCCGTGCGTAGGGTCAAGGGTAAATTCTCTATTCCAGGGCCCCATCATATAACTCTTGCTGCCGCTCTTGACGTTACTCATGACGCGCTTGAGAGGCCAGGTTTGTCCCTCGTCCCAGGAAAGGGCTGCGTAGGTTCCGTATATCGTCGTGTCTTTGCCGTTCGCATCCTTGCCTTTCATGCCATCTGACGCCATGCTGATTAGCAAGATGGGCTTACGCCCCTTTCCATCCGGATCAAGTTCGGGATTAGAATACTCTAACCGCAATAACGCCAGCCGCTGAACGGTCGAAATCCCTGGAAACTCTGTCTTGCTAAAGCTCCAGGTCCTGCCCTGGTCGCTCGACAAACTCTTCGGCAGACTGCCAAACGTTCTACCCTTATCCCGCGAAAACGTCATAATCCGCCCATCGTTCAACTCAACTCCGCCGACATGGTTTCCGGGAGGGCCATCTTTGATGGTGCGCATCGACCAGGTCTTGCCGCCGTCATTACTCCAGTTGACCGATGAGCCGTCACCGCCAATCGCCGAACCATCTGAAAACGAAATCAAAGCGCCGTCCGAAGCCGTAAAAGCATTGCCTTGTGGCTGGTTGCGATCGGAGTCAAGGTGGAAGGCGTCAGTATCGGGCTTCATGATAACCGGCTCAGTCCAGGTGACACCGTTGTCGATGCTCTTACGGAAGGACATCGCCAGCTTGGACCACTTGCCGTCTGTGCAGATGCCGTTTATGAGATATAGCGTGAAGGGTTCCTTAAAACCGTTGGCAATTCGCGTGGCGTTATTCCACAACTGGGAACCGTGCATGTTCCTATCGGCCTCTTTGTAAAATTCCGACACCTCGGTATCCCAGACCAGCTTTCCAGATGGCTGACGGCGTGCGCGCAGCGCGGGGATAGTTAGTTCCTGGGCCTTTTCGCTCTCACCGGTGAACCAGGCAAGCAACACATCACCGTTCTCTGCCCAGGTAATCGCTGGCGAATGGTTATGAGTGTAGAGCGGAATATTGAATTGTGCCGTTAACTCAGCCGTATTGTACTCGGATTTCACGTCGTAGAGCGAAACAAGCTCGAAATACGGAGTCTTACTGTCACCGGGCCATTTATATACTTGCTGCGACACGTCTTTGGCCCAGCGTTTTACCGGTTGTTTCAGCTTCGGTTTCGGCAGCGTCTGGCCCTTCGGTACTCGCACGACTCGGAAACCGAGCAGGAAATGCTTGTCGGTTCTGTTGGAGGAAGACCGGTTTGCCGAACGCAGTGTTTGCATGTGAATATTGTGACACCCACCGCGCACGACCTTTGAAGAACCATTGACATAACCGACCGGGTCAACCGTGTCAGACGCCACGTACGGACCGTACCAGTCGAGTGTCCACTCCTGCACGCCGCCGTGCATGTCATAGAGACCCCACGCATTTGGCCCCTGCTGGCCGACCGTCAGGTCCACATCTTCCGGAGAGCCCCACGAAATATTCTTCGTTGGGCGATTGCCGCGCATAACAACCCACTCAGTAATAATCCGCCACTGCTTTGCTAACGGCCCAAGAGGATTCATCGAGTAGATATCTCCGCTGACGCCATCATTATATGGTGTCCTCGTGCTGGCGCGACAGGCGTATTCCCACTCCGCCTCGGTCGGCAGCCGGTAATCATACTTGGCATCATGTGACGACAGCCACCGGCAGTACCCCATCGCGTCATACCAGTTGACATAGACCACGGCTTCGGTGTCGCCTTCAGAGATACCGTCGGCCTTTCCTCGCAACACCGAGTGGCTCGCATCGTACCTTTCGTACCGGGCGTTGGTGACCTCGTACTTCGACATCTCGTACTTGTAGGTGATGGTCACCTGCCGCGTCGGGAACTCGTCCTGGATGAAGATGCCCTTCTTGGCCGTGATGTAGTCGGCGGACAGAGCGGCTCCCATGGTGAACGTGCCCGGGTTGATTTTAATCATCTTCATCCCCAGCGAGTCCGTGGAGCCTTCCGCCTGCAAAGTCTGGGCCGAAAGCAATCTAGTACCCAACAAGCAGACCATAATCAACATTGCTTTTGTCTTTTGCATTTGGTTACTCCTTTGCATTCGAAGATACCGTATGTGCCTGACAAATATTTCCTGGAGCAGACCGCATATCAGCATTGGCGCTGCGAATTTCAACGTTTCCTTTCTTTGGCCGTCCAGACTAAACCTTATGACGTATTGGAACCTGTTTTTTATGCAATCTGCACATGGTTCATAGTGCGTGTGGATTTTTGTACCCCACGGGAAGTACCTATATTCAGTATTCGTTTAGTAATTTATTTCTCTACGGAAAGCTTAGTGGCTGCTCAGGATGGTGGGAGTGGGAGGTAGCTTTGTTAGGTGGATGTTTTTGATTGCGGCGGCGGTTTGCCAGGAAGCGATGCCGAGAGGTCTGGACTTTCTGACAGCCATGTGGACGCCGAGGTGTTTGCCGCGGGTTTGCAGGTCAACATATTGCTCGTCATCGAGCCAGCACTGAATCCTGCCGGGAGTGACGCGGACGCGGATGTGATACCAGCAGTTGTTATCAAAATATGCTTTTACGGTGGTTTCATTATCGGAGGCATCATAATAATTAATGCTTGAAATACCGCAGACGGAACCGGCCCAGCCGCCTACCACAAATGTTACGCAGGAATCGCTGACGGGAAACGTCAGGCCGCAGAAAAAGTCGCCTCCATCAACCCGCATGGCGTCGAGATTGATTTCATAATTCATACGGAGGACCGGACCGGACCAGGTGACGCCGGTGAGGCTGTCTCCGGTCTGGAGGATAATGCTTTGGTCTTTGATATAGACCTTTCCGTGGTCGCCGAAATCGGTAATTTTCCATTGGCCGAGATTGCTGCCGTCAAACAGACTGACTTCTCCCGGCGGCATGTTTTCGAAGAGCTGAGTTGAATGCGATTTCGGCTGACTTGTCATATCCTTTGATGAATCGCAGGAAGTTACCAAACAAAGACTGAGACATAAAATAAATACTCGAACGGTCATTAGGAGTACCTCCGATTGCTTTTATCCATTTAACCGGGATTTCCCATTCATGCCTGCTCAGCTATCCTGACCCGTCGGGACTGAGCCTCATTTCCAATAGAATATCAAAGTTGCCATTTTATCACAAGTAGTTATGAATCCACGCCCGGCACCTATTGGTTCGCAAACGCTAATCCAGCGACTGCCTGCTAACCGCGTGCCTAATTGTCCTTCTTGATACGAAAATCCTCTTCTTGAATCCGGGATACAACGTACGGAGCAGGTCATAGACAAATATCATACCATTGGTACTATATCAGGAGTATGGTAGTTTAGTTTCGTTTAATCATTAAGGGGAAGCATTTTATGGACAGGAAAAGAATAGAGTTTGTTCTGCTGGGTACGGGAAATATCGCAGGCAAGTATGTAGCCGCAGTCAACAACGTTCCAAACGCATCAATTGCAGCGGTTGTTTCAAGAACAATTTCAAAAGCAGAGGAATTTGCGCAAAAACACGACATCGGTCATTTTTCAGATAGCCTGGAGTCTTTGGCAGAGAAGCTGGATTTTGATGCGGTCATAATAGCTACCCCCAGCGGACTGCACGCCGACGGTGCTATTCGTGCCGCGAAATTGAAAAAACACGTACTTTGCGAAAAACCCCTTGATATCACCCTTAAGAAGATAGACGCAATGACAGCGGCATGTGAATCTGCGCATGTCAAGCTTGGCTGCGCATTTCAGCATCGCGCGGCCGCACATAACAAGGCGGCATACGAAGCGGTCCAATCAGGTAAGCTTGGAAAAATCTATATCGCAAATACCTTTCTGAAAAAGTACAGAGGTCAGGAATACTACGACAGTGGAGCCTGGAGAGGCACATGGGCACTCGACGGCGGCGGGCCGTTCATTCAACAGGCGGCACATACACTTGATTTAATGGTTTGGATGATGGGACCTGCCAAATCTGTTTTTGCGCGAACTGCAACGGCAGCACATGATATAGAGGTCGAAGACATGGGCCATGCGATTGTGGAGTATGCAAATGGTGCGCAGGGAGTGTTGGAAGCCTCGACCGTGATCAAGCCGGGGTATCCGAACAAGGTCGAGATTCACGGCGAAAAGGGCAGCATCATTCTAACCGATGGAGAAATTGTGGATTGGAACGTGGAAGGACTTGAATCGCCGCAGATGGAAAGCATCTCCAATGCCAGCGGCACCACAGACCCGATGGCCATAGGTACCCAGGGCCATGAGAGAATAATTGCCGATTTCGTAGAGGCAGTAAGACATGACCGAGAGCCTATGATTCCGCCGGCCAGTGCAAGGCTTTCTGTTGAGTTAATCCTCGCGCTCTATAAATCTGCCAGGGAAGGTAAGACGGTTCAACTATGATTGGTCTGCCCCCTACCCGTTCCTCTCGCAGCACTTCTCCAGCAGACCCTTGCCGACCCTATGCCGGACTGCCCTTCTTGCCTTAATCTTTTCCGTCTATTTTCACATCAGGCACCACTTCGCTTAGGAAGGAGATGAGTCTATCTTATCCGGGATTTGGCATTTATAGATGCTCAGCTATCCCGACGCGTCGGGTCTGAGCTTGATTTGCGATAGTATATGAAGGGTATTGTAGAAAGACAAATGTTCTTGCGGGCGTCTCCAGGGGTTTTTGCGATAAGTTGGTGGATGTAGATTCTTTTTGCTCGGCAGCCTTCGGTGGTTATAATTATGGTCAGATATGAAAGGGCAAATAGATGCGGGTAGCGGCGGCGTTTTTTATTTTGCTGTTGATTGCGGGGGTCTTTATCTGGGGCGTGACTGTATTTATGACCACACAGACTCAAAGGAAGGAACAAGTTATGAATGAGGAAACGGAAGCTATTGCAGTGCCTGAAGTTAACGGCGTTAACAACCTAACCATAACAGTTGTTTACGACAATAATCCGTATAAGGAAGGGCTGGCCCCGCCCCTCCGAGGGGCGGGGCTGGAAACGGCCTGGGGATTTGCGTGTCTGATAACCGGGGCCGAGAAGACGATTCTCTTCGATACCGGCGGAGACGGCGCAATACTGCTGAACAATATGGGGAAATTAGCAATTGAACCCAACAGCATGGAGCTGGTGGTTCTCTCTCACATCCACGGCGACCATACCGGCGGCCTGGGTGGTTTTCTTGAAAGGAATCCCGGTGTAACTATCTACCTGCCAAAATCGTTTCCAGAAAGGTTTAAAGATGACGTGCAGAGCGGCGGTCCAAAAATCGTTGAGGTAGAACAACCTTTGAAGATTTGCGAGAATGTTTATTCGACCGGCCAGTCCGGACTATTGATAAAGGAGCAGTCTTTAATTGTTCGGACAAACAAAGGGCTGGTAGTAATAACCGGTTGTGCGCATCCGGGCATCGTAAAAATCGCAAGTAAGGCAAAGGAGTTGCTAAAAGATGATATCCTTTTGGTAATGGGCGGCTTCCATCTTGAGTGGGCAACAAAGGGTAAACTTGAAAAAATCATCTCAGCTTTCGAGGAATTAGGCGTGCGTTATGCCGGCCCTTGTCACTGCAGCGGCGAGAGGGCAAGAAGCTTATTCGAGGAGCATTTTGGAAAGAATTACATAAATATCGGCGCAGGAAAGGTAATAACTCTTGCCGATTTGGAATGAAGTTGATACAATTGATTCTGATATGAAGGGGCAGGAATGGAATAATGAGCCGGTGAGTGACGATAAGCTGGGCGAAGAACCCGACGATGATATTATCCCGGATGATGCCCGGCCGCTGTGCTTCAAATGTCTTACTCCTTGCGAGCCTCTGCAATATTACTGCAGCGTTTGTGACTCAAATGACGCTATTAATCCCCTCACACCATATATCGGCTTTGTTAATATCCGGTTCAACTACGGTATCTTCATAACGATGTGGCGAAAAATCTGGTACGAGAGAGACACATCAGGAATAAGCAGGCTATTTTATCTGTTTATGGTTGTTGTATTTGTGCCCGTATTTATTATAGTCGGTTTGCCGGTGCTGTTTGTTGTCAAGATGCGGCAGCCGGCACTGCGGAAAACAATTATTATCGCTCTTTGTATTGCAGCAGTTGCACTGCTTATATTCTTTTGGCTCTGGGCAGTCTCCACCAATACAGGGCTGCGACCAATCACCGTTCTTAGATGACCGCTCAACCACGGGCGCTGCGATGCTTCGCGACGGTCTTTCCACACAAAATAAAGTGGGGAAAAAATCAACCACATTGCGCTTTTGCTGGAGACCTAAAGACCGGCTCCACATGGGTTCAAGGGCTTTATCCAAGCAATATGGTCTGAAATACCTAAACTATAAAACTTGTAATTTGCTAATCTACTTTAGGGAATTACAATAACGCTTGGGGGTAAGTTGTCGGACAGTCCGGCGAGGCTTTAAGGCACCCACCTTCCCAAAACCCGGTTGTGGTACTCCTTTTGCTTGGGGAATTAAGTAATTATCTTGGTTTCCAAACTGTAAACTTCTAATTTACTGGTCTAATTAAGGAATTGCCCTAAGGACTATCTGTTCAGTCTAGAATAGTCTATGGGAGCCTTGCAACAAATCGAAAGAACGGTTGCGCATTATAATCCGCTTCGACAGCACAGGGCTTTGCAAAATATTACTGTTGACGATGCAGAGGGCCGGCGTTTCCGGATTGCCGGCCGAGCCGGCAATTTCGGGCCTTGAGATTCGGGTGATGTTTATGAAAACCAGATACAAGATTATCAGCCTTTCAATAATTTTTGGGCTGTGTGTTTGGATAGTTGATGCTGTTTTGGGTTTATCTATATTTCAAATGCCTGCAAGCATTAATTCTTGATTATTCGCAATTATTCACACGAGAGGACGGACAATTGCCTGCAGGCTGGACAAGCTGGTAGTCAGAGAACGCCGATAATGATAGTAGAAGTGCTCGAACCATAAGGTTGGTTGATTGGCTAACAGCATGTGATCCTCCATAATTTCCTATTCGAAGCGGGGTTTAGAGGGGGGCCCGCTTCGGATAGGGCTTCGGAATGAAAACAACTAATAAGAATACCATTGTTTTTACCTGCAAATTGTCGGCTGTATGTGGAAAGTGACAATTATTAATGAAATATGTTTATGTGATGTACTCCTGGAAAGTGCAAAAGAGGTTTTCGAAAGAACGGTTTTCATGCCATTGTATAAAGCCCCCGAGCCGGGCCATAAAATAGAAGGAGTTTCTTTTTTGGGCTCGATTACATTTAAGGGTGCCCTTGAGGGACGTCTCACTATCTACTGCAGCCTGCCGTGTGCACAAGCAATCACGATAAATATGCTTCTGATGGACCCCACAGACGAAATATATCCGGAGGACATCGCTGACACTATTGGCGAAGTGACCGATATGGTTATGGGCAGTGTAAAATCAAGAGTACAGGAAAAGATAGGTGCCCTCAAAGTATCAATTGCATCGGTAGTCAGCGTGCGTGAGCTCGTAAACAGTTTGGGCAGAGCAAGCAAAGTATCGATGGAAGTCGCCATTGATGACAATTACCCTGCCGCGTTTTCACTGTGGTACAGAGAAGCTTGTGATGCTTCGGGAGAAAACTGATGTAGTAACCAGGCCTGTTCCATGCCAGCCTGAGCCGGTTCAACGCTTCATTTTTTGCTCGCGGAAAAAGCTGTAACTGTTGCCGATTTACAATAAAGCCGGTCTGATTTTCCGTGTGTGCGGAGGCGCTGCGATACTCCACGACCGTCTTTCCACACAAAATAAAGGGGGGGTAATTAACCACATTGCGTTTTTGTTGGAGACCTAAAGACCGTCCCAACTCGGAAGCGGATTGTGATATCGGTAGATACGGCAGTACGGCAACCGAGCACATAATCAATGCCCTTATGAAAACGGATTCCGACCCAGGCCACTATCGCGCACAGATTTTCGGCGGCGGGGCGGTGATTAAAACAAACAACCCAGGAAGTGACATTGGCCGGAAAAATATAGAGGTTGCCCAGAAAATGCTAACTGCCCATCGTATTCGCATTATTAGAGAAGAGGCTGGTGGTACACGGGGGAAACGAGTCAGGTTTGACACCGCAACAAACACCGTATTCTGCAGATTTGCAGGGCAAATCGCGAAAAAACGCCGCGAATTGTAAATTTGTACGCCATATTGACATGCCCTTGCATAAAATCGAGGTTCCGGCACGTCTTGTTATGCAGTAAGATTTGAATGATTTGGGATTCTTTACATAAAGGAGTCATCATGTACAGCGCCTTTGAGAAGTCCAAGCTTGTTGAATTTGCTTTGGTGGCCGCCTTACTAACACTGGTGGGTGTAAATACAGCGCCGGTATTTGGCGGCAAAGACGTTTCGCTGTCAGAAGTTCCGCAGGCTGTTCGGGCCACCATAGAGCGTGAATTGAAAGGCGTTGAGATCGATGACCTCGAACGGGACAAGGACGACGGCAAGATTGTCTTTGAAGTCGAAGCTAAAGACGATGGCAGGGATATCGACCTGAAAATTGCCGAAGACGGCACGCTGCTGCAAAAAGAAGAGGAACTCGACACCAAAGACCTTCCCGCTGCAATTCTAAACGCCGTTAAGAAAATGTTTGGCGACGTTGATTTCGAGGATGTTGAAAAGGAATACCGTTTAGGCAGAGGAACTATTTACAAAATCGAAGCCGAAAAAGATAAGCTCCGGATTGATCTGGAGATGAAAGAAGACGGAACCGTCATTAAGAAAAGAGTCAGGGATAACGATGACGATATTCCCGGTAGCTTGAGGAAGGTCAGACGGAAGTTTATGCCGCTCAGAGGACAGTTGAAAGTGGTCGTCATTGGAGATTCGCGCGCCGAGAAAGGTGTCGATCCCAGCTATTTTCTCGGCGAGGAAAACCAGAAACACCCCATAGCCTTTAGTTTCGGACCCTGTGCAAGAGGCATGGCCATGGCCCAGTTACTCTGCGAGGATTATTTCGCTCACGGCTCTAAGATGGAGTGGGTCATCTATGGCGTGTCAACACGCGTATTAAATACATATTACACCCCAGGCAACAATGAAGATGACATCAAGAGAAGCCGCGGATACCTCGCCGATAAGGCCGCATGGGCAACGCTGCCCGATGTAGTGGGAATGGTTGGGTTCAGTGACATCGATAACGGCGAAAATTCCCAATGGGGATTTGACGGAAAAGAAGGGATAAGAAACGATATCAGTGAAAAAGACGAAAGGGAGAATACATTGCGTGAGCTCGGAGGGCGAGGCCGCTTCATATTCGATCTCAAGCGGCTCAAGATGCTCGAATCGACGATCAAAACGCTCGCCAAACATAACGTTAAGTTGCTCGCCTTTAGTCCGCCGATCCATCCGATATCAATAGGACTGCCGTGCACTGATGACGACGGAACCCCGCGCGAGGCTTACGATGAGTTCGTCGCCAAAATGAACGCACTCGACAAGAAGTATCCGAACTTCTACTTCCTCGATGTGAACAAAAAGGGCGAACATGGATTAGAGCATGAGTGTTTTTACGACCTGGACCACCTCAATATTCGAGGCGCAAAGAAACTGTCGCTGATGCTGAATGATTTTATGAAGGTCGTTGATTCGGAGAGGAAGAAGAACATCGGAAAAGAACAGCCACAGCAGTGACGTGGCAATGCTTAAGTGATAAGAATAAACTTTTTCCATTTAATAGAAAGGGGTTTGGTATGAAGAGAGTAAGTATGGTTCTGATCGTGTCAGTGGTCTTGTTATCAAATACGGTGAGTTTGGCTGTTACTGACGGACTTGTCGGCTGGTGGAAGTTTGACAATATCAAAGACGGCAAGGTTATCGATTCGAGCGGTAAGGGCAACGACGGAGAGATTGTCGGTATCTGTTCGCAGGCAGAAGGCTTTGTCGGCAGCGGCGCGTTGCAGATAACCAACGGCGGGGTCAAGATTGCCGACAGCCCGCTGCTTCATCCTCCGCGGTTTACAGTTGCGATGTGGGTGAAGTGGGCCGACGGGCAGGGTGCGCTAGCCCGGCTGGTGCAAATGGGCAACGACAACAAGGAAAGCATTGCTATTCTTGGCGGCGGCGGAGCGGGTGACAGCGGTCCCAGCGCCAATGTCTTTTACTTTACAATCTTTGCAAGCTCCACCGGAGAGGATGCAGATTCATCCGAAGTCAAGGCGCCGGGAACGTTCAAAGGCGGTAAATGGCATCATATAGCAGCGATTTACGACGGATCGGACCAGTTAGTGTATGTTGACGGCAAGGTTGCGGGCAAGAAAACGATAGGCGATGTCAAGCTTTTCGCCATCGAGGGCAATCCGTTGGTAATAGGCTGTCGCCCGCCGAATATGGACAGGACCTTTAACGGTGTTGTCGATGACGTTCGTATGTACAACAAAGCTTTGTCGGCGGAAGATATCCGCAAGCTTTATGTGTGGAAAGGCGGGAGTGCTAATAATGCGGCACTGCCTAAGCCTGCCGACAAGAGCGGCAACATCTTGCCGAACAGCAAACTTAAATGGATGAAGGGTGTAAACGCGGCAGCGAGCATGGTTTATTTCGGCGCCGATGAAGCGGCTGTGAAAAATGCAAAGCCCGGCGACCCCGAATACAAGGTCTCGACATCGAATGAGAGTTTCGATCCGGGTCGGCTTGAGTTTGATAAGAACTACTATTGGCGGGTCGACTCGGTGGCAAAGGGCAAGATATTGAAAGGTGAGGTTTGGGGCTTTAGTACTGTCGCGGGAAAAGCCGAAAATCCGACACCCTGCCCGACACTTAAGAACGTCGATACGAATATTAAGCTGACCTGGGAGGCAAGCCCGCTTGCCAAGTCGCACGATGTTTATTTCGGTGACGACCTTGACAAAGTTGCAAACGCGACAAAGGGATCGAAGGCGCATAAAGGGACACTTGGACTGGGGCAAGAAATTTTGGATCCGGGTAAGCTCGAAGAAGGTAAATATTATTACTGGCGTGTCGATGAAAATTGCGATTTCGGAATCGCAAAGGGTACCGTTTGGCAGTTCCGCACGAAGGGCGGCAGCCTCGTTATTCAGGTCGATCTGGCGGTAAAGACTTGCGACCATTCGAAGCTTTATCCGGGACTTGCAAAACCTGGATGGACGATATGGGCGTCGAATGCCTGGACGGATATGTATATGCACGACTATCAGATTTTCCCGTTAAAGGCTGACGGTTCCGGGCTTGACGAGGGCGGCATTAACGGTACCGGCGTTACTCTGTGGTTTACGACCGGAAATGAGGGACAACTCGGTATCGGTGCCAAGGGTATCTGTCGGGACAACTTGGGCGGCGGCGGATGTCCGAGCGGAACCGCTCAAGGCGATCCGATTGCGAATAGCTGGGCTTACGGTGTGGACTGGGTAGGTCCTTATGCGGGTGACTTATTACTTTTGATCCGTGGTTTGCCTGCGGGCACTTATCAGGTTAACAGTTATCACAATTTCTGGGAGCCCTGTACGCAATCGACTCGCAACTGTCTTAACTGTGACTGCGGTATGCCTCCTATGCCTGCTATTACGGCTAGGTCGCTACCTGAACAGCTTGTCTCGCTGGATGCCAACGGCGTTCGCACAGAAGGTGGCTGGACCTGGAAAGCGATGCTGCCGGAAGGGACCGGCAAGGGAGTTGAGCCAATTTTGAATGCTTACAATGTCGCTCCGCAGCATGTTTATAAGGATTCGGAACTTGTGCCTTCGGTTATCAAGTTCGCAACGGATGGTTCCGATGTGCTGGTGATCTATGAGGCCGACAGAAGCGAGCCTTTGTATCCTGACTGCGCACGTAAAGGACGTGAGGGCGCACGCGGGATACTAAACGCGTTCGAGATTATCGCTATAGAGAAATAAAGCTGGAAGTTATTTATGTAACCCTAATGTTATATGGGAAATCCCATGTATATTAACTGTGTAAATTAGGAAACTCAGGGATAACGTAATTATTGTGAAAGGAGAATGATGATGTCTAAGAAATTGAGTCTGTTAACGTCTGTGGTTATGGTACTGGTTTTGGCCGGTGGTGCTTCGGCGATTGCTCCAAAGCCGCTCGAAACACTGGTAGTTCCGCAGGGGACTACGCACACTGTGACCGGTAAGGAAGTGTACGAGAGTTTTAATGTTGCCGGCACTTTGATCGTTGAAAAAGGCGGAGAACTTACCGCCGGGCTTGGAACAGAAAAGTCCGTGATTGATGGTCTCGAAGCAAAAGTTATTGTCAATGGAGGTGTCATTAACCTCAACTCCAGGATCGATGTTGGCGTTGACAGCAATGCCACCATCATTATGAATGGTGGCCTTTTCAGAATTGGTAACGCCGACAGCATTGATGATGCTGGTGATATTAAGATGCCCGACGACGATGGCGGCTATCAGCGGATTATTTTGAACGGCGGGCTTTTGTGGGCGCATCGATGCCAGATGAAGTTTGCCGTAACCGACGACGCAAAGATAATCGTTGCCGGCGGCGAAATGCGTCTTGATACGCTCGGAGTCGGCGATGACCCAGGAGAGCCAGAGTCATATGATCCTAACGACTGGCTGGCTGCCGGCAGGCTTCTGCTCGCGGAAAACGAAGATTACACTGAGCTGGTCGTTTCACCCAACACTCCAACTGAGAACTATTACAGTATTTCGGCGATTGCTGCAAAGCCGACCAAAACGCTGGTAGTTCCGCAGGGGACTACGCACACTGTGACCGGTAAGGAAGTGTACAAGAGTTTTGATGTTGCCGGCACCTTAATCGTTGAAAAAGGCGGAGAACTTACCGCCGGGCTTGGAACAGATAGGCCAAGGTCTACGATTGATGGTCTCGAAGCCAAAGTTATTGTCAATGGAGGCACTATTAACCTAAACTCCAGGATCAATGTTGGTTATGCAAACAATGCCACCATCATTATGAATGGCGGACTTTTCAGAATTGGTAACGAGAACAGCAGTGATGATTTTGGTGATATTAAGCTGCCCGACTCGGGTGGCGGAACTCAGCGGATTATTTTGAACGGCGGGCTTTTGTGGGCGCATCGATGCCAGATGAAGTTTACCGTAACCGACGACGCAAAGATAATCGTTGCCGGCGGTGAAATGCGTCTTGATAAGATGGGAGACAACGAGCCAGAAGAGTCATACGACCCTAACGACTGGCTGGTTGCCAGCAGGCTTCTGCTCGCTGAAAACAAAAATTACACTGAGCTGGTCATTTCACCCAACACTCCAACACAGAACTATATCAAAATTTCGGCGATTGCTGCACCGCCGACCGAAATGCTTGTAGTTCCGCAGGGGACAACACACACTGTGACCGGCAGGGAATCGTACACGGGCTTTGAAGTTGCCGGCACCTTAATCGTTGAAAAAGGCGGCGTCCTCACCACTGGTCTTGGAACAGATCGGCCAAGGTCTACGATTGATGGTCCCGAAGCCAAACTTATTGTCAACGGAGGCACCATCAATGTCAATTCCAGGGTCAATGTTGGAATATCAAGCAGTGGCACAATCATTATGAATGGCGGCCTTTTCAAAATTGGTAACGCCGACAGCAGTGAAGACATCGGTGATATTAAGCTTCCCGACTCGGGTGGCGGAATTCAGCGGATTATTTTGAACGGCGGACTTTTGTGGGCACATCGATGCCAGATGAAGTTTACCTATTCCGACGACGCAAAGATAATTGTTGCAGGCGGCGAAATGCGTCTCGATACAATGGGAGAAAACGAGCCGGAAGAGTCGTACGATCCCGAAGACTGGCTGACTGCCGGCAGGCTTCTGCTCGCTGAAAACAAAGGTTACACAGAGCTGGTCGTTTCACCCAGCACTCTAACACAGGACTATATCAAGATTTCGGCGATTGGTGCAAAGGCAGGCAATTGATGAAACGGCGATTGATGAAACTGTGATTCCTGAAGAAGAACCAGGATAAGTGGCCTAAATTTTGTTTTCACCAGAACAGTCCGTTTGTGAGAATCGGTTAGGCTATCCGGTGCAGATTGTGCTATCTGAGGCAGGTCATTTTGACAACTTATGGCAATAAGGAGCCTTAGCGATGCTATTAAGGCGTTTATAGGGGAATCTTAATCTTTGAATATTTTCGCTGATATGCATAAAACCACGGCTTCGGTGCGTCTTCTAATTTGGAAGAAAACAGCAACAGTAGTGGCTCGACAATGCTTATGGAAGCGGTCGCATCGCCGGTAAATGTTAGATTACAGAAAGCAGGTTTTTTATGAACGGTAAAGTAACATTTGTAGTTTCTGTTGTTTTGGCGTGTGCTGTAGTCGGTGCCGCTGCGGAAGTGGAGTGGACCGGCAAGGGTGCCGGTGATTTATGGTCAACAGGGGATAACTGGCAAGGTGGCAAGACACCCGGTCCGGTTGATGTGATTGTGCTTAGTTCTCCGCCGGAACGTGGGCCTGTCATCGATTCGGACGTGACCTGCGGTGAGATTCGCGGTCCGGCATGGCGAGGCGACCTCCAGAGCCTCGATGTGATTGAAGGGGGTAACGTTAAGATTGGCGGCTGGTTGAGATTCGCCGAAAAAGGCGACAGCGTTGGGACGATAAACGTTCTCAGGGGCAACGTCACTATTATCGGCGTCCTGAGATGTTCGAATGGAAGCCGTGCGAACGGTATTGTTAACGTTGTTGACGGTGTGGTCAGGGCCGACGGAATGTTCCTCAGCGATACAGGCGGCGGCGTGATGAATGTCAGCGGCAACTCATTAGTAGAGTTTGTGAACAACTTGACCTTCGGCGGAAACCGCGGCAAGTTGCCGATGACCATCAACATGAACGGTGGGATAATTCGCGTGGGCCGGGAACTGCGGTGTCCCTCAAATTCAGAACGTGCCGGCCAGGCCTCGATTAATCTTTACGGCGGCAGGATTGAATGCTTTTCTTTCAGTCATGCCGAGGCGGCCTATACGTTGGATATCACAGAAGGCGAACTTACGATCAAAGGTGATGTGACAGCCGAGATAAAAGAAGACATCGCCAGCGGGTATATCACGGCTTTTGGCGGTAAAGATACGGTAAGCTGCCGGTATCTGTCCGGATCGGACAGGACTATTGTTACGGCAACCAATCGCAAGAAGGCCCGGAGGCCATCGCCGCGGAATCGTAGCGAAGATGTAAAAGCCGACAGCAAACTCACCTGGCGGGCAGGTTCCGGTGGGGACAAGAAGTATAATCTTTATATTGGGATGAGTCTCGATGCTGTTGGGGCATCTGCCAAGGCCTTTAAGGAAGGTCTAAGTGTTAACTCCTTCGATCCGGAGCTTGGTTTTAATAAGACCTATCACTGGCGTGTGGATGTCATAGACCAAGCAGGAACGGTTCATAAGGGAACAACGTGGCAGTTCACTACTACTGATGGAAAAGCGTCGGATCCGAGTCCGGCGATCAAGGCCGAAAGGGTTGCCTCTAATGTAAGCTTAGCATGGAAGGGTGGATTAAACGCGACATCGCATAAGGTTTTCTTTGGTTCCGATCCGGAGAAACTGGAGGATAAGGGCATTGTTTCTGGAAATAGTTTCAAACCTAAGGAATTGGAATTCTCTAAGCAGTATTACTGGCGTGTTGACGCGATTAATGCTTCCTGGAAGCAGAGTCCCTGGAAAGGCAAATTGTGGAGTTTTACGGTTGATTCTGGTAAGGCGACCAATCCAAAGCCTATCGATCTGGCCCAGTGGAAGCCGACTAAGATGACACTCAGTTGGAAAGCTGCAAGGACCACGATGGCGCATACCGTTTATATCAGTGACAAACTCGAAGATGTGAAAAATGGAACTATAGCTTTGAGCAAGGCACAGAAGCATACGACCTACACGCTCGACTCGCTCAAAGAGGCGACCACATATTACTGGCGCGTTGACCAGTTAACCGGCGACAAGGTTGTTAAAGGTGACATTTGGACATTCAGTACAGTCGGGATGCTCGATCTTAAGGTCGATCTTGCCGTACCCCAGTGGTATGACCGTATGAAGCCTCGTCCGGGCAACGTAAAGCCTGGCTGGTACACACTGTGCCATCCGGGCTGGGCGGATATGTACATGCATGACGGCGTTTGGTTGCCCATCGGCAAAACAACTCCAGATCCTGAGGGAATACTCGGAACGGGCATTCAGGTGCTCATCGATAACGGCAAGGGTGGTAACGGCGCCGTCATGGGCCATGGCCTGTGTCGTGGCGGTTTGGCAGGCGACCTGCCCGTTTTCGGAATTCCCGAAGGCGACCCCATCGCCAATACCTATTTCTATTCGTGCGACTGGGCCGGCCAAAAGACCGGCGACGGCTTGGTGCTGATCAAGGGCCTACCGGCTGGTGTCTATGAGGTTAAATCGTACCACAACCACTGGGAGCCCAGTCAGCAGCAAACGCGTAACTGTCACGACCACGTAAGCGGAATGCCGCCGATGCCCAGCGTAAGCGCAAATCCCGTCCCGACAGAAGGTCTGCCCGGCTCCAATGCTTGGGATTTAGTTAAAGGAACCGGCAAAGGCGTTGTTTCGCTGTTAGAGGCCAAGAACGTAAAGGTCACGAGCGTTTTGAAGGATGATGAGGTTGCGACCAGCCTCATCAAGTTCTCGACCGACGGATCGGACGTCCTTATAATCTACGAGGCAGCCGACAACACTTATCCCGACCGCGCCAGGAGTGGTCGCGAAGGTTCCAGGGGCATATGGAACGCGTTCGAACTGAAGCTGATTGAGGCAAGATCTGGGAGCGGTCCAAAACAGGTCAAGGACATCTTCAGGGGTGACAAGCCGGGGATTAGTTGGGACGGGTCGGTTTGGTATCTTGACTCTGACCCTGAGAGGCTGTTCGTCAACTCCGACGGCGATATGGAGTGGACACCCAAGGGAAGAGAGCAGTTCATCACCAGTATCCCCGAGCAGCGTTTGAGCAAGGTGGGTGACGTTGTAGAAAAATCTTATATGTTTATGAGCGACGGCGACCATGATTGTGAGGACTGCCTGAAATGTCCCGACAGTTGCTTCGACGATGACATTACGTGTCTGGCCGGAACGAGTGACATCCGGGTGGGTTTGTTTGAGTCGGTTGAAAGAGGCCCCGATCACGACGGCTATAAAGGCTTCAAAGGTTACAACTTCCGTTTTGGTCCGAACATGATGGCTGGGCCTACGCGATGGGTGGATTGTACCAGAGAGGTCCATAAGACGGGCATGTTCGGCAAGAAACCCGTCAACAGGGATGACCTTATGAGCAGAAACGCCGGCCTCATGGGGCGCATTCCCGGCTTTGAGCTTCCGCCGGGCGAGTATTCTTTCTTCAATGTGAGACTGGAGCGACTCTCGGCGAAAACCGTGCAATTGTCGATTACGCTTAACGACAGAACCATCAGCTACACAGACGATTCCGCCGATGACCAGCCGCAGAAAATCGATGTCTTTGCCGTTTCGATGCGTAACAAACGCCCTTACACGCGACTTGTGCTCAGGGCCCTGTAATAGAATCTGTGTCGCGGCAGGCCACATAGCGGACCACGATTATTCGGCCCAAACCGCCGATTGCCGGCAGACCAGTCAGAGCCTTAGTTTGACGCTCGCTTGTACGGTCTGTAAATATGCCACCTTTGTAAAGGGCAATACAGCCGCCGCTTTCCGAAGGGGGAAGATATGTTAAAACTGGCAACAGAAAACGCTTTAGAATCGCAAGTGGTTTTTGAGGCTGAAAAAAATGATTTCAAAGAAACACGATTATTAGTGAGGTTGTGCTACGAACTACAGAAAATAAACGGTAGGCATCGAGATAGAAATTATAAGCCATTGACGCTTCATGTATTATCTCTTAGTATTGCTGCTTAATCGCGGGTAGAAATTTTTTATTTTATGAATTGGAGGTATTACTAATGCGAAGTTCGGCCACAATCAGCGGGTATCTTGTCTTAGGTGGTATACCCTGGAAGATATCGAAGATATAATCATTAAGAACAATCTTACCATCTACACTGCTATCCTAACAGTTAGCCAGAGTTTAGATGATAATGAGGAAGTAACTGTCATAACTAAAAGACACCTCACAGATATCTTTGAAGAAGAAAACAAGAGAAATAAGACAATAGAGAAACGAGTATCAGATAGATTCAAGTTGATTGATTTAGAATGTTCACAGGTGGGCAGGAGCCTTAGTCAACTGTCTAAAATTGACACCTCTCGAGCATTTAAGAATATCCTAAAAAACGATCCTCCGAATACAAAAACTTTAAAGTCTTCGCATACGTTAATTTTATCCTGTTTTTCGCCTAAACCTTACTGCGCCGAAGTCGGATAAAAATTACAAAGCTCTAAACACCACTCGCGTGTAGGGCCTGCTGTTACGCATAGAGACAGCAAAAACATCGATATTCTCAGGCATATTTTCCCCTGAGACATCTAAGTATTCGATGGTCCTGCCATTTAGCTTGATCGAAAGGAGAATACTATCCGAAGAGATTCGTTCCAGCCTTACTCTAAAGAAAGAATATTTGCCCGGTTTAAGCTCGAATCCGGGAATTACCCCCATCAGGCCTGAATTCGAGCTCATACCACGGTTGCCGAACATGCCTGTCTTATGAACTTCGCCTTTATAATCAATCCAACGGGTCGGTCCGGCCATCATGTTCGGACCAAAACGGAAGTTGTAGCCCCGTAAATCCATATCGCCTGGGTCTTCCGGATCGGGAAACTCCTCAAAAAGCCCGACCCGAATGTCACTGGTCCCGGCAATGCAAGTAATATCATTCTCGTAGCAATCGTCGTCGTCACTTGTTAAGCAATTCTTTTTCCTGCGCTCGCCGCATCCATGCGGTCCGTCACTCATAAACATATAACACATTTCGGCAATGTCACCGACCTTGCTAAGACGCTGCTTGGGGATACTCGTTTTAAACGAATCGCCGCCCTTAGGATTTGCCCACTCCAGATCGCCGTCGGAATTAACCAATAATCTCTCAGGATTCGAATCGATATACCAAACCGACCCGTTCCACTCTACTCCGGGGTTCTCGCTGTCGGTAAAAAGATCAACTGCTTGCCCGATAATAGTTATATTCCCATCCTTCTTAACAGGTACTCCAGGCCGCTCGCCGCTGCCAGGAATATCAATAGCTGGCTTAATAACAGGCACACCCCCATCTTTCTTAACAGGCGTTTGAGCATATCCAAGCCCAAGACTAAGAATAAGGGTTATAACCAGACTGCCAATAATTAAATTTCGAGTTTCCATTAATGCTACCTCCAAAAAAAATACAAAAAATACATTCGATTAAGTTTTCATCTTAAAACGTGGTCATTGCAGTATCAATACTCAATCTTCACTCTTTCTTATTAATTCCCCAGTCGGGCCCAATACCAATCGCGTATAATTTCTGGCATTTGGATACGAAATCGCAAATACGTCAATTTTTTGCGGCTGATGGGCCGGGTCGTTGTCGATCGCCGTGTAGGTAATATCGTTAAGCGTTATCGAAGCCTGAATCGAACGATTATCCAGCCGTTCGAGCCTGAGCGTTAACACCGAAAATATATTGAGAGGCAGTTCGTAGCCGCCGGTAATTTTCATGCGTGTGTAATTGAAATTCTTATTAAGAAGCATCGAGTCCGCCGAAGGGTGCTTGCGCTTGCAGATACTACCGGGGATATGAGTCTCGCCATTAATATCCAGCCGTCTGCCGGCGTCCTTGCTTACATGCGGGCTAACATAAAATTTGTAACCCCTGTATCCACGGAAAACTTCATTTTCCCCTCCGCCTCCGTCGGCAGTAACGTAACCGCTGCCGCTCGAATCGAACAGGCCCATGCGAAAGTCACCCGAGCCTGCCGTACAAGTAACGTCATCGTCGATACATTCGTTCAAAGGCATGCAGTCGCAGCCGGTTGTCGGGCCGTCGCTTAGCCACTTATATGTAAATTCGGCAACATCTCCCGGCTCGCTTAGGCGCTGCTCATCTAACTTTACTACGATCTGCTGGTCATCGACAGGTTCCCATTCGAGTTGCCACTGGCCGTTGACAACATAATTCTTCGGAACATCCGAGTAGTACCATCTCTTGCCGTCCCAATCCAGGCCGTCATTGTCGATGAACGTGTGAGTGAACAGGCTTTTACCGCCCAGAACCGCATTTGTCGGATTCGACAATCGCAGCGCCATCGTTTTAGGGTGATCGGTGTCGGTGCCTTCGAAAGTGATTGGCCTTAGTACCTTTCGCGTCTGGCCCGGCTCGAAGATCAGCGTGCCGTATTTAAGTTTGAAATCTTTTTTGTCGCTGGCGGTGCTTCGCACCCTCTTGAAATCGACTGTCACGGGCTTATCCTGTGCTTCGGAAAGCACCAGACCGATCTCCAGTTCCCCTTTCGATTCAATGCTTGAAGAGGAAGTCTTTTCGAATTGTACGGAGCAAACACCCTCCGGTACCTTTATTAGAGCCGGCGGATTATAAGCATTCCAACGTTTAACTTCACTGGCCGTTGGAAAGTCATCCGGAATCTCGTATGTTACCTGTCCGGTAGCGGCCCACTCGGTGCCGCGAAGAAATGTCACTATGAAACCGACGCACTCTATACCTACTGACGGTGTTCCGCCAGTATTGCCCAGCAATGTATGAAAAACCTTCCCCTTGCCGTATTTAACCGTCCAGATCATCGGCTCGTTTTCGCCGGTTCCTTCATCCATATCAATATCCGCATAGGCTGTCGCCAGAATCTCAACATTCTCTGCAGGACCGCGCATTCCAACGTTGAAACCGTCTCGTGCGTGAAGCCATTCGTCCGGCAATCCCTTCATGATCGGATGTTCGGGCGATCGGCTTATCATTTTAATGACATGCTTGCTCGGATGATCTCCGGCTTCGCCGGGTGAATAATCACGGAGTACCCTTCCGCCTGTCCATCGCAAGTAAGGGCCCCATTTCTCGTTACGGTGCTCCCAGCCTCCCATGCCCATCATAAGGTTGTATTCGTGCCATTCGGGAAACGAGTTATTTGCCGCGTGCCATGCCACGAGTCCTCCGCCATTTCTGACATAGTCCTCAAGGTTTTTCTCGGTTTCACGACACCAACTGTCACCGACGTAATTAAGTATGACCACATCATACGGGGCGAAATTCGGCTTGTATGTTTTAACGTCCTCGTCTTCACCGGGACTGATAGCGAGATCTATATCAAACAGCCCGGACTGATCGAGTATCTGCTTGATAGCATCTGTACCCTTTCTCCAATCGTGATTGCTCTGACCGGTTACGATCAAGCCTGTCAATTGCTTTGAATTCGCATTCCTTTTAACCGCGGGCTCTTCGACCGGTTTATCGAGTATTGTGCAAACGTATTTCGTTTCTTCAAGCCTGCCGTTTATTGCGTTGGATAGCTCCAACACCATCAACTCCGATTCCTCAGGGATTATATCGTCGATAAGCAAAACCTCAACCGTCTTTGAAGTCTCGCCGGGTTTGAAGATCAGCCGCCCCGGTGCAAGTTCCTCGAAATCGACGCCGGATGAAGCCGTACTCGACGCCATGTTGTAGTCAACTACTACGCTTTTGTCACATGCTTCTGAAAGCTTGATTGTGACTTTGAGAGGAGACTTTGATTCGGATTGAGAACTTCTGGAAGGAGAAAATGATATTACGGGCCGAGGGTCGATGATCGTATAAGTGTGTCTGGAAATTGGCCCCAAAACACCCCCTTTGACGTCGGACAAAGCAACCTCGATCGTCTCATTTTCTTCATCACGGCCGTCGCGGATTATAATTATACCGATTTCTTTTTCAGTCTCTCCCGGCTTAAATGTAAGCGTACCAGGCTCGAGAACGTAGTCCACTCCGGACCCTGATGCGCTGCCGGCAACAACTGAGTAATGCACGCTGACAAGCCCTTTCTGAGGACTCGAAAGCCGCACCTTGATCCGTGCGACGCCTTCGGCATCAATGGGCCTGTCTGTGCCGTTC
Organism: uncultured Pirellulales bacterium; assembly: GCA_964582985.1. Lineage (GTDB taxonomy): Bacteria > Planctomycetota > Phycisphaerae > Sedimentisphaerales > Anaerobacaceae > CAZQYB01. The sequence continues at coordinate 41,914 of CAZOUM010000007.1, read as the reverse complement.
ATTTCCACAGCCCCGGACGCAGGCAATTCAAACGAAATCCGCCCAAGACGAGTTTTTGCAGAGCAACTGCCGAACGCAACAAGAAACAAGGCAAGCGAAATTATCAACGCAACTTTTTTGCACATAACCTTTTCCTTTTCTAATATTATGGGCTGTCAAACTTAGTCGCACGTCTGTGATTTGTAAACGGCGGAGTAAAAGTATCCCATGTGGCGGAACCAAAATATGCCACCCGGTATATATATAGCCGGGACCGCCCCGGCTGTCAACATTCAATCCTACCTTTCAATCATCTTCTGTCTGGCTAAACGTTTGAGGCTTTGCTCAAGGCGGTAGTTTTGCCCATTATGCGATACGACTGAAAAGTAAGGCATGTATATGGGAAATCGTATTTTCGGAAATTTTCGCTGATATGCATAAAACCGCGGCTTCGGCGCGTTGCATGTTTTTGAGAGCTTAGCGAAAAGCCTTGAAATTTTGAGAGCGATTTGATAACTTATGGCAGTAAGGAGCCGTAGCGATGCTATTAAGGCGTGCATACGGGAAATTCTTTCTTCGGCAATTTTCGCTGATATGCATAAAACCGCGGCTTCCGCACGTCTTGTAGTGTGGTCTGAGTTTAACGATTTTGCATTCTTTTCAATGAAAGTGTCCATTATGTACAGAAGCTTTGAGAATCTTCGATTTACAGTGATTGTCGCAGTATTGGTTCTATCCGGTGTTGGCAGCGGAAAAGACGTTTCGCTGTCCCAACTTCCGCCGGCAGTTCGGGTTACGATAGAGCGGGAGGCGAAAGGCTTTGAAATCGAGGATATCGACCGTGATAGAGATGACGGCAAGGTTGTTTATGAGGTCGAGGCCGAAAGTGCAGACGGCAGACGAACCGAGTTTGTCGTTGCAGAGGACGGTTCGCTGATAAAATTTGGCGGAGAGCTTAGAGCCGAAGACATGCCCGCCCAGATCGCCGAGGCAGCAAAAAAAGCGGTTGGAGACGTCGTTTTCTTCAGGATTAGAAAGAGGGTCTCTCCCCGCGAAAAACTGAGATATGAAATAGAGGCCGACACGGAAAATTTGGAGATACACCTGCAGATCGCCGGAGACGGCAGCATTGTCAACAAGAACGTCAATACCATCGACCGCAATAACATTAAGGAACAGGGCGGCCTGGGCAATACCAGGAAGCTGCTGATAAAGTTGAGAAACCAGTTGAAAATCGCCGCCTTTGGAGATTCAAGGGGTGCACATGGTATCAATCCGCTATATTTTCTCGGAGAAGAAAACAGGAAATATCCGATGGCGTTGAATTTCAGCGAGGGAGGGTCGGGGCTGGGACGCTGCAAGGCGATAATCGAGAACTATCTCCAGCTTGCGCCTAATCTTGAGTGGGTGGTATACGGCACGTCACCACGTATCTTTAATAGATATTATGATAACTGGGGAGCCGATAGTATCAAAGGCGGCAGGGCCTATCGTACCGACAGAATGGGCTGGGGAGTATGGAAAGAGAAAAATACCGAACTGGTGCCGAGAAGCGACCCGGATTTGGGCCGAGACCATCGTATTGGATATGAAGTTGAGGATGGCGTCGGGAACGATGATTTCGAAGACGAGGATGACAAGAGAGACGCGAGGAGAAGCCTCCGAAGGGGACGATACGAGTTCGACGCAAAACGAGTTAATGCTTTTGAATCGATGATACGGGTGCTCCAAAAGCAAAATGTCAAGCTGCTTGCGTTCACCCCGCCGATACATCCGGTCTCTGCGGGACAGCCTTGCGCCGATGACGACGGGACTACCCGTGAGGCTTACGATGAACTCGTGCGGAAGATGAGGGCCTTCGAGAAGAAGTATCCCAATTTCTATTTCTTCGATTTGAACAATAAAGGCAGGCACAAGATTGCAGGCACGGACTTTGATGATATGGACCATCTCAACAACCATGGTGCCAAGACACTGACGCTGATACTCAACGAGTTCATCGAGTCGGTAGATTCCGGGAAGAAAGCAGTAAAATCGGGTCAGGCGAAGAAGTCTGGGCTGTTGGGGGCCAGGTACGGCGGGTCGGATTTTGAGGGTCTGGATAGGGAACCTAGGATAATAATCACAAGCGTTGATAAGGAATGGACTCACGGTTCGGGAGATTATTCCTGTCGCTGGTATGGTTTTATGGTTGGGCCTTTTACAGGCAAGGTTGACTTTGCCTCCGAAGCGGACAACGGATTGATACTGAAGATTGACGGTAAAATGGTGATAGACGGAAAGAGTAAAAACGACAGCGGGTCTTTCTCGATGGTTGAAGGTAAGTCGTATCCTATCGAGTTTTCCTTCTTTACCAGCGGATACCCGGGCTACTTTCGTTTGTACTGGAGTTGGGATGGGCATGGTAAAGAGATAGTCGATCCGTCTGCTCTGTATTATACCGAGGAGAATGAAAGATTCATAATGCACGAGATAATGGACTGCAAGTGGTGGGAGAAGGAAGATGATGCTCCATTTGAATTTACGGGCAAGAGCAATGAAGTGCTGAATTTTTCTTACCAGGATGCGGCCCTTCCGCCTGTTGTCGGTGTTCATAATTTCCAGGTCTTTCGCGCAAACCATGATAATCCGGAGTATGCTTACGGACGCAGCAATACGTATCATCATCAGCCGTTTATCGCGTACTGGAACGGAAAAATATATGTGGAGTTTGTCAGTTCTCCCAAGAATGAGAATCAGGCTCCGCAGCCTGCGGTATTGGCGGTTTCCGAGACAGGCAGATTTTGGAGTACTCCGCAGGTGATATTCCCGGCATTTAGGCTGCATGATGGTTCGGGGAGGACCGTTGCGCATCACCGGATGGGGTTCTATGTATCTTCGAATAATCGTCTTCTGGTTTCGTCATTCTATGACATGGATGATGGTGCACAGGATGGATTGGGCGTCGGCAGAGTGGTTCGGGAGGTATATAAAGACGGGACGCTGAGTCCGATTTATTTCATACGGTACAATCGGCATAAGGGTTCGCCGGGTAAGAAATGGGACGAAAGTAATACGCCATATCCCTTGTACACGGCTTCAAAAGATGCGGGATTTGTGGAGGTGTGCAAAGAACTGCTCTCGAACAAGTTGTATCGGCAGCAATGGTGGGAAGAGGAACGCAGCACGGACGGTTTCTATAGCATGGCTGCGGACGGCGATTTTTCGTGTGAGGCTTTTGACTGGTACACTCGCGCAGACGGTAAGATAGTAGGGATTTGGAAACATGGTTACGCTTCTATCAGCACCGACGGCGGGAGCAGTTGGGCCCAGCCCAGGAAGGTTCCTTCGATTGTTACCGCCGGCGCCAAGGCGTGGGGACAGAAGACAAATGACGGTCGATATGCGATGGCTTTTAATCCTCACGTCGAGTGGCGTTATCCCCTGGTGGTTATTACGAGCGATGACGGGTACACGTTCAGTGACATGGCGTGCATACATGGTGAGGTTCCGGACCAGCGGTATACAGGTTCGACGCGGGAATTGGGTCCTCAGTATGTTCGTGGTATTTCCGAGGGCAACGGTGAGCCTCCTGAAGATGCGATGTGGCTTGTTTACAGTCTGAGCAAGGAGGATGTTTGGGTAAGCCGAGTGCCGCTTCCGATAAGTACGACGGTCAGTGAGTGGGTCGATGATAAGTTTGATAATCTGATTCCGAGTGGCGGGGTCGTTAATAACTGGAATATCTACAGCGGGCAGTGGATACCGGTTGAGGTAGTGAATTATCCCACCGTAGTGGACAAGAGTTTGAAACTGTCTGACATGGACCCCTGGGATTATGCTCGTGCGGTACGCGTATTTCCCAAGACAGACAAGGCTTGCGTTAAGTTTGACATGCTTGCCGAGCAGCCGAAGAACGGCCGGATGGAGATTGAGGTGTTGGGTAGAAAAGGTGAGCGTCCCGTTCGCATAGAGCTTACCGAAGACGGCAAGTTGAAGGCTGTCGATGGGGACAAAGTAGTTGAGCTTTCGGATTATAAGGCGGGTGTATGGTTATCCTTTGAGGTTAGGGTCGATGCTGCAAAAGGTGAGTATTCGGTTTCGGTGAATAACAAAGAGGTTTTGAAGAAAGCCGGTTTTGCCGAGAAAGTCGATTCTGTGGAAAGGCTATCCTTTAGGACGGGTAAGTACCGAAAGCACGGTCTGAAGACGCGTCAGCTTGGGCAAGAGGTGAATGATGAGCCTGTCGGTGAAGTGGAGTATTACATTAATAACGTTTCGATAGCCCGACAATCCAACATATGAAGAAACGAATGATATCTTATGACGGAGACACAACGGCGGCTGGGTCGCAGGCAAGAGCGGCTTTGAGCAGGCGGATGTCTTTGTGGCCAGCGAGTTGGGATACAAGGAATTTCGGTTCATATTATCGAGGTCTCCATAATGGCTTCTCACTTAAATGCTCACAACATGCCGGGACCTGACCCGGGTGTGGGGTCCCCAGCTACGACGGCGAGGAGAAGATGGCTTTGGGTAGCTATCGGGGTTGTGGCCTTTCTTCTGCTTGACCGGGCGAGTTTATTTTTTGTTCCTCGACAGTATCGCGGCGTGCCGGACCTGGACCATTACCACACGCTTTACTATTCGTTGAAATTCCAGCAGTTTGACCGGATTAAAAATCAGCTCGAGACAATTATTGTGGGAGATTCCAGAACGCGTCACGGTGTGGACCCCGAGCTATTCAATAACCAATTGGACGAATCTGGCGTTACGGCCTTCAATTTTGCGCCGGCCAGCAGCGGAGTTGAATTTACCGGGCTTCTCGTCCACGAATACTTTTTTGACCTTCCGCGGCTTCGGACAATAGTCTGGGGAATCTCGCCCCGTATTTTTAATCGATACTGGCAGGACCCTGTTTACGAATTGTTCCTGAAAAGCCGGGGCTATTGGTCGGACCATCCTGCTGTTAATAACGGGCATTCAAAAGGCGGTATGAAGGCCGCGGTGCAGTTGGGAACGCACCGGGTGATGAGCAAACTGTCTGCCGCGTTCGCCCACCGCTCCAAATTAAGGTCCATTTTCCTGGATGGTTTGAGCGGAAACCGCACACGGGTACACTTCCACGTCGAGCCGGTGATTGACATCAGTAAGTGGGGATTCATGGAGTTTCCCGAATCCAAAACCAGAGATGTAGCTGAGCATGGCGAGGTTGCGAAGATACTTGAGTCGCTGGAGTCCGGTCGATTTCAACTTGACGAGGCCCGGCTGCAAAAGTTCAGGGGGCTGGTCGCTTTTCTGAGACAGTCGAGGATTCGGCTGATTTGCTTTGTCCCGCCGATGCATGAGAGCCTGACACGGAGTCCTGCCGCGGATGCCGACGGCACACCGAACGATGATTATGACAAACTGATGTCGACGTTGAAATTGCTGGAGATGGAATTTGCCAATTATCACTTTCTTGACCTTCACAAGGGAGGAGACAACGGCTTCGCCGACCATGAATACGCCGATTTCGACCATCTCAATTATGCCGGAAGCCGACGGCTGAGCCGGACAATCGCCAAGGTTGTGGAGGACATTTCTGCAAAAGCACTGACGCTGCCTAAAAACATAACTGCCAAGCCGACAGAAGAAACGAAGCTGAAAACTCAGGAAAATATACTGCAGGAGCCAGGCACGGCTCCGGAACCGGTGAACTCGGGTGCTGAGGACAAAACGCCGCCTGAAATCGAGAGCCACCTTGGAAATTTTGATTACATGATTCGCGCGTATCCGCCGGACAACCGGCCACTTATCTGGGCCGAATATGACGATGAAGGTTCCGGTATTGATGCCAAATCCGTGCACTTGTTCATGGACGACGAGGACATCACGGCAAAGTGCAGGATTACCGGCGACAAGGTCACTTTCAAGCCGGCGAAGACTCTCGAATCGCCGAAGCTTTATCGGTTTAAAGTTATCGTTTCAGACAGGGCAGGCAACACAGGTGAACTTGTCTGGGAGATTCTGTTGAAGCCTTGTTAATTCCTTTTTGCGGGGAAAGGACAAAAAGCACACATGTGGTTTAATAGCATCGACTTCCTCGTATTCATTCTGATTGTTCTGCCTATCTACTATGCGCTGGGAGCAATCCGTTCGGGGCGTGGGCTGCCGCGTGTTCTGTTCCTGCTTGTCTCAAGTTACTTCTTCTACATGTACTGGAATCCGGTCTACATACTTTTGATAGTCGCTTCAACCGTGTTGGACTACTTCTGCGGATTAGGTTTTTTGAGGTGGCCGAAAGACAAACACAAATGGCTGGTTACCTTTAGTGTGTGCGGCAATCTTGGAATTTTAGCTTTTTTCAAGTATGGGCATTTTCTTTATCAAAGCGCCCAGGCGCTCGGGGCAGCTTTGGGGTGGGAACTGCCGCCGTATCCTAAAGGTTGGGAGTTCGCCCTGCCGGTGGGGATTTCATTCTATACCTTCCAGACAATGTCCTACACCATTGATTTGTATCGCGGCAAGACCGCGGTTGAGACCAGCTTTTGGCGTTTTGCGCTTTTCGTGGCCTATTTCCCGCAGCTTGTGGCCGGCCCGATTGAAAGGGCACGTCACCTTATCGGTGAAATCAAACGAGGCGTGACCAGGGCCCGTCCCGTCGATACCATGGGGGCTCTGCAGCAGATAAGCTATGGCCTGTTTAAGAAAGTCGCCGTCGCCGACAGTATCGGCATATTGATAAATCCGATTTTCGCAAATCCGGACCAGTACAGCGGAGCGCATGTCCTGACTGCCTGCATTCTTTTTTCGTTCCAGATCTACGGCGATTTTTCCGGTTACAGTGACATGGCCATCGGCATCGCCAAGTTGTTCGGCATTCGGATTTCCACAAACTTCTTTTTCCCCTATTTCACAACCAATATCACCCGTTTCTGGCGCACCTGGCACATGTCCCTATCCTCCTGGCTGAGGGAGTATTTGTACATTACGCTTGGGGGCAACCGAAAGGGGCGGATTCGCACATACGCTAATTTGCTGACCACCATGCTCTTAGGTGGACTTTGGCACGGGGCCAGTTGGAATTTCGTTCTTTGGGGATTCCTGCATGGATTGTATCTAGCCGCTCACAGAGTCGTCGGTCGTTTCAGGTCTGAGCGAAGGCGAACCGATGTTTCCCGTAGCATGCTGCGAGCTCTCAAATGGCCGCTCATCTTAGGTGCGGGTCTTTTCAACTTTATCCTGGTGGCACTTACATGGATTCCTTTCAGGTGCGTGGCGCTGGCCGACACGTTCAGCTGCTTGAGGCGTATCTTTGGATGGGCTCCTGCATCTGTGCACATGCCGGCCGTCGATACCGGCCAGTTAGCCGTGTGCTGGCTGCTGGTCGGGCTTGTACTGCTGTTCGATGCTTTCTACAAGTGCGAGTTCGACTACTGGCAGGACAAGCGCTGGACAGGCTATGTCAAATCTACCCTGCCCGCGATTTTTATTCTGCTGACCATCATCTTCGGGGCTGCTGAAGCACAGCAATTCATCTATTTCCAATTTTGACGGGTCTGTTTACTATTCGAATCCTGACAAATAGTCTTCGTGTCATAGGGCCACACTGTTATTTTTATGACTTGCCCTCCAAATCCTGAGTCATTATTCCTATTGATAAGGCCTGTCAACCGAAGCACCTTATTCCGAGGTCAACAATTGTCTGCTTGACAAATGGTCCCAAATTGCCGATAATAATGAATACGAGCTTTAGAAGGCAGATAGGGGAAAGAAGAAACTTATGCGTTTGATTGTGAGACAAAGCGACAGCACGGTCAATGAATTCCAGTTCACGGAAGGGCCTATCTACGTCGGCAGGCACCTGAACAGCCAGATTTTCCTGCGTAACAGAGCGGTATCAAGGCAGCATGCGGTACTGTACAGGGCAGGAGATGGGAAATGGATGGTCGAAGACCTCGACTCGACCAACAAGACATATCTAAACGATGAGGCAATACACAAGGCAGAAGTCAAGACAGGAGATATTTTGCGCGTTATCGACTTTACCATCGAGGTAAATCTAGAAGAAGACCCCAATGCAGAAAGACCGATTGATTTGGAAGATACGCTTACAAAAACGGCGTACAGTATGAAGGCCGCACCGGCGATGCCGCCTGACGAAGTTATAGTAAGAAAGGCGGACACGGGGGATGCGCCTGCGATGAGACTGCCGGCACAAAGGCTGACAGATTTTTCGGAGGCCACCGAGGCGATGGCAAAAGCAGAGAACCTTGACGGACTGCTGGTAGCTCTGCTGAATATCACGTTAAAACAGTTCGGAGGGTATCGTACATGGTGTGCGTTGAGAAGCCAGCCTACAGGACCAATGACTCATCACGCAGGAAAACAACAAGATGGACAAAAGGTGGAGTTGAGCGGAATAAAGCTTAACGAAAAGGTCACGCAGGCGGTTGAGAACGGCGAGTTTATAGTTCTGCCTCGAGTGTTAACTCAAATAGAAGAAGAGGATGGAATACGCTCTGCACTAATAGCACCGATTATGCGTCGGGCCGGCTGCGTTGGGGTCCTATACGTTGATAACGCTGTGGACCGGGAGCACTATAGCCTGAGCGATTTGGACTACCTGATGCTTCTTGCAGCGCACACAGCGGCTATTATGAAAAGACTCCCGTAGCTGCTGTCCAGCGGGCGGACTTTCGAATTCTTGAGCACAGCAATCGGCCAAGATACGGCACAAAAGGAGATAAACGCAGCTACCTCCTTTTGTACTTTCCCATTAACTGTCCCTGGGCAAGGATATGCCCTTGTATAGCTTTGAGCAGCTCGGGTTTGCGAGCTCCAGGGGCCAGGTCAAGTTGGGTATCGAGTGCATAAATTCTAAAGAAGTACCTATGTGTGCCGCTTGGCGGACAGGGGCCACCATAGCCGATTCTGCCGAAATCACTGGTACCTTGTTGGGCTCCATTGGGCAGAGTAGTGCCCCTGGGGATGCCCTCGGCCAGCTCTTTAGTATCGGCGGGCAGATTGAGCAATACCCAGTGGACAAAGGTGCCGATAGGCGCATCGGGGTCATCGCATATAAGCGCGATACTTTTTGTGCCTTCAGGCACCGCATCCCACTGCAACGGCGGGGAGATGTCCTCACCGTCACAGGTATATTGGGGTGGGATTAACCCGCCATCCTCGAAGGCCGGACTTGTGATTTTGATTTCCATCTTTTTGCCTCCTACTGCTCCAGGATTCTTTAGCCTTTGCCGTTGCTTTTGCAAAATGCGGCAGTTGCCAATTACTGCCGCATTTCGGCAATGGCAATTACAACCAGAGTATATTCGCTTTGCTGTAGATTACAAGGGTGTATTCTTTGAACATCCGGCAAGGGGTGCATGTCATGATTGTAGGTAGATTTTTCATGCGGATAGAGGCTTCTTTTCCCATAATTGCTTCCATTTTGCGTTCAGCCAAACTATTCGCAAAGCCAATATCGCTGACGAGCCTGTTCTGTTCCATATCATTCCAGATTGCTTGAGCCGTTTGCCGACAACATGCTTGCATGCCCCCTCCACTGCACCGGAACCTATATCATAATCTTTTGCACGAAAAACATCGTAACGCATTTCTTGTTCGTTATCTCGGATATACTTATACAACCCTGCCAGCTCTTTTCTCTTTCGTCCTCTGTGTTGCTTTTGTTGTTTTTGTAAATCGTTCAATAATTTTCGCGTCTGTCCGTCCCACAGCCAGCTTTCACGTTTTTTCACCCACTTCTCAGTCGCTTTACTACCTTCGCCCAAAAGCACTTTCCCACAATCCCAAATGTGTTCTAAGGCGTGATACCAATCAATAATAAATGTGGCACGACCGAAATGTTTGCATTTTTCGTTGCGAATCCAACGCGCACCATCGCCCAGAAAGACCAACTCATCAGCCTGACGCAGCCCGCAACGGCACGCTTGAAGCCAAAGATGCCAACCAAAAATCTCTGAGTTATCGAACCGACCTACATAACAACTTTTTCTCTGCTTACGTTCATTTTCCCAGTAAGTCACACCCAACTTGGACTCGTGCCAACCATCTATTTCATGCACCGTAGTGCCATCTGCGGCTATATACAGCCTCTTGGGCGTTATCTGTGCTTTGGGAATGTATCGGTTCCTCTGAAAATCGGCCAATTCCTGATCTGCCTGTTGCAAGAGCACCGTACCAACTTGATGTGTCAGCCGCTCAATCGTATTAGTCGAAACCTTTTGGCCAAAAAGCTGCTCGATTTTTCGAGAGGTCTGTTCAAAACTATCGTCAACAGCTAACAAACAACAGGCCTTTGCCAAACCAGGACTGAGTTGGCCAGGTCCCAATCCACTATCAATATCATAAGGAACCAGACTGACGCCACAGTGCCGGCAATGATAATAAGCTCGCCGAACCTTTATCCAGCCGAAGATGGTATTTATGTCTTTGGCTCGGTGCCCCACAAAACGTTTTGAACCGCCGCAATTACAGGATATGGAACTGCCTTTATATCCGTTGCGTTGACGCTGCACCAAACGCTGCAATAATCCCTGTCCTAACTGCTCCATTTTAGTCTTTACTGCTGTCTCCAGGGCTCCAAGGTCACCAGCGGCGAGATTTAATTCTTCTGAATAAGCCGCTTCCAATTCTTCCAGGATTTTGGTATCCATAATATGTGCCCTCCATAGCAAAATAGTATTTTGTAATATTTTCCCTATTTTGCCTATCAGGAGGGCTTTTTTCTACCTACAAATATGACATGCACCCTCCGGCAAGCGTAAAGTGAGGCCTACGGGCGTTGGAAAGTAGCTCATATAGCCGATTTGATTGTTTTGTGCGAGACCGGCGTGTTTTTCCGGATAGAAAATATTGTGGCCTGTTGACAAGGGGCTCGAATGTTGAATAATAGATACCCCGTGAAGAGTTTCGATTTTCCTTGTTTGATGTTCTGTTAAGGTACGCCGATAGTGAAGGTTTTGGCCTGTATTCCTGCTCGTTATGGCTCGACGCGATTCGCAGGTAAGGTTCTCGCCAAAGACACAGGCAAATTCCTCATCCAACACACGTACGAGCGGGCGTGCCTTGCCAAGTTGCCCGAGAAGGTAATAATAGCGGCCGACGATGAACAAGTCGTTGCTGCTGCCAATTCGTTCGGCGCCGAATGCGTTCTGACGTCCGTCGAACACAAGAGCGGGACCGACCGCATCGCTGAGGCTGTCCGCGATATTGATGTGGATATCATCGTGAACCTGCAGGCGGATGAGCCGGAGATTGACCCTGCCAATATTGATTATCTGGCCGAGCTTTTAATAAAAAATCCAGACTACCCAATGGCGACACTCGCGGCGGAATTCAAGAGGCCAGAGCAGATAACTGACCCAAACATAGTCAAGGTCATACTCGATCGCGAAGGCAGGGCAATTTATTTCTCCCGGGCACCTATTCCCTATGACAGGGAGAAGGCTGGCGTAGGTGCGATAGGGCAGTATTTGCGGCATTTGGGGATTTACGCTTATCGCAAGAATTTCCTGCTGCAGATTACCACTTTGCCGCAGACACCTTTGGAGAAAATAGAAAAACTTGAGCAGTTGCGGGCGCTTGAGAATGGCTTTACGATTCTGGTTGGCAAGGTTGAGCACACCTGCGACGGGATAGACACGTCGGAGCAGTACGCCGAATTCGTCAAAAGGCAAAGACAAAGATAGCCACAGAGAGCACTGAGATATAAGAATAGAAAAGTCTTAGATAATATAAATATAAGCCAAAATACGAAGGGGTTCTAAAATTTATGCAAGCTACAAAATTGAAAAGCATTAATAATTAATATTTGTCTCTGTGGCCTCTGTGGCAAAAAAAGGAATATTTATGTCGAAAGATAAAGATTTGTTGGCTTCTGTGAGTGATACTTCGACTGACAGTGAATTTTTCTCGCCGGTGCCGGACGGCTACAAGAAGGGAAAGACCCGCTACTGTTTTGTCCTGGGGACGGTGATGAGCGGGCTGGGCAAGGGAATATTTTCGTCGTGCCTGGCCAAGCTGATGCAGGACAAGGGACTCAAAGTTTCGCCAATCAAGCTCGAAGGCTATTTAAACATCGACTCCGGTACGCTGAATCCATTTCGACACGGCGAAGTATTTGTACTCGATGATGGTATGGAATGTGATATGGATTTAGGCACCTATGAGAGGATGCTGGACCAGGATTTGAGCAGAGCGAATTTTGCCACGAGCGGCCAGATATTCAGCTCGATTTTGCACAAGGAACGTCACGGTGACTACCTCGGCAGAGACGTTCAGATGATTCCGCATGTCACTGGAGAAGTCAAACTGAAACTGCGTCAACTGGCAGCGGAAAGCAACGCCGATATGGTATTTGTCGAGATTGGCGGCACGGTAGGCGATTTGGAAAACGCCTATTTTATCGAGGCGATGCGCGAGCTGGCCTACGAAGAAGGGCCGAATAGCTGCTGCTTTGTGGCGTTGACCTATATACTGGAGCCCAAGATCCTCGGCGAGCAGAAATCAAAGGCCGCTCAATTAGGTATCAAGCAGCTTATGCAATGCGGTATTCAGCCGGATATTATCGCCTGCAGGGCGGCCAATCCCGTCAGTGAAAAGGTCAGGCAGAAAATCAGCGTTTACAGTAATGTCCCAATTGAAAGAGTTTTCAGTATGCCGGATTCGGCCAGTATTTATATGATACCGGCAATGCTTGGGGACGCCGGCTTGGATTTTCAAGTTTTAAGGCTGCTGAAAATCGAGGACAGAATCAATCTACGACACGAACGCAAAAGCTGGGCACAATGGTGTGATTTCACGGACAAAATTGACTCTATGAACCGTGAAATAACCATCGGTATCACCGGCAAATATACGTCCGTCCGGGACAGTTATGCTTCTATAATCAATGCCCTCGAGCATGCGGGAATTGCTTTAGCCTGTGATATCAAGATTAAATGGATAGAAACAACCGGCATTAGCGATACCAACGTAACTGAGCACCTTGGTGACGTTGACGGTATTATTGTCCCCGGCGGGTTCGGCACCCGTGGTGCGGAGGGCAAGATAGCCTGCGCAAAATATGCAAGAGAGAATAATCTTCCTTATCTGGGGATATGCTTCGGCTTTCAAATGGCTGTTATAGAATTTGCCCGTGACGTCTGCGGGATTAAGAAGGCCAACAGCACGGAGGTTGAGCCGGACTGTGCGGAGGCGGTAATAGATGTTTTGCCGGAGCAGAAAAAAATAGAAGGCCTTGGCGGGAATATGCGGCTCGGCGGAAGGGATATAGAACTAAAATCGCAAACGCTGGCCTGGAAATTTTTTGGTAAGGCAAATACCGTAAGAATGCGCTTCAGACATCGCTACGAAGTTGACCCTCGTTATATTGAGCGGTTAGAAAAAGGCGGGCTGGTTTTTTCCGGCAAAGCGCCAAATCAGCCGATTATGCAAATCCTTGAGCTACCGTCCCACCCATACTTTATCAGCACCCAGGCACATCCGTGCCTGACTTCGCGCCCGCTTAGACCCCAGCCTATGTTTGTAGGACTTGTTGTAGCGGCGATGCGGAAACATTATCCGCAGGAAAAGCTGCCTGATTGTATAGAGGCAACTCAGAAAGTGTGCAGCCGCAGCAGCTGATGGCAGATTATGACGGTTGAGGCCCACCAGGTATCGTTGGCTTTTTTCTAAGTTACTCGAGTTGTTTTTTAAGTTGCGCTATCTGTGCCTGAAGCATCTTTATTTGCGATTTGAGGCTCTGGTTTTCCTCACGCAGTTCTGCATTTTCTTCAGTAACGCCTGTTAGAACATGGCCCATCATCTCTTCAAGAAGGGCTTTGCCTGCCTGTATTCCCAAAGCCTTTTTTTCTTCCAGACATTTATCAAGCAGTTCTTTTTGCTTTCTGATTTCCTTGTCGTGCAGATACTTTTGCCTCTCGATTTGCTTTTTTAGCTGGATGTTTTGAGCGGCTATGAGTTTACTTCTTGTTATACTTGATTCTGCATCAGATTGATTTTCCTCTTGGCAGCCCGCGAACAACGTGACAGCAACAATAGCGCCAATTGCTAAAAGAAGTGCTTTTTTGGTCGATTTTCTCATCCTGTTATCCTTTCGAATTAAGCGATAAATTCCAGAATCTACAAGATCTGGGTTCTACTATATCAATAGCCAGCCTATTGTCAAGGCCCTGAGCTATTGAAAAAGCACTTTCAAATTATCTTTTTCTGCAGGGTCAATTTGGGCAGGGTCGGTCCATACGGCCAAATCGAGACTTTTCCTGCAGTGACAACCTTCAGAAACAAGTTCACGGTCGCTTTCCAAAATCGCCTCGATGAGCTTGAGGCAATTATCTGTAGCCATTTGCAGGTTTGCGATGATTTCCTTTATAAGCGTTTGCTTGTCCGCTTGAGCCTCGCGAGGTCGCCAGCAGTCATAATCGCTCGGCAATGCAATCAAGGCATAGCACATCTGAGCTTCTCTGGCGAGTTTAGCCTCCGGCATAGCGGTCATACCAATCAGGTCCCCTCCCCAGTTGCGATGCATAAGCGATTCAGCGCGCGTGGAAAATTGAGGCCCTTCCATACAAACATACGTACCCTGGGGATGCACTTTCACACTCACGTCGTCAGCCGTATCGATAATCGCTTTTCGGAGTCGTGCACAAGTCGGCTGGCCCATTTCACAGTGAACCGCTGCGTAGCCGCCGAAGAAACTGTTTTGTCGTTTAAATGTCTTATCAATCAACTGGTCTACGACAACCAAGTCGCCGGGAGCGATTTCCTCGCGAAGCGACCCCACCGCCCCGCTGCTTATCACGGTGTGAACGCCGAGCTTCTTCAAGGCAAAGATGTTGGCTGCAAACGGAACTTCGCTCGGCGAAAGTTTATGTCCCTTTCCGTGACGATTGAGAAATGCGATTTTGTTCCGGCCAAACCCGCCGACGATAATGGCTGTGCTCGGCTTGCCGAACGGCGTTTCGATATTGTGCAATTTCACATCGGTTATTTGTTCGGCCAGCGCATCACCAAGGCCCGTTCCGCCTATGATACCAATTAGTTTTTCTGCCATTCAATTACCTCCAAGTATTGAAAAAACCTAATCAACCAAACCAGTTTGACAGCAAAACTATCAGAGAGGTTGCCCGAGCAAGGAAATATTCGTCAACTTAAAAGGAATCTCGTGTTTGGTAATATTGTCCAGGACCTCAAAAACTATACGCCCTCTTGGCGGAAATTCGCCCTTTGTGTTAAAACTGATGCTCAGTATACGGTCTTCGGAGGCCCACTTACCTCCTTGAGAGACTTCAATCTCGCCGCCGTCCGGACGATAGAACTTAACGTCTTTAATAGAGGCCCGCATCAAATTAACACTCATCCACATTCGCGTGTTTTCCTTGTCCCAAGTTTGTTTTTTAACGGACTTTATCGAGAAGCCATCAATTTTACTTTTGGCCCCGGCTTTGAAATCCATAATTCCGAGATCGATTTTTCTGGCACCGGTGGCTTTGAAAGAGTCCAATGCGCCGGAAATTTCAGCGAATCCCTCTGCACCTTTTTCCGGCACCGATAACTCAACGTCAAACACAACCGCTTTTTTGTCTTTGGAAAGCTTGGCAAAGGGTATACGGCATCTTCGTTCAGGCAAAATATTTTGGCCGGTATTGGCAACTGCTTTCTCGATTCGACCGTCCACCATTATTAAATTTGGTTCCGGCAGTTCAAGTATCAATGACAGTGTATACCCCTTTTGACGACCGAAAGGCCTTATTCCACGCTCTTTATCATAGTACCTTACCAGACGCGCTCCTCCGACTTTTATACTGAGCGGCTTGATTGCTTCCCCAGAGACGACAGACTGGATTAAAGGGGGCGGCATTTCAGACATCGCTTCTTTGTTTTTGTTTCTTTCGACATAAGGTTGTGCTTTCAAATTGCCCCTGCGTCTTAGATTCCACTCCGTCTCTAAATTAAAGTCTCGCAGGTCCCGGCCCTGGCGTAGCTTACCGGTGTACGTTGCGTGCTGTTGTACAAATAGCGGCCACCTGATCATGGTGTCGAATGAAAGATGGGAAACAATCCGCAGCTTGAGAGGCGGGGCGTTAGTGTCATTGGCGTAATTGAGTTCAAGATTTGTCTGGACCTCCAGCATTGCGCAGGGCACACCATCAAGTAGTATCGTTCTGTGAAAGATGATTTTACGGGTACCTTTGAAAAGAAGTGGGTCGGCTTGGTCTTTGGACTCTATCTCTTCGATGTAATCCTCGTCTTTACCGATAGGTTTGGGTGACAACGGCCACAAATCACCGATAAGACTGAGCGGTGCTTTGCCTGGATTGTACGTTCCTTGTGCCCGGCCTAATCGGTCAATTTGCACAGGCGGTAGGCGGACCGGTTCCGGCAGGTCATTGGGACCCACCTGCACCCAGTGGCCATTGGGGTCGAGTTGCGAGGCTTTGAGGACCTTGAAATAGAGTGAGGCTTTAGCTGGCCAGTTTGCGGCCTTTTCTACTGCGAGATTTGCTTGTGCTGTTAACTTGAGCTTACCCAGTGGTCCGTCCCCTTCCTGTCGGAACTGGCCGCTGTAATACCAGCCTTCTATGGGCAAGTCCAGTTCCAGTTTTAGCGGCATTTCCAACCCTGCCTCGTTGGTGCCTGCGGAAGCTTTTTCATCTATGCATCCGACAATAGCCATAAAGCCGACAAGCAACAAAAAATTCCAGCAAAGTTTACTCATGATTCCAAGCTCCGTTTTTCGAATATTATCCTGTCCCCTCCCTGCAAAATCACATAAGGGACTTTAAGTATTTAACTATAGTAGGTAGCTGGTCCAACGTCAAAAACAGCATAGATAAAATTGCGATAATCCACATTGCAGGCTTAACATCTTGTCCCTTGCCTGATACTGCCTTTATGAGGGTGAATGAGACAAACCCGAAAGCCAGGCCGGTGCTGATACTGTAGCTTAGAGCAATCATTACCATTATGATGAACGCCGGAAACGCTTCTTCCAAATTCGCAAAGTCTATTCTCTTAACCTCCTTCATCATAAAGAGCCCGACCATAATGAGGGCCGGGGCTGTAGCATATCCCGGGACTATTTCCACAATCGGTACGAATAATACTGCCAACAAAAACAAAACGCCCGTAACGATTGAAGCCAGGCCCGACCGTCCTCCCTGCTCGATACCGGCTGCCGATTCGATATACGAAGTGGTAGTTGACGTACCCAACAGACCGCCGACCATAGTTGCAATAGCATCAATACTCAAGAGCCTGTCAAGGCCTTTGATTCTGCCCTTGTGGTCGACCATGTCGGCCTGGTGACAGCATGCCACCAAGGTCCCAACGCTGTCAAACATATCCATAAACATCAGGGTGAAAATGCTTCCCAAGAAACCCCACTTCAAGGCACCGAGTATCTTCAACTGGAATGAAATTGGCTCTATATTCAGATGCACTGAGATAAACTTTTGTGGCATTGCAGTTTTTTCATCGAATAAGACCGCCAAGGCGGTTGCTGCCAGAATTCCAACAACAAGTCCCCCCTTTATCTTTTTCATTTCAAAAAAGAGCATTACCAAGAGGCCCAAAAAACCTATGAGCACGGTCTTCTTTATTGGTCCAGCCTTTACAAGCGTGTGCTCATCGCCGACAACAACTCCCAATTTGACCAGGCCCATGAAAGTAATAAACAGGCCAATGCCGACAGCAATTGCGGCAATGAGAGAAGATGGTATGGCTTCAACAATCCTTCTTCTGAGCCCCAATAAAGTCAATATCAAAAACAGCAATCCGGAAAGAAAGACCACGCCCAAGGCGGTCTGCCAGTCCATTTTCCCGGATGCGACCAGATAGGCGAAGAAGGCGTTAAGTCCCATTCCCGGCGCCATAGCTATGGGCGCGTTTGCGAATATTCCGACGATAATAGTGGCAATAGCTGTGACTATGCAGGTAACGGCAATGAGCGCCTCCCTATCCATCTCGGTGACGCTTAGAATCAAGGGATTGGCGAAAATGATATAGGCCATCGTAAGAAAAGTCGTGATTCCTGCCACGAACTCGATTCTGACGTTTGTTTGCTTTTGTTGAAGTTCAAAGTATTTACTGATCATTTTTGAGTACCAAGTTTGAGATTTTCGTTTACTTACTCATTTCAACAGCGTGTTGTGAGCTGATCGACTCCAGCATCTCGGTAACGAGTGCGGCAGAATTTCGAGCAGCTATTTTGAGGTACTTACCCAAATCTTCAAGGGATTTATCACCAGCCCTGTCGCTAATACCTCGTATCACCAGATATGGAATGCCCTGTTGATGACAAATTTGAGCTACAGCTGCGCCTTCCATCTCGACGGCATCTGCGCCGAGTGTTTTGCGCAACTCAGCACACTTGTAAGTTGAGGCGACAAAAACATCACCGGTGACGATTACTCCCTTTATGATTCTGGGAGTCCTTTCAGTGCTGCCCGTCTTTGTTTTTTCAAGTTTGACCTGTCTGGCCGCCAATTCTGCCAATTTCAGAAGGCGTACATCTGCGTGGAAGAAAACGGGATTTTGCCTGTGGGTTACCGGATTGACAACTCCTTCGTGCTCGAGGCCGCTGGGGGTCAGCATCCCTAAATCGTGCTGGGCCGTTTTTGCGCCTATTACTACGTCGCCGGGAAACAGTTCTGGATTTATCCCGCCTGCAATGCCTGTAAAGATTACTTGGTTTGGCCTGAAGTGGTCTATCAGCAGGGTAGTTGTCATAGCGGCGTTAACTTTCCCTATACCGGTCCAGGCCACGACAACTTTTCGTGCCTTCAACTTTCCGGTTGCAAACCTTATTCCTTCGATTTTCTGTTCCTGTTTGCCTGCGAGCTGCTCTTCAAGCATCACCACTTCATCATTGAAAGCTCCCAATATTGCGGTGACAGGAACAGCTTTGGTCCGAGAAGGGACTGAAGCGCATGAGTTGCACAGGATGAGGGTTGATAAGGAAATTAGTGCGACGAACCCGAACTTGAAGTTTTCCCGTTTTTCTTCGAGTTGAGAATACTTGCGACCCATTGTTAATCCTTTCGCTATTTGCGCAGCTTGCCGCGAAACGGTCGCTATATTACGCGGTTGTAGGCATATTTGCAAGGTGCAACGGTGTTTTTGGCCCTATAACTATGCGTCGTGGAATTTACGCTTGGATTATGCGATGTAATATGGTAAAATAGCTGTTGAAAATTGCCTGCAGCTAAAAACTCACGTTCGCCGGTGAGAGGCGTTCCGCGAATTGAATGGGGGTATTGCCAACAAAGGGGTGATGGTAAAGAATTTCCGCACACTATTGGCAGCTTTTTTGCTGTTGTGCGTTGCCGAAATCGGTCTTGCCGGTACGGCTATCTCCCCGACCGGGCAGAGGGCTGTTGAGAGGCCAAGGTGGGTGCCGAATGAAATTATTGTAAAATTCAGAACCGGCCTCTCCAAAGACCACGTTAAACAAATAAACCAACGGCATACAACCTCTGCGTTACGTACCAGTCCGTTTGCCGGTTTCAGGAAAATAAGGGTCCCTGCCGGAAAGGGGGCTCGAGAAATGGTCAAGCTGTATGGCAGCGAACCTGACGTGGAGTACGTTGAATTGAACTACTATGCTTATGCCTTCATGGTGCCTAACGACCCCTACTATTTCTACCAGTGGGACTTCAATGACCCCTGCGCCGGAATAAATATCGAACCGGTATGGGACATCACCACCGGCGAGCCTAATGTCATCGTTGCGGTGCTGGACACCGGCGTAGCTTATGAAGATTTTAGAGGTTTCCAGCAGGCCCCTGATTTAGCTAATACGCTTTTTGTGCCCGGCTATGATTTCGTCAACAGTGATGAGCACGCAAACGACGATGACGGACACGGCACACATGTCACAGGAACCTTAGCTCAGAGTACGAACAATGCTCTCGGCACTGCAGGGATTGCTTTTAATTGCTCTGTTATGCCGGTCAAGGTCCTTAGCAAACGCGGGGTCGGCAGCTATGCTGATATCGCTGATGGTATCTACTTTGCTGTCGATAATGGTGCGGATATAATCAACATGAGTCTTGGCGGAGCCGGCGACTCAATTACATTAAGAAACGCCGTCGCTTATGCTTATAACCAGGGTGTTACTATCGTCTGCGCCGGCGGCAACGAGTATCAAGAAGGAAATACCCCTGCTTACCCGGCTGCATACGATGAATACTGCATCGCGGTCGGGGCCACCAGATTTGACCGGACCCGAGCGTACTATTCCAATACCGGCAGCTATTTAGATTTGGTTGCTCCGGGCGGGGATATGTATGTTGACCAAAACGCAGACGGCTATGGAGACGGCATTTTGCAGCAAACTTTCGGCACCAACCCGAAAGATTGGGGCTATTGGTTCTACGAGGGCACTTCCATGGCGGCGCCTCACGTCAGCGGTATTGCTGTTCTGTTAATTTCCACCGGCGTCAGCGGGCCTGATGCTATCAGGGAGGCGCTTCAAAATACTGCAAGAGACCTGGGCCCGGCCGGCTGGGATGAAGAATACGGCTGGGGACTTGTCGATGCCTATGCAGCTTTGAATTATTTTCACGCTCCAGGTGACTTTAATTATGACGGTTCGGTCGATTACGAAGACTTGGCAACACTTGCTGGGTACTGGTTGGATTACGACCCGCTGGCGGATATTGCACCTGAGGGTGGTGACGGAATTGTGAACTTCTTGGATTACGCGGAATGGGCGGCGGCGTACGGGGGATAATTGCTTTGTGGTCCTTTACTGAACCTCGATACCACTGACCAGGGCGGACCTTCTGATAGTGATCACGAGATTTCGACAGCCTGTCTTTATGTCTGCTTTCCACAGCCCATTTGCTTTGTCAACAAATGATACGTTTTCAGCTTGTGGAGCGCCTTCGGCGAGCCAGATGGCCAGAGGGCCGGACTCGACCAGGCGCAGTTTCAACTCGTCGTTGGTCGCTGAAAGGACCTCAACTGCTGCGGGTGAGAGGTACTTATCAGTCCGGCCGATGACAGCCCAGCCCTTTTGTATGGGGCACAGATGCAGGAGTCGGTCGGAAAAGCCCTTGAGTTCGAAGGTGTATTTGTCACCGAATTTCTCGGCCTTGCCGGCGTACCAATCGTAAACAACTAATCCTTCTTGGGGCACTTTCCACTTGCCCTGATAGGGCTGAATCATACCGCCGGCGTGGATGTAATCTTCTTTTGTCACTGATGATTGAATCGGGGTTTCAGAAGTTGGGTGGTGCAGGTTGTAGGAGACGATGGCTGCGGCAGCTCCGGCGAGCGGGGCGATGACTCGATAGGCTTTGGCCTGCCTCATCGGTGCGATAAAGATCGAATCCGGCAAAGGCACAGCCGGTGCGAGAGGACGGAGTAACTGGCCGTCTTCGTAGCACAATGGGCGAATGTACTCAGCAATAAAGTCTTTGGGATTGTCGGAAAGATAAACGGGTCCGCCGGACATTGCTTTTGAAACTGCCATTATCCGGCCTGCGAAGTGGTCGCTGGAGTGAAACATATCGTGGTCGCCCCATACGGTCTGGCCTATCCAAAGGGTGTTGCTGTAAGACTGGAGCAGATGCGATTTGCCCCTTGCCTCTTTGCCGAGCTTGTAGTCAATACTGCTTCGGATAACCGCACTGTACTTGGTGTTGAAAACGCACGCCAGGTTATGGGCCATACAATTAATAATACCGTCAACATTGTTTTTGACCGCTGACTCAAGGGCCTGGAGGTTATTATTCGTAGCTTCCACTGCATTATCTGTCCCGATATACCAGGCGATGTTCCTGGCCTGGCAGTCGATTTTGACAAAGTCAAAACCGTGCTTCTTGACTGCACCGAAATGGGCGTCATAAAAAATCCTGGCGGCCTCTATGTTGTTGCGGGGCACCAGTGCGTTTGTCCAATCGACAGAGACCAGGTGCTCGTTTATATCTTTGCCGAAGTTGTTCTGCGGCGAGATTGTTTCCCAGTAGCCGCTGAGAGTATTCCACAGTCCCATCCACTTTATTTTATCATCCTTTCGCATCGCCAGCAGTGGCACCCAGCCGTTGGGAAATTTATCTTTATCGGGGTTAAAGCTTTTTAGCTTGCGGTGCTCATCGGCATCCAGATGCCCATCGTCGACGAGCAGATAGCGAATCGGAAGCCCCGAAGCCTCGATTTTCTTTACCACATCCATAAGAACTTTTTCGCTTATGTGCCACTTGTACTGTTCCCAACTGCACCAGCCGAGGTATTTGAAGACTTCCGGATAGTTCTTATTGCTGCGAAAGTTCGTTGAGCCGGCTGCAGGCTTACAAGTGATGGCCAAGGCCCACGCCATACGACAGGCCGTATAAGCGTCATACGAATAATACCAGGACAAAAGGGGGGCATCGCAGGTGACTGTTTTCGTACCGAGCGTGCCGAAATTTAATATCATCCGTCCGTCTTCGGATGCGTAAAGCCACGCCATAGTGGAAGGTCCGCAAATCGGAACAATCGCAAGGTACTCTCCGGTTTTCAGTTCCAGTAGTAAGAACATACCCTCGCGCACCCTTGGGTAATTTGAAGGCCTTCGAACATAGTCCTCACTGCACAACTCTTCCAAGCCGTCGAAAAGCCAGGGCTGAATCCTGTTTGCGCCGTCCGGCCAGGCGACCTCCGGGTGATGGTCGCCGCTGAAATAACAGCCGTGTGAGAATTCCGGAAGCACTAATTCATATCGTTTCAGTATTCCAAACTTGTTGGGCTCGCCCGAATAGTTGTCAAGAATCTTCACGCCACTGTGCTTTAATTTGGCAAAGTCAATCTTTTCCGTGACCGGCTGCTTGTTACCTTCGGCTATGTAGTCCGCCCAAACGGGCTTCCATTTCGCAGAAACATCGCGTGCGCCGGATAAGAGCAATAAAATACCGGTCATAACAATCTGTGCTTTTCTTCCCACTTTCTGTCACCTCCGGCACATAGAACTGCCGCCTGCATCCAATTGTATTATTTATGCAAGACTATCCGGCCGGTGATTATACTAAACTTCGGCACCTGCTTACAATGGTCTTGCTTGTCTTTCAATAGCTTCGAATTTGAGCGCTCCAAGCGCTTTGACCGAGATGTTTATGCAACGGCCTAATCTTGAAAAGGAGATGGCGGTATTAGAAGAATTAAAAAAAACATGTTACCTGCTTTCTCTCAAGTGCCTTCCATATATGGAGGCCGCAGGCTGGTTTGTTCTGTAGCAATCGGGTCTGCCCGGTTCACGGAGGAGCTGTACTTGAAAAGTAATAATCAAGTTTTGTAATTACAGGGTTGCATTTCAAAAAAATGCCTTTAGATTGCAGGGAAACGTTTGGATGCGTTAATTTCCTTGCAAAACATGGAGGTTTTAGAAGTGAAAAAACTGATTCTCACGTTCACATTGTTGTTGGCAATTCCTTGCGCTGCAGCAAAAACCACAGACGGCAATGAATTCAAGGATGTTCTCACGTGCCTGGCTGTTTTTGCACATAATACTTTTCAAATAGAAAGGCTGCAAGCAAGCCAGCCCCACAGCGGAGGCTTCTGGGACGGCAATAATCCTTTTCATCAACCTGCTGCGACTACGGACTACTATGGCAGCGGCGATGTGGATAACGACGGAAAGGTAACCTCAGCAGACGTCTCTTATGCGCAGGATATAGCCAGCGGCACGAGACCACCTTCGGCACGGGCTGATGTCGACGGTGACGGCAATGTGGACAATAATGATGTCTCGCTTATAAACAGTGCTCTCGGTGGCGGTACGCTTGCCGGTTGGTGGAATAGCCTAACCAGCAGAGAAGAACGCAATGCATGGGTTACAAAATGTCTTGCGATTGACCAGACCGACAAGCACGTTTTCCGTTATTGGTTTGCATGCGGCAATTTTGCTACACAAGTTTTTATCCATGGTTCCTATTATCGTGGCGACCTTCAGGCCACGTTCCTCGACGGAGGACCAACGGTGTTTAATTTGCCCATATACATAGTGACTGTTAATGGGCATGGTCTCAATGCCATACTGGTGGGTGACGACCCGCTGAATTTTGATGATTGGCGGTTTTTTGAGCCCCAAACAGATGGTGATGTTGTGCCCGGCAAGGGCATCCCTTATGGGGCGCTTGTTCGTATCCTCGTGCCGTCCAAGTTAACGAGTACCGGTTTTAGCTGCGGTCCTTCTACTAAGAAGCTGGAATTTTACGTTGATGAGACAGGCTGGACGCTGCGGTATTGCAACCCTGAGCTGATTCTCACACGGCCTGCGCCCGCCGTTGTCACAACTGACAATCGTCCTGATTTACGGAATCCGAGGATTATGCCCATAAAGCAGGGTATGATACTTTTTGAGCGAACCCGAGAAGACATGTCGCGCACGACCGACATTCATTTAGCGGACCTGCCGCTCGTGGACCCACAGGCGGGCTCGCCGCTTGTATTATCATCGCAGTACAGCCGCTTACTGGATTTTTCACAGGGGTCTGATGGAACGATTCATCTTCTTTGGAAAGGAAAAGCCGGCTACGTTCCCGGCGTGTTTCATGGAAAGCTTGACCCGAGCACACGCCAGATTACTGATGTGACTCGGGTATCCACAGGGCCACGGCAGGTTCGTATGGGGCGTATCATCGTTACACCTACCGGTGAGATTCATGTGTTCTGGCTGGAGCTCAAGCCTGCCGGCAGCAGCCGTGCCTACGGGTCTGGAATCTACTGGACTCGATGGACGGGGTCCGAGTGGCAGAGTGAAGAAAATGTTGCACCCTACAGGAGTTACGTATCATACTTTGACTATTGCGAGTGGGACAAGCCTGACCTTCTGCAGTACTACTTTGACGTGGCCGTCTCGAGCGGTGGCTATATCGTTCTTGTTTGGGCTGAGCCCGGCGCTTCTACCGACGAAGCTATAATCCGCCAACGTCGCTACAACGGTCAATGGGGGACGATAACCGATATAGAGACGACAAATGCGCGCGGTATCGAACTTTTGGCCGATTCTGTCGGGGCCTTGCATATGGCCTACTGGCTGGGTAAACGTTCGAATAACGGCAGAGGTAATCTGTTTCACCGGACATCCAATGACGATGGGACCTGCTGGTCTGCTCCTGAAACGGTTGATGCAACCGGAAAGGCAGTTTGTCCACGGATGGCTGCAGGAGCAGAAGGCGTGGTATACCTGGTATGGGGAAGGTGGGCTGACGAACAAGTCATTCCAATCTGGAACAAATATGAAAATGGCGTGTGGCATAGTGCCCAAGCATTGAGCGTTCGAGTTGGGGCTGATGTTTGGTATGCGCCGACAGAGTTGGTTGCCAGGCGGTAGGTGTGCAGTTATACGGTCATCCCGTTTTAGCGACTGCGCAACAGTCGGGACGCACGCGGTCATTCCTTAATGCTTCGAAGTCTCCTGGACGGGCCCAGCTAGTGCGCAGGAAACTTGGTCGTTTGGTGCTCCTGTGGCGCTATATTGATTGTCTGGTGGTCTTATAAGGCTCTTTCGACGCCAATGTAGCATCAACATACGTAAAACCTTAGAAAAGCCCGTATTTGGGTTTATGAGAAAATGAACTATGTTGCATAAAAACGGCATAGCTGCACGTCAGGTACAAGAAAGGCGAAATTTGTCTGTGATTGAAGCTGAAGCTATTGTTGGTAAAGACGCTTAAAGGGGGCTGGATTGGGGGTGCCAGCCTTTCTTAGGCTGCGTATAAGATGTCAAAGGAGCTGGGGAATAGCGTTTTGGAAAGAAATAGGCATTACCTGCTATTGTTGACTTTTGTTGTGCTGCTGGTCTGCAGCGCCGCGCGGGCGGAGTACGTAGCCGATGGTGTAACGCTTACGCAGCTTACCAATGACGGCAGATGCGTTGCTCTCTCATGGGCGTATCACGGGGACCTGATAGCTTTCATCCGGGAAGTTTCTGATGACCAGAGCCAGCTTCTGATTATGAATTCGGACGGCTCGGGCGAGAAAACGGTTACGCCCATTGGAAATCCATTCTTCGCCGAGTGGTCGTGGACAGGCCGAAAGCTTTCGTACGAGTTTTCCAACGCCGACGACGACCAAAGCCAGGCCGGGGTCTATATCTACGATGTTCTCACCGACCGGTCAATTTCTATCTCGGCACCTTATATTCAAGACGCCATCGACGAAGAAGCGGGCCCATTTTGGTCGGCGGACGACCGATACGTTGCCTATAAGGTCGAGCCCGGACCTTCCCAAACGCACCAGGTCTGGGTGGCCGACACTCAGTCGGGCAAGAACTGGTGGCTTCTGGCGGACCACGGCGAGGCCAGAGAGCAAAGGTGGAGCCCTTCGGTGCCCCCTAAGATTTGCCTTCTTGTCGAAGGCAGCGGCGGTGAATTTGACGCAGCCACAGTGGACCCTGACGGCAGGAATCTTGTTCTACTGACCGATATCGGCGCCCAGGACGTGGAGATAGACGAACCACGGTGGAGCCCGACCGGAGAATGGGTCGCTTTTACCAGCGGCATCGATATGACGCAGACTGAACGAAATCTCGAACGTGAAGATTGCTGGGTTGTCCGGCCGGACGGCTCCGAAGCCCGAAATCTTACCAACGCTACTTCTCAGGCCACTGAAGAGCAATTTGACATCGACGAACCCTTCTGGTCCTGGGACGGCCGGTGGATTCTCGCCGAAGGGGATAGGTTCGACAATCAAGGCAATAAGATAGCCACATTTTACATGATGGACCCCGTAAAAGGCGGCTATGAGCCGATTATGACGTCCTACCCGCGAGAGACAGGCGTATATAACGACTTTGAGTCGGCGAAATGGTCATACGACAGTACCAAAATCGCCTTTGTTACCGAGCGTTCCACGGTGAGGAATTGGGGGCCGGACGCCGAATCTGAAAGCCCACAATGGGTCCTCAGTATCTATGACGTCCGCGATAAAAGTGCCGATGACATTCTCATTTATGATGAACAAATCGACGGAAAGAAAATTCGTGCCAAATTAGACAGGGAAGAAATGCGTGACATATCCTGGTCGCCCGACGGACGTTCGGTTCTCCTCACGATAGCAAACATAGTCAGCGAGGAGGATGATATCCGTCAACCCGATAT
Source organism: uncultured Pirellulales bacterium (assembly GCA_964582985.1). Taxonomy (GTDB): domain Bacteria; phylum Planctomycetota; class Phycisphaerae; order Sedimentisphaerales; family Anaerobacaceae; genus CAZQYB01. Next base: position 14,867 of record CAZOUM010000007.1, on the reverse strand, counting down.
CTATCGACTGGACCTGCCTGAGCGATATGTCGATGCCTCCGCATCGCAGCACATCGGCCCGCCGATGGGGCGTGACCCCGCCGTTGAACCGGTCCGTGCCCCGGAAGACGAGCGACGAGCGACGAGCGACGAGCGACGTTTTAGACCGGCCGAAAAGACCGGGTTTGTCACTGAAATCGTGAGGCCTTTACATATGACGGTCGAAGAAGCCGTTGCCTCTCTTTCCGCCGGTTATGGCCAATACCTGACCGCGAACGCCGCACGCAACATCGTCCTGTTCAAGGGCCCGCCGGATGTATTACGTAGGTTCCGCAGCGATTTGCGACTGATTGATACGCTTGCTCCCCATATCCTTGTGGACTTCCTGGCGGTTGAACTGTTGGACGAGGCGAACCGCGACCTCGGCCTCGACTGGACCTACGTTGACAGGCACATTGGGTTCTTTCAGCCCGCAGGAAGCGCCATCCAGAAATTCCCGCACGTCGGCGGCGGCAGCGAGGACGAAGATTACCGGGCAGGATTTCCAAGTGGGGCCCTGGACAGTCTGAATACCATGGCGGGCGTGGGACAGTCGTTATACCAGGGGGTTGGCAGGCTGCCCCGCGAGTTCTTCATTCGCCTCAATACCCTGGTCAGGGACGGCAAAGGAACGATTCTGGCAAACCCAAGGACCGTTGCAATGAGCGGGAAGAAGGCAATGATTAATATCCGAAAAACGCTCAATTACTTCTTCACCGAAGGCTATGATGTAACAGGCCGACCCATTATCGATAAGAGTGATATTTCTGCGGACACCATAGGAGAAATTGTACCTACGCTTCTGGCGGATGGGACAATCAACCTCGTGGTTGATGTCAAGGTCGGTACTTTTACGTTTACGAAGAACGGGGGGCTGCCGGAACTTACAACCCGACAATGCAAGACGGAAATCAACGTCCAGCAGGGGCAGACCCTTGTCCTTGGGGGGCTGCGCCAGCAGGAAATGAGCAGTTCGGTGACAAAAGTTCCTATCCTCGGTGACATTCCGCTCATCAGCGGGCTCTTCAGACGGGAAGAGATGGACATCCGGCACAGCGTTCTGACAATTTTTATCACGCCGCAGGTGATGAAGCCTGATAATCCTACCCCTGAATGGCTGAAACTAAATCCCAAAGCCCACAAGCTGGTCCCCATTATGGACACCACGCCCGGAACCAAACGAAACGCTGAAGCTGAAGATATGGATGTCCTGGATACCCTTGATGTCTGGCTAAAGGGTGCGGAAGAGTAAGGGCTGTATCTGTGCCATAACCGTGTTGCAAACACAGGTATCCGCGGCTCTGTAATTTTCGAATCTCTCTGTCCACTCTACACGTACATTTTGTATAATCGCTTTTATGAGTTTAGCTGAAGACATAAAGCAAAAGGCGCTTGAGGTGGGTTTCGATTTGGTTGGGATAACAGACGCTGCGCCAATAGCCCCTAAGGGGGTGGAGTTGTTGGCCGACTGGCTAAGGGCCGGCTACGCGGGACGAATGAGCTATATGCACAGGAATTTCGAAAAGCGCATAAATCCAGCCAAGCTCCTGGAAGGCGCTCAGTCTGTTATATGCGTTGGCTTAAATTACACGCCACCAAAACGTTCGCTGTCATTGCGAGCATCGCGCAGCGATGCGCGGCAATCTCATCTTCAGCATACGAGAGAGCCCACAGGTAGAATTGCCAACTACGCCCAATACGAAGACTATCATTCGTTTATTAAGAAACGATTGCGCAAATTAACTGAGTTTATAATCTCGCTTACTGGCGAAGACGTGAAGTTTAAGATTTGTGTGGATTCGGCTCCTTTGGCAGAGAGGGTATTGGCTGCAAGAGCCGGGCTTGGCTTTATTGGGAAGAACCATATGCTGATAAATCCCGAGCTTGGGCCGCAGATATTCTTAGGCGAGATTGTAACAACGCTGAGCCTGCAAAATGATAAGCGGATTACCGGCGACTGCGCGGACTGCAATAAGTGTATAGAGGCCTGCCCAACGGGGGCTCTAAGGGCGGATGGGCAATTTGATGCCAATAAATGTATCAGCTACCTGACGATAGAGCACAAAGGCGAAATACCGGCCGATTTGGCCGAGAAGATAGGCGACCGCCTCTTCGGCTGTGACGAGTGTGTCCTTGCCTGCCCATATCAACAAAAAGCGCCGGTATGCCAGAACAGGCAGTTCAAATTCTACACTGATAGAGCCGAACTTGACCTGCGCGAGATTCTAAGTAGGCCCAGGCCCGCGGGACTGCCCTATAACTTCGAGGCCCGATTCTCCGATTCGGTTATTAAGCGTCTGGGCCTGGAAGGATTAAAGCGAAACGCCCGAGTCTGCCTTGCGAATATAAGGAAAGAAAAAGGTTAGGGGGCAAGGAAGGTGTCGGTTTCGCAGGAGGGGGTTTCGCAGCCGTGATATGTGGTAGTGCCCTGGAGTGTAAATATATCATCGTCTGAAATATCGGTGTGACGGTTTTTTATAAATTTGACGGTGCCGTCGCTGAACAGGACATTTTGGCCGCGACGGTTGTGGTTGATGCTGTTGCGAGTCAACATTTTCTGGTCCAATTCGAGGTTGAACGGCCTGTCGTAATTCTGCGGCAGGTTTTCGAAAAGGGGGCTCAAATCTGAAATCAAAATTCTTCGCCCGCGTAGCTGCAGTTTTGCAGGTTTGGTGCACGTTATCCGAACGCTGTAAGTTATGTAATTTCTGCCGGGGAAGTCGTTGCGGATTTGTACTTGCGAGGGGTCGAGTCGGATTGCTAAGCTTTGCTTTTTGCCCGGGCAGACAAAATCGGCCGGCTTGACGTAGCGGCCTTTTACCAGCAGCCACATACTGCGCGTGCCGGAATGGTTTTCCCTGCCCTGGCAGCCTACCTTCCACCAGGGTGCACCCGGTGCCGTTGCAACAGTGGGCATCGTGCCATCGTGGTCAGAACTGTAGTTGTTTATGCCCCGGAAGATTCGGCCCAGTCCCATTTGGCATTGGTACTGCCGATACTTTTCACGGGCGTAATCCAGAGGAGCGAACCAGGTTCCCAAAACAATGAAAATCACCGCCGCGGCGGCCGCTACTTTACCGAAGTTCCACCAGATTCGACTCTTTGTGGTAACAGGGCGAGCTTGTTCGGCTGTGAGCAATTGTTCGAGGCGGAGCTGGCTTGACCGTGCAAGATTATTGAGCCGACCAACGGTGCGTTCCGCCAGGCTATCCGGGCAAGGTTCAGGCGTGAGGCTATCAAGGGGGGAGAGAGAAGCTTTTAGCTTTGCGTGAATTTCGGCCGCCTCTTCGTTGGAGAAAAACAAGGCCTTGGCCTCGGCAGCCTCTTTTTCCGACGTCAAGCCCAAGCAGTAGTCAAATAGTAGCTGTTTTTGCTCGTTGCTCAGCGAACTCATTTAGTTTCTGTGCTCCCGAACGCTGCTTTCCACTCCTTCGCAAAACGTCCAACGGCTGTGTGGAGTCTGCTCTTGACGGTCCCGATAGGTATACTTAAAATCTGGGCCATTTGTTTGTAAGAAAATTTGTTAAAGTAGGCCAAAACTAATATTTCGCGCAAATTTTCCGGCATATTCGCTATGATTTTCCCAACCTGTGCAGCGATTTCGGCCTTTTGCAGTTTATCGTAAGGAGTTGTAGTATCGGACGTAAGAACGTTCAGCACATCATCGAACGACAGTTCCCCCGACTCTGCTATGGTGCCTATGGGAATAGCGGCCGTTCGCTGCTGCCTGCGAAGGGCATCTTTTGCCTTATTGGCAGCAATAGTAAACAGCCAGGGGCGCAGAGAGCGGCTGGTATCGAAACTTTCTCGGCTGGTAAATAGCTGCAGAAATGTTTCCTGGAAGACATCGTCAACGAGGTCCTGCCGGTTTAGAAAATACCTCAAAAACGCATAAAGGCTGTCCTTATAGTGACTTACGATTTCCCGGAACGCAGCCTCATCGCCGGCTGTGTAGCGCTCGAGAAGCTCTGCATCGATTTTTTTGTCCGAGACGGGCTTCATTCTTCAAACCCTTAAACTCACAGTCCAAAATGATATTATAAGGGATTTAGAAGTAAATTAAAATCTCATAGTCATAGGGCAATTCCAAAATTGGACCAGCCAACCGCAAGGCACAGGGGAAAATCAGGAATCGGGAATCAAAATGACAGACAAAATTTCAAAGGCCCAGAGCCGCAGACTTCACGCACCTGGCATATTGACTCCCGTGTTCAATAGCAAGGTACGTATCACTCGTGCCAGCTCGTTGTTTTGAGCCAGTCTTCGGTCAGCAGAAACAGGTCGGCAAAATCTATTAAGCCGTTTCTATTCAAATCGCCCGGCTGTTCGCTTTGACTTTGTCGCCAATCCTCCGCCTGGTAAGCAAAATCCTCGAAATCTACAATACCATCATTTGTCAGGTCGCCTAAAAGCGCCCAGTCGTAAGGCGGCATAGAGGCCTTAGCCGTGCCGCCGTAGGCGCCCATATTGATTCGCAGGTTCTGCCCGAAATCGTTGGGCGGGTCTTCGGGAATTGTGAGGAGTTCTTCGCGAAGCGGTGAACCAGGATTGCCTGCGTCGATGCATCTGCTTGTGACATAATCATATCCCCAGCGAGGAGGGTTGGCAATGGCATCCCATCGCCAGCCTTCGCTCTTTAAGTGATAGTCACCATCTACCCAGACGGCATTCGGGTCATTCGGCTCGACAACAATATTGGGGTCATTTGCATCCACCCACTTCCCCGGCTCAACAAAACAGGGATCGGCCTCGATATTATCTGCCCAAACCATTAAACTTCCATCATTATATATTCCGCCCTCTTGCCCCTTAACATCGCAGTAGCTCACATCTATTGTCGAGGAGTTGCTTAAAGCGATTTCATTCCCATCTGATGCTGTATTGCCCCAAAGGATACAGTTTGTCAGCGTCGCGTTGCTGTCACTGACGTACATCCCGCCGCCGTTCGCATCAGCAACGTTGCCGCTGAACGTGCAGTTGGTGACCATCGTCTCGCTGTCGTGGTTGTACATCCCGCCGCCGTATTCTTCGGCCGAGTTCCCAATGAACACGCAGTTGGTCACCGTCGGGCTGCTTTCGTAGTTACACATCCCACCACCGGCATATGCATAGTTGCCACTTAGGGTGCAGTTAGTCACAGACGGACTTGCGCCGCCAATGATAAATATCCCGCCACCACAAGGATAAAGGTCTCCTCCGTAAAGTGCAAAGAGCGTACCAGTGCCCCCAGTGAGGGTAAACCCATCAAGGACGGCGTCGAGCCCCTCGCCACTTACGCACTTGACCACGCTTGCGTTCAAGCCGGCGGCGTCGATAGTGGTCACATCGGCACCATCGGAGCTGCGCAGCGTGATGGCCTTGCCGATGAAGTCAATCACCTCGTTGTATGTACCTGCAGCAACGATTACAGTGTCGCCATCCACAGTAATATCGATAGCTTCCTGGATGTTATCGAATGGATGTTCGGCAGAGCCGTCCTCATTGGGGTCACTTATGTCAGGGTTATTCGGCCCAGGGTCGTTGGCGGCATCGTTGTCAACGTACCAGATATCACGATTAGCAATTGTAAACGGCCCTGAATCCGCCCGCCCGAAATTCGAATCGGCAACAACACGAAACCCGCCGCAGTTGGACCGGATATCGGGCGGGCCACAGGGCCGAAATGCAAGCCGGCAGGGGGTTGAGCAACTGGCCCAGCAGCCGCCTCGAAGAACACGATTGGTGCCGCCGGCAGCCCCTTGGGGATTATAGTAGGGACTCGAAGAATAGTAGGTTGAACTGTGCCAGTCATTGCACCATTCCCAGACATTGCCTGCTATGTCGTACAAGCCATAGCCATTAGCCATATCTGAGCCGGGAGGGGTTTGGCCGCCATCGTAATAACCTACCGGAGTTGTCCACGGCCACGGTCCCGTTTCGTACGGGTCCCCGGTTTCCCAGTAATTCGCCTTGGACCCATGTTCGATGTCCCCAAAGGGGTACCGATAATAAGGATTTTTCTCGCCTCCACGCCCTGCGTATTCCCACTCGGCCTCAGTTGGGAGACGGTAGCCATAAAAATCACAATAGGCAACTGCACCGCACCAGCTTACCTCCACCATCGGATGGTCCTCTTTGCCGGAGAGGACCGTAAACGTGCTGCCGTTGAAGCAAATCCTGCTTTCTGAATCATATTCGTGCGTATTACAGTAGGCATCGCTGCCGCCGGGAGCCGCATAGACCACCCCACCATCACGGACTTCAATCAAGCTTTGAGAGTAAGCTGAGTTTAAGTAATCGCAGTATTGCTGATTGGTGGCCTCGTAACGGTTCATATAGAATGGGTCGACATAAACCGCGTGGATAGGTAAGGACCACGGCGTCCCATCATGGTGGTCGCCCATATCAAACTCTCCGCTGGGGATAAGCACCATATCTAATGGTGTCTGCACGTCATCGGCGCTTACCCTAGCTTTGTAGTTAGTGCCATAAACACCAGCCAGGTCGAACCCGCAGTCCCAGATAATATGTTTGCCTGCACCCGCAGCAATTCCTTCGCCGACAGCCCCGGAAAAAGAAACCGCCTGAACAGACCAGCTCGAACCACCGTCATCACTGACCTCCACCCAGACGGTGCAGGTATCCCCGTCCGCGTCGGCAAGGTCGTAATGAATGTCCACCAGCTTCGAAACATCTGTACGCTGACCGGCAGTTACATTGCTCACAACCGGCGCGGAGTTCGCACATACCAAGGCGGGCAGAGCCATGATTAAGATACCTGAGAATGTAAATATGATTGAATCCTTCATAGCAATATCTTTTTGGAAAACTCTGCTCTTTCGCCACCGGCATGGAATCCTGTTTCAGAAAATGCCTCCGAACTTACACTTTCTGTTTTCCAAACAACACCAGCCCGCCGAGGTCCGGCAGAAATAGTGTTATCGGCTGCGGAATAGTTGGTCTTGATTTGATTGTGGCAACCGGGGAATGAATATCCAGAAACTGCTGCTGAGGCGATTTTGTCTTCCATCACACGCTCCTCTTTGTTAAATCAGGCAATCCACATAAAGGTCCTCTCTGACAGTATTATCGGTGATATACCAGTAGATCGACGGAGATTTACCTCAACCCCCTTTGACCACGGTATTTTCTTCTGTAAGCAAGGGTTCATCCTTCCTTTCCTTCAACCGTTGGTCCGAGCTGGCTGTGTCTAATTTATCTTATAGGACGTCCTCTGTCAATGAAATTACGCTTTTTTCTTGACTCAAACAACAAGAATCTTCACTTAGGGTCGCTTTATTCACAAATCTAAGGTTTTCTATGGAATTGTGCAGAGCAGGCTCGGACCACAAAGACGAGCGATTGAAACGACTGGCAGCGAAAGACGTAACGGGGTATGTCCTGAAGCATAAGGAACTCGAAGGTTTAGAGAAACGCGTAGTAGCGATAGAGGCCAGATTTAATGAGCATAGATAGAAAAGGCCGTCTTAAGCGAATTTTGAGGCCGTTTTTGTAGCGACTTACGATTTCCCGGAACGCAGCCTCATCGCCGGCTGTGTAGCGCTCGAGAAGCTCTGCATCGATTTTTTTGTCCGAGACGGGCTTCATTTTCCAAAGCCTTACTAATTCAACCGCTATCTTTTAACTTTGTCTTCGCGAAAATACCAAACGTGCCTGACAGCCCCATACTATCAAACTAAATTACTGGAAGCACTGCTTTTTATGTGAAATTCCGGTTGGTTAATTAGTCCGAGTGGGACGCTTTGGCGCACTGCTTTTCACATTCGCTTATAGCGAGGTCCGCCGCCACCTTCAGGAACAGTCCATCCGATATTATCGAACGGGCACTTCCTCTGACATGTCTTACAGTGCAGACAGTTGGATGGATTAGCCGGCTTTACTTCGTCGTGCACCGTCTCGTATACTCCAGCCGGGCAAAACGTAATGCAGGGGCTGTTGAACCGCGGTGTGCATTTAGTCTTGCAAACAGCCGAATCCAGAATGGTCAGATGTGACGGCTGCTCTTCGCGATGCTCAGTTGCCGCCATCGCGGTAAAGGTATCCTTATCAAATTCCTGATTGCCCTTGAGCCGGTAACGGGCCGTAGTCATCGCCTTATAGTCTCTTTCAACCTCGAACTTCGGCAGCAGTGAAGCCAAAACTGAAAGCGGCATCCCCTGCAAAGGCCCAAACTTCGCAATTGCCTGCCGAAAGTTCATCGCCGACCTCATTTCTCTGCCAACATTCGATTGGTCAATCAGCCCGGTATACCTCAATGCTGCACTACCGGGGCTCTCAAAAGTTTCAGCGATTGCTTTCGCAGCCTGCATACCCGAATCGATAGCGTTATGCAGGCCCTTTATTTTTAGCATATTTACAAAGCCCGCACTGTCACCGAGTATCAGCACATTGCGTTTGCCGATTGTCCCTGTTTGCGGGTCTCTTGGAATAGCGTAGTATCCGCCTTCCGGAATCATCTTGGCCCCTGCCTCCACAACTGTGCCGCCGTCGATAAACCGTTTTACAAACCTATGCTCCTTGAAATTCGTAAGTGCATCCTGCGGGTTAAAATCACAGTATTTCCAGTCCAGTCCGACAATCATCCCTACTGAAAGGTGGTCCTGGACCCCCGCGTACACAATACCGCCTCCGAACATACCCGGCCCTAAAACCGGTGTCCACAGGGGAAACCCGAGAGCGTGAACAACACGCCCGGATGTAAATTTACTGTATTGCTCACCGCTTACCTTTATGAGCTCTTTAACGCCCAGCGAATAGAGCTGCGGTGATTGTCTCTGCAGGCCGGCTTTCTCTATAAATTTCTCCGTCAACAACCCATCACATCCTTCGGCAAGTAGCACAAACGAAGCCTTTATGATTTCGGCCTCGACATAGTTCGGCTGTTTATTACCTTCTCTATCGAGACCCTGGTCAACGAGCTTGATGCCTGTCGCCGTACCGTTTGATTCATCGAGGACGATATCTTCAGCAGCGAAACCGGTCAGTACCTCTACACCGAGTTCCTTGGCTATTTGGCCCAGCCATTTGGTCAACCTGCTTATTGATACAGAATAATCCCCCTTGTGTATCATTTGGCCAAAGCCCAACCGAAGCATTTTCGCAAGCCTGACCGCAAAGAAAATGTTAAATGAGACCTTCCTGCCCAGAAGGAACAGAATATCGTCCTTGTCGATTTTGCTCGCCAATACTGCCTTGGCTTCTTCACTCTCCTGCCATCCGGGTACAACCGAATTCAGCAGTGTGTGTAGCGGTTCAGCTTCCAAAACCGCACCGGACAGATTATGATTGCCTAAGTCCGCTCCCTTTTCTATAACGGCGACCTCGGTCTGCGGTCTGAGAGCTTTTAGCTGTATCGCAGCTGCCAGACCAGCCGGCCCCGCACCAACTATCAGAACCTCCACCTTGTTGTAGTTGTTGTTTGACATCGCTTATTCTGTCTCTAATGCCTGAATCAGTTGTGGCACTGTGTCTTCCACGTTCCCTATGATGTAGTAGTCGCACTGTTTAAAAATCGGCGCGTGCGGGTCGCTATTGATGGCGATAATAGTATCGGTGTTCGCAACGCCTATCATATGTTGGATGGCCCCGGATATCCCCAGAGCAATATAAAGTTTTGGCCCGACGGCGGTACCGGTCTGACCGACCTGGTGAGCTCGCTCGATAATGCCCTGTTCAACCGCTGCGCGCGAAGCGCCTCTTTCAACTCGCGTATCCAACCTTTTAACCAGGCAATCGCAAAGCGACCCGACAAGCCGTTCATAATTGTCTCTGCTCTGCATACCCTTGCCGCCGCTGACAATCACGTCCGCGCCGAAGTTCACCTCACCGGTGCCCAGCTCCGTTTTGATAATTTCCAGACTAACATCGGAATCTGAAAGCTGAACATTGTGTTTAATGACTTTGCCGGTTCTTGACTCATCCGGGGGCAGTCTCTTCATAACACCCGGCCTTGCCGTAGCCATCTGCGCCCTTGAATCTTTCGTGCAGATAGTTGCCATAACGTTTCCGCCCAAGGCCGGCCGGGTCTGCATAAGGATACTTATCTGGCCTTTTCGCGAGCTGTCCTTTATATCCAAGGAAGTACAATCGGCGGTTAGCCCGCAGCCGACCCTGTATGAGACCATTGGCGCCAGCATTCTGCCCTGGGGAGTTGCGGCATAAAGAACGATTTGAGGCTGGTATGTACTTATTGCATCGGCAATAACTTTGCGATGTGCGGTTGGGTCGAATACACCAAGCAGCTTGTCCTCGATGATATAGACATTGTCGGCACCGGCGGCGATTAGCTCTTTTGCCAGTGGTTCAACCTTTTCTCCTGCCAAACAGATGCCTACTTTGGTCTCAAGAGAGTCTGTAAGCTCGCGCGCCTTGCCGATAAGCTCGAACGTCGCCGGATGTATCGTGCTATCGCTGTGCTCGGCGACGACCCAGACCTCGCCTTTATAGCTTGGCTCGGTCAACTGCAGGCCGTTGACCATATCCTCCAATGCCCGCTTATGGAAATGCTCACCCGCAGCGGCAAGAATCTCCTTCTTGACATATTCGTTAATCTGACTAACATCCCTGATTCCTAATTCCTTGAGCTTGGCCGACAGGATTGCGAAATCTTCCTTTTCTTTTTTTGTCCCTTCGAAGCTTCTGTCGAACCTATCCGCTCGTCTGCCTGGTAAAACATAGCGGCTTATCTGAACACTATTGTCTTCACCACCCTCGCCGTTGCCGCTCTTGAAACTGCTGACAAGCACTCCGGCCAATGACTTTGCATCGCTGAGCTGCTCACACTTTCTGATGCTTTTGCCCGGCGGGAACACCCGTATTACGCGGGTCTTTGAACCTTCAACACCGATGTGGGTCGCTTTGATATCGCTGGAGCCCCAGTGGATAATTTCCATCTTGTTTGCACGTCGCGTCCCCGAAAACGTCGCAAACAGAGGATACTCGTATTTGGCGACAGTAATTACAGCCGGAAGTTTCTTAACAGCAACTATCTGACTGCCACCGCTGATAATGCGAGTGAATTCGAAGCGGCCGTTCCTGTATTCGGACCCGGTGACATACGTAATACAGGGCAGGCCCAGCTCTTCGGCAATCTGCGGCGGCACCTGGGCGGTGTCACCGTCCACCGATTGCATCCCGCAAACCACATAATAATCCTTATCTCCGTTGAGGATTTCTTTAACTGTTTTTCTAACGGCAAAAGCCAGTGGATTTGCTGTCGCCAGTGTGTCTGCTCCGCTGAGAGCTTTGTCCGTCAGCAGCACCGCCATTTCAGCGCATCGGCCCAGACTGTACCGCAGTACCGCCTCAGCCATTGGCGGTCCCATACTAAGGCAAATGATTTTTGAATCTTTGTCCCCGGCCTCGCGCCTCATCTGATTTGCAAAGGCCAGCGCGTGTGAGTCCAATTCATTTATTACACTGACCAGCCGGCTTCGGATAAGCGTACCGCTCTCGAGGTCGAACGCATTGTCGGTAATCTGCGTTACGTCGGGAACCTGTTTTACTAAAACTATGTAATTACTCATACTTGCTATATGCCACGAACGTCTGCGACAGTATTGCTTCTTGTGCTCTATCCTGTTGTCTGATATATGCTTAGAGCAAATAAGTCTTGGGACAGCAAAACAAAATAGGCTATATTACCGTCCAGAATATGTCAAGCGTATATATTTGGTTTCATGCTATTGTTCTGCCAAAAATCGCCCTTCGAGCCGAAAAGTTGAATTTATAGCTTGTCCCGCATTGAAGAATAGTGTTTAATTTCTCATTCGGCAACGAGAAAAGTAGACGTAAGCAGATTGACCTAATTTATTATTGAGGTGAACAAAAATGGCGGATTTGAAAGCGTTGGCTGATGCGGTCATTAAAGGTGACCAAAGTACTGCAGTAGAACTTACAAAGGCGGCTATTGAGGAGGCCGTAGCGGTTAAGAGTATTTTGGATGACGGGTTAATCGGAGCTATGGACGAGGTTGCCGCCCGCTGGAAAAGGAACGAGTTTTACATACCTGAAGTACTTATTGCCGCCCGCGCGATGAAATCGGCGATGGAAGTCCTTGGGCCGGAACTTACTAAAGCCGGGGTCAAGCCGGTCGGGAAGTTTCTGATTGGAACCGTACAGGGCGATTTGCACGATATCGGCAAGAATCTGGTGGCAATGATGCTAAAGGGTGCCGGCTTTGAAGTTGTTGACCTGGGGGTCGATGTGTCACCTGAAGAATTTGTTGAGCAGGCCAAGGCCACTGGGATCCAGTTGATTGGTATGAGTGCGCTGCTGACGACAACGATGCCTGCTATGGGGAAAATCCTGAAAGCGCTCAGAGATGCCGGCGTTTCGGCTAAGATTATGATAGGCGGCGCACCGGTAACACAGGGCTACGCCGACAAAATTGGCGCAAATGGGTACGCTCCCGATGCTGCTTCGGCTGTAGACTTGGCCAAGAGTCTCGTTGCTTGATTCCAAATCGAAACCCAAAATCGCAACAAAATGCGAAAAAGCAGCCCCGATGCCAAAAAAGGGGCTGTTTTTTTGTGGCCAATTTGGTATAATGGACACTTGGTTATCGTAGGAAAATATTCTTAGCAGCCCTGGTCTTGAGCGAAGCCGGATGTACTGATGCCGAGGTGCCGATGCGGCCAATAAGAGATCTAAATGTAGCGCAATTGCTGATGCAGCTTCGATTTGCACCCCAAAGGCAGCGACGAAAACAGCTCGCCGACGCTGAGAGACTCTATGCGCTTATTGACAAAGACAAGGAATACCCCTTCGAGTTTGTCTGCTTTCGGATTACGGGCTACCATCCAAAAGGCCTTGACGGCCAACCGCTCATAAAAGGCGACCAACTAACAGAGGACCTCAGGATTTTCATCGCCAAGCTAAGCGGCCAGGTCGCCCGGCCTGTCGCTGAGCAACACCAAAAGGTTTATAGTATCGAGGAACTCGCCGACACACTCGGCGTCTCAACAAAAACAATCGACCGCTGGCGAAAACGAGGCCTGCTCGCACTCAAATTCATCTTTAACGACGGCCAAAAACGCCTCGGCTTTTTCCAGTCGACAGTCGACAAGTTCTTCGAGAAAAACCCGGATCTTATCGCTAAAGCAAAGTGTTTTGCACGACTGACAAACAAAGAAAAACAACTGATTATGAAGCGGGCCACTACACTCGCTGCCAAAACAAAAATGTCTCGCCACCAGATCATAGACAAAATAGCAAAACAAACCGGCAGGGCCCATGAAACCGTCAGATACACAATCCTAAACTACGAGAAAACCAATCCCGGAAAGCTTGCTTTCGGCAAACCGCCCGGCGTAATTGACCCTTCTCAAGCTGCCGAGCTTTATAAGCTGTTCAAACAAGGCTGTAACGTCGAAGAACTGATGAGTCGCTTCCACCGCAGCAAAAGCTCGATATACCGGATTATAAATGTAAGGAGGGCAAGAGCCGTTCTGGCCAGGAAATTTGAATTTGTTCCCAGCGACGAGTTTCTCGAAAATAATGCAAAACACAAGATTCTCGACAAGCCGGTCGAGACCGTAGAGCCGGCCTCCGGCACAAGTGCTGAAACCTTCGAATTGGCCGGCGAGTCCCTCTTGCCTGAGTATTTGCAGAAGTTAAAAGATACACCTCTTCTCAATAGAGAACGTGAAATCGAATTGTTCCGCAGATACAACTATCTAAAATATCTGGCTTGTGTAACCCGAGCTGGAATAAGGCCAAGCCGAGTCTCAAGTGCCCGCCTAAAAGAAGTCGAAAATTATTTGGCTGAAGCTGAGAGCGTAAAAAAGATGATAATCGAAGCAAACCTGCGCCTTGTCATCAGCACCGCAACCAAACATCTGGCCAGCGGAGCAAACTTATCTGATTTGGTCAGCGAAGGTAATTTCGCGCTGACCCGAGCGGTTGAGACCTTCGATTACACAAGGGGCTTTCGCTTCAGCAGCCACGCCTCCTGGGCCATAGCCAAAGACTATGCACGCAAGGTACCAACTGAGGCCGCTCGCGCAGGCAAATCAAAAGCCGCTTCCCTGGCAGATATCCATCGCGAATTGAGAACCAAGGCCACCGCAGATGTCGTGGCTGTGGAACGAGCACGTCAAAACCTAACCCAGGTTATCAAGGACGATCTCAACGAACGCGAGCAGTACATAGTTCTAAATCATTTTGGCCTGCTCGGCTCGCTCGTAAAAAAGAAAACGAAAACCCTGAAACAAATTGGCGAAGACCTGAACTTAAGTAAGGAGAGAGTCCGCCAAATTGAGCTCGTTGCCCTTCAAAAACTCCGCCAAAGTCTCAGCCCTGAACAATTCGAATTACTAACCGGTTAGCTTCTACCAAACTCATTACCGCCGTCATACACTCGTATCCCGTCCCGCCGTCGTCGGGTTTGAAATAGGTTCGACAAGCTCACTACAGGTTGGGTTTGTATTGGGTTTGTTTTGGCCGCATCTGCAAAGGCGTTTGTTTTCATAATCCTTTGTTAAAACAGAGCTTACGCTCATTTGAGCATCCAGCAAATTGGCTTTGTTTTGCATAATAATCGTCGCTCGTCGCTCGTCGCTCGTCGCCCGTGGCTCGTATTTAGTCGCCAGTTGTTAGTTGAAAGTTGATAGTTTTTAGTTATTCACGAACGACTAAATTTGACTATTCACTTTTTTCAGGGCGGTTTGAAAAAAACACGCCTTCTATAATTAGGCGAACTTGCGCATTTGATTGAAAAAAGTCCTCGATTCTCGATACCCGATTCTCGTAACTCGATGTGAGAAAAGGAGATAAAAATTTTCAAAAAATTTGATTTTTGGTCTTACCCCCCTGCGCATTTGATTGATTTCCAACCACAGATTTCACAG
>CAZOUM010000006.1:0-73883 GCA_964582985.1 uncultured Pirellulales bacterium | reverse complement strand
GTTGCCTGTACGCCTCCTGAGCGACTTTATAGTGTCTATGTTTGACCCAAAGCTTGAGGTGGGCACTTAGTTCTTTCAACGCCCTCGGCCCCTGGCGGCTCGCCTGACGCTCCACCAGCTTTGTCAGCGTGGCCAGAAGCTGCTTCTGACGTTCACTGAGCTTGGCATTTTCCTGGGCGCGTCCGGCTTTTATGTTGTCATTAAAGACAGCAACCGCATTGGCTTTTAACAGGTTGACATGCCGCCACATAGCAGGCGCCCAGGCGGGATTGGTCGGCTTGAGAACCTGTAGAAGTTCAGAGTTGATGCCCAATGCAATACCCCTGGCTGGCGGTTTCTCGTGTTTGGCACAGTCGTCCACAATGGCCCTGATGGTCTTGATAGCCTTGGAGACAGCGGAAGAATCCACATCGGCCTTGATAACGGGTAAAGCAATCTGCACTGACCAATCGTAAGCTACCTTCGGTTCGGTAATCTTAGCCGGCCAAGGCACCGGCGACCCTAATTTTCGCACTCGCTCGGCCAAGTGCCCCTGGTTGCGCCAGGCAGGCTCGGCAGGAAATTCCTTGTTGATGGTGCCGTAAACTCCCAGCACTTCTGCGAGTGCTTTCGGCAGCGGCCCGGCAGCAAGTCTTGCAGCTTGGGCCTGCTTAGTGAGTTCACGGATGGCTAATTCGGTCTTGTACCGTGCCAGCGCCCGAAGTGCAGCCAAGCGGCTGGATGGCGGCAATGGCGCTTTCAGCAGCAACTCAGAACCGCTGACTGCGGCAACGTATGCCCGCTTCTTGGCATAGTGGCTATCCAAGTGCTTGATAATCCGCCGGGTCAGTCTCAGCGCCTCATCAGCTTGGATGATTCTCTTCAATAGGTCGGTCGCAGTGTTCACAGCAGCCCTATCCCACTTACCGAGTTCGGCCTTTATTTTCGGGATACCTTGCTTTTTGGAAATTGCCAGATACATATTAATCAGCTGACGTCGTGCCTCTTCTGCCCTGTCATGGTCAGGATTTGCGGCAATCCACTCGGCAAGCTTTTCTGCATCGGCTGGGTTTGGTAGTTGGTCGAGATTGAACACAATCAGCTTATACCGCGCCGTCACAGCCGAAGGCGTGCCCGGATAATCATTTACAACTTTTTTCAAGAGAAGCAGACCCTCCGTCATCTTGCCTCGCCGGCCCATCTTCGCCTCGCCCAAAAGAAGCGTAGTCTGGGCCGGGTCTGCAAGTTTCGGGTGTCTTGTCAGCAGCTCGTGGACAGCTTCCTCGACCTGGGCAAAACTGCCCGTGCCCAGAAGCACTCGCGCCTTCAACGTCATGACCCTGACTCGCCGCTCGTCTGTCATTGTCTGGTCTTCAAGGAGTTTGTTGCATTCGCGCTTGGCCGCGGCAAACAATTTTTCCTTTAGCATTACTTCAATTAGACTAATCCTGGTGTCCGCTTCGAGAAGCTGCCCGCGCAATGTCTCCAGCATCTTCTTGGCATACGGTTCTTCAGGAGCGAGCTTCAGTGTCTTCGTCCAGGCGTCGATCGCTTTGTCAACAATGCCAAGCTGGTATCGGGCCTTGCCGAGCCAAAGGAAAACTTCCGGGTTGCGGGTATCGGTCTGTGAAGCCTTTTCAAACAAGTCTCGCGCTTTCGTAAAACGACCATCGGCATAGGCGGCTTTGCCCTGCTCAAAGGCCCTTGCAGCATCGGCCTGCGCCATAGCGACGGATGAAAGGGTTGCAGTTACCACGGTCAACAAAACAACAGATATGCATCGCTTCATTTTTAGCCTCCTTAAATGAAGTCTGCTACTAAATAGAAACATTTACGCAAAAAGCTGGGAGGGCAATTCCCGTTGAAGTTAAGAGGGACCACATTTTCCAAAGTCTCCCGTAGTGCAAAAAGACAGCAAAACAACGACTCAATAAGCCGCACAAGATGAACCTGCCTATAACGGTGCTTTGTCTGGGCTGCTATATTCATAGACTAACGAGTTGTGGAAAAGTTCCCATCTTTCCGGTTCTCCATCTCAAACCTGCCGGCCCCGGCGACTCCCGTCGCAGACGGGGCTGTGGGCCAAATTCGCCGCTGTCTATATTAATAATACAACAATGCCAGTCGAATATAAAGTAAAATGTCTGTAAAATAATCGGCCTGCCTTTTTACAAAATATTTACAGACCGTTAGCATCGATTCAACCGACTCTCTATAGCGTCTTTTTCCCGTGCCGGTTTCCATAAAGTACTATGCACACAAAAAGCAAATTACTCACAAATTTATGAGGCGACAAAGCCTTTACGGCAATCTAACTGACGGAGAGCTTAGTGCATATCCGTTCCGAAATAGCGGAACCTACCCGCCGCCCCGCTTCGCGTGAAACGCGGGGGCAGGTGGCTAATTTTCTTGCAATACTGCACCACTATATGTAAAGTAGATAGGACTTTGTACCCGCCGCCCCGCTTCGCGTGAAACGCGGGGGCAGGTAGTATCGAAATTGGAGAGGTGGCCGAGTGGCTTAAGGCAACGGTTTGCTAAACCGTCGTACGGGTAATGCCTGTACCGCGGGTTCGAATCCCGCCCTCTCCGTTACAATTGAATAGGTACTCTACAGAAAACAAACTACTATTGATATTCGCACTATTTACCGGTACAATATTGGGTGGTTCTTATGAGGATAGGCAAAAGAAAACTTACAGGCCGGGAAAAGGATGAAGTATCTATAAAGCTTCTTGAGAAGCTCAGGGAGAAACTATACTCTGAAAGTGCTGCAACCCGCCGCTCGGCTGCTTTCAATCTGTCCTGGATGCAGGAAGATGGTTTAGACAGTTTAAAGGAGGCGCTGTTTGGGAATTTCCCAAAAACAACCAAGAATGCGGCTGCCTATGGGCTTAGAAGCATGCGGGGCCGGATGAGGAAAAAGGTTTTGCGCCTTCTTGCGCAGGGACGAGACCACCCTAACCGTGATACGCAAGAAGTATGTAGAAATGCTCTATCGAAATTAGCGCCGAGAACTGCTGGAGTATCTGCCTCTAAGCAAAAGAAGAGTCAGGCGGGCAAGTACGAAATCAGAGAGATTCCGAGCAAAAGCAGACAAAAACGCAGAATCCGTAAATAAGGAAATAGAAAACATACGCATATTTCACTCCAGCATATCCTAAAGGCGCTTGGAAGGAGGACGGAGAATCAGCTTCTTCCACTTGATTGTTGCTTCGCCAGGCAGCATACTTTTCGGCGTTGGACAGTCCGGTGCATTTCGAGTCAGAATCTTCAAGAGTCGTTGAGGCAGACAGATGATAGATAAAAGAGCAGCCGGCGTACTACTGCATATAATTTCATTGCCTTCAAAATATGGCGTCGGTGACCTTGGTCCGGAAGCCTACCGCTTTGCTGATTTCCTTTTTCGGGCCAAGCAGAGCTACTGGCAGGTGTTGCCATTGACCCCACCAGTGCCGTATCCTCCTTGTTCCCCCTATAACACTCTATCAGCCTTTGCAGGAAACACTTTGCTCATCAGCCCTGAGCTGCTGCACAGCCAAAATTTTTTGTCCAGAAAGGATATTCAGGAAAAACCTGCTTTTTCTCAAGTGTCTGTGGATTATCCTTCTGTCATCTCTTACAAAACCAAGTTGTTAGATGTCGCTTTCGCGCGTTTCAAGGCTATGCCCAGGAGTGCTGACTTTGAGCTGTTCTGTTTGAAAAACAAGAATTGGCTTGATGCTTTTGCAGCGTTTGCTGCCTTACGTCAGCACTTCCAGCGGCGTTCGTGGCCCGGCTGGCCGGCAAAATTCCGGGACAGGAAACACGATGCTCTTAAATCTATAAGGGCCCAGTTGCGAGATGCCATAGACAAAGAAAAGTTTTTACAATATTTGTTCTTCAAGCAATGGCTTTCCTTGAAGTATTACTGCAACCAGCGCGGCATTCAAATCATAGGGGACATTCCATTCTATGTTTCCTATGACAGTGCAGACGTCTGGGCCCATCCGGAGCTCTTTAAGCTGACAGGTACGAAGAGGCCTCGAGCAGTTGCCGGTGTCCCGCCGGATTATTTTAGCCGAACCGGCCAATTATGGGGCAATCCGGTATATGACTGGAAAGCTCTAAGAAAAACCGGGTACTACTGGTGGATTCAGCGAGTAAGGCATAGCCTGACTTTGTTCGATGTTGTTCGGCTCGACCACTTCAGGGCCTTTGTCGCCTGCTGGCAGGTCCCTGCCGGCAGTAAGACGGCCAAAGATGGTAAATGGGTCAAAGGGCCGGGAGAAGATTTCTTAAACAAACTGCTTAAGAATTTTCCATCCCGCTGCCTCATAGCTGAAGATTTAGGAAGCATTACCGAGGATGTGCGAGCAATCATAGAAAAGTTCCAGCTTCATTCGATGAAAGTGCTTCAGTTTGCTTTTGATGGCGACCCGGCTGCAAATCCGCATTGCCTTTGCAATCACGTAAGAAACTGCGCAGTTTACACGGGCACGCATGACAACAACACTGTGAAGGGTTGGTTCGAAAAAGAAATCAAACCCGAGCAAAAGAAAAGACTCTTTGACTGTCTCGGACGCAAAGTACCTGTCAGTCAAGTATCCTGGTGCGTGACGGCCCTTGCGAACAGCTCCGTTGCCGACCTGGCAATTATTCCCATGCAGGATATTTTAGGATTAGGCCGGCATGCCCGCATGAACCGTCCTGCAACAGTTAAAGGCAACTGGTGTTGGCGACTCAGGCCCGGACAAATCCGCGCTCCAATTGTTAGAAAACTGGCAAGATTGACACGAGCTCATAGCAGAGCTTGACTTGCATGGTATCTGCATTGCCTGACCATGACCAAACAACTTTAGTTGACCAGAGGCGGCGTTAGCGTAGACGGTAGCAGCTCAAAAATTATTCCCGCTCCGTACACTAAATTATATGCTCAACACTAAACGTCTCAGCCGTTGAAATCTCGTTTTGCAAAGATGGCCAAACCCGCTGTAAATGTTACAAAACAGTAAATAAGTGAAACGGTAACAATCTTCCAGACTTCAGGCGACCACCGATAGTCCACCCCATCCGCAACCTGGTGAAATATCCCCCAGGAGGAGCCAACATACGTTGTGAATACATACGGCCCGATGCCGATAAAATGTTTGACGGTGGCAAGCAGGATAATTATCCCCACCGCAAAACCGATGGCTTATCACCCGTCGAATAAATTAGCGCCGGCTCTTTAGCAAAACCTCCCTTGGACTCCTGAAAAAAGAAGATAAGGTTCGGCTCGTTTATTACGACAATATCATCAAGGCTGTCCCCATCGAAATCAAACAGCAGTATTTCTCCGGCCCTGGCCTTGAGTTCATACGAGCTGAATTTAACCTTCGATTTACCAGCCCCCAGTGATAACCCGCTCATCCCCCACAAAACTGCAACAGCAATGCAGATATATCCCTTTGCTGCTCTCAACAGAAAACCTCTTCTTGTATCTCCATATCTCCCGCTGTATATTCTACCCTCTCGGCCAAATCAACGCAACCCCAATGCCACTCTAAGTACTACCAACCAATACCTAAACCAAATAGTCATTAGTCGGTAATGAAACTAACAATTACAAGAGCGTCCTGAGCGAAGCCGAACGGGTGGGCATCCAGTCTAATGCTTTTGTCCCGTGTCTTGACCTATTTCAACCCAAAGCACTCCGGATAACGGTACTTAACAAAATACAATGCCGCCAATGCTTGAACCGTAGCATGCTGATTACCTGCCGGCGTGGCAAAATCAAATACCGGTCTTCTGCTGTCTGAAGTCAACCAAAACCACCTGTCGTTCCACCCGCCATCGTCCAATTGATTTGCAATTATCCGCTCAACCCACCGCCTGCGAATCTTCTCCGGAAAACCGGCCCTTAGAACAAACGTCACCTTTTGAATATAAATATCCATCACCGCCACATCAAATACGAGTTCGCTGCTTAACCGGTTGCAAAGATGCTCGATGAGCTCATCCAGCTCTTTGTTCGCACCCTTGGTCCTCCTAAGCGTAATCAAAGCGTCAAGCTGATGCGTAAGCTTTCGACCCTGCCACCGCTCCGGATTGAACAAGTCCATCTCTTCCGGTGTAATCTTCGCTTTATCAGGAGCCATCGCGTAGAGAACCCATTTATTGTCGATATACTCTTTCTTAATCGCTATGTTAAGTTCGATTTCATCCACCGGCCAGTTTGGGTCAACGAGGCGTTTCCAACATCTCGGCCGAGTTGGTGCGGCCATAAAGCTGCTGACAATATCCGAGAATATAGGTGTTGCTCTTAAGCTTTCAATCTCTGTAAGCATCTTTATAAGCGCTATGTTCTTCTTTTTCAGGATTACGTCCCTGTGTGCTTCCGTCCAGTTCAGGCATCTTTCAATTGCCGCATCCAAACGTTTTGCAAAGGCCTCATCGCTGGCTAAGGATACGTTGTTGTAAGCCAACGTACCCAAGCCAAAGATAACCATAAGGACAACTGCGGCAACGCCGGCAATTACTGCTTTGCGAATAATCGGGTGTTTCCTTACAGGCCTACCTCTTTTATCTTGTTCTGTCAGCTCTTGTAACATTCGGACCTCTCAAACTTATACAGACAACTCGCCAAATAGAGTAAGCGGTGAGACCCGTGTGATTTTCACCTTTGCAAATTTTCCCGCCAGACTCTCCGGCCCATTGAATACTACTATCCAATCTTCGGCCGTCCTGCCGACCAACTGCGGCAGATTTTGGCCTTCGGCCGAGTCAAGATGCGGCTTCTTACTCAAACCCTCAACCAAAACTCTTACCGTCCTGCCCAAAAACTCCCGGCTCGATTCGCCGCTGACTTTTTCCTGCACCGCTAACAATTCAATATTGCGCCTCCTCTTGACCTCAAGCGGAATATTATCTTCCAATCTCTTATCCGCCGTCGTCCCCGGCCTCGGCGAATACTTAAAAACAAAGCAGTTCTTATACCGGGCCTTCTTAACTAATTCGACGGTGTCCTGAAAATCCTGCTCTGTCTCTTGCGGGAATCCGACTATAAAGTCACCGGCAATCGCAATCCCCGGCACCATCGCCCTGGCCTTGGCCAGAAGCCCCAGATACTGCTCAGCCGTATAATTGCGATTCATCGCCCGCAGTATTTTATCCGAGCTGCTCTGTGCCGGCATATGCAGGTAATTGCACACCTTCGGCAGCTCCGCCATCGCTTTCAAAATCTCATCATAAAACTCATCCTGCGGATAGCTCGTAACAAATCGTATCCATTCAATGCCATTTACCTCGCTCGCAAGACGGAACAAATCCGCCAGGCAATACGTCTTGTCACCGGCCTGGTATTTGTACGAGTTTATCGCCTGCCCCAGCAGTGTCACCAGCTTTACGCCGTTATCCGCTAACTTTTTTATCTGCTCGATTATCGCTTCAGGGGGACGCGAGACCTCCGGCCCGCGAACATAAGGCACAATGCAGTACGTGCAGAACTTATTGCAGCCGCGCATCGCCCGCACAAATGCCTGAGCCGGTATCGCTTTGTCATCAATGCCGCAAGCCGACTCAAATTCTTCAAGCGCCTGATTCTCTGGCTTTGCCTTGCGGATTTTCTCTGTCACCGCCACTGCTTTTTTCTTATCCTGCAACGCCTCGGTGACAAGCTCAGCGATTTGTAATATCTGTGCCGGCCCGCACACAATATCGACTGCATCGTGTTCAAGCAATTCGGCGCCTAATCGCTGCGCCATACATCCGACCACCCCGACGACCATATCAGGCTTCTTTTCTTTTATGTGCTTCAGATGCCCAAGATGCGAAAGAACCCGCTGCTCCGCATGTTCGCGGACCGAGCAGGTATTTATCAGAACAGCATCGGCTTCTTTGACGTTCTCGGTGAACCCAAACCCCGCCTCCCTAAGCGCAGAAGTCACCAACGCCGTATCCAGCTTATTCATCTGGCACCCGAAACTCTTAATGTGCACAGTTTGACCGCTCATAAAGAAAAGCATACAAAACTTGGCGTGAAAAATCAAACGCCCCGATCTATCACCCGCCATAACAGCACAACGACTCTGTCATGGAATTAGTGACGTCCTTCCGGCTTTACATTTACAAGTCACTTCGCTGCGGGGCTCACCCTTCCTCGACAACCTTAATTCCCATCAGCACACCGAGGTGCTTGATGCTCTGCACCCGGTCGCCGTAAAAGATAACACGGTGCAGACCGGCACTGTAGTTGTCCAGAATCTTTCGTGCATCCGCCACTTTAGTAGCGATTTTTGTACGGCAGCCACGGTCGACATCAGGGTTGCCCGTAATCGTACCGGTCGAAACGAGCATCGTCTCAAGGTCAGCCAGCTTCGCCGCTGTAATAACCTCTCCAACGCGGTGCTTAACCTGCAGCGCAGCGCCCTTGTTGTCCTCCATATGGCTGCGAATGATGTAGGGACATTGTGGTCCCTTTGGGCCGTAATTCCTTGTTGCGGAAACGCAGTGGGCGTGGATTACGGTGTTGGTTGATGTGTCGAAGACCGGATCGCTTATGAAACCCGGCACGCCAAAAGCGTAGCCGAACATCAACATGGTCAGGGTCGAGCGGA
This sequence comes from uncultured Pirellulales bacterium, assembly GCA_964582985.1. GTDB lineage: Bacteria > Planctomycetota > Phycisphaerae > Sedimentisphaerales > Anaerobacaceae > CAZQYB01. The sequence goes on along the minus strand of CAZOUM010000006.1, from coordinate 65,328 downwards.
TGTCCGCCTCGCACGCACCGACCAGACCGAGGTTGTTGAGCCTGCAGAAGCCAAGGCAGGGATAGGCGGGCAGCAGCTTTCTTCTAAACAGGCCGAGGCAATTAATGGTAATCGCCCGCGACTGATGCTGTTGCATCATTGACTTCATGGCCAGGTACAGACGCGTGGACTTGACGATTTCCTCACGGGTTGGTTCGACGACTTTCTCTGCCCCGCGAATCCACAGGTCGGCCTCAGCCTTAGCCGCCTTGTCGTCCACGGCGTTGTACGCTTTGTTCAACTGCTTGTTGTTAACGGAGACAACGTCGACACCGAGTTTGTCTTTGAATTGCTTAGTCCTTTCGGCATCCATTCCACCGTTGCGGATGTAGATGATTCTCGTTTGCCGCAGCCGTGGCGGCACCCGCATCAGTGCCGCGGCCTCGGCAATCTCGCCGTAATCACTGGTGGCAAGGCAGATGACTTTTTTGCCCTGCTTCTGCATGGAAGCGATGCGTGCCCAATCGTGCCCGCTATAGAGCTGTGAGAACATCGCCGTCGGCAGACCTGTATCGACGAGGCGGGCCAACAGGTGTCCGACCCCCGAAGTAAGATTGAAAACCATCAGGGCGGCAACGTCGCCAAGGTTTTCCGCAAGGTGCTCCGCATCGCCGGCCACTCGCAACAAATCTCCTCCAACAAATTTGACGTCACCGAGCTTACGCTCTGCGTTGGCCAGGTGCTTCTCAAGCCGCGCGATTTCCGCCGGGATATCCAGGTCCGGCTTGGGCCAGGTCGGTATCGGCTTGGCAAGATAAATCTTGCGAATCTTCACAGGGGGCAACTTCGCCGGCCACTCTTCACGCTCCGCAGCCAATACGCTGCGGCTACCCAGCAGCATCGCTCCGGCCCCAGCAGCACTTACACCCAAAAACTCTCGTCGGTTTATTAAGTCGCTCATAATCCAACTCCTCACAAACAATGATTTCTATGGTACGCTTCGCTTGACCGAAAGTAGTTGCTCCCATCTTTTGTAAGGTAACTTACGTTGCTGCTGCCTGTCAATTTCTATTTCAGCAAGTGCCGAAATCAATCAACTGGTCATTTAAGCAGTGAACGGTTCAACCGCCGCTGCAGGTCTTTGAGCCGATTTGCCTCATCGAACCCCAGTAGAATAATTGGAAAGGCCGTTTTGTTGTGGAACAACGGCTCGTCCATATCCACCCATTTTCTACATTCCTCACCGTCCCGCGTCCCCGGTATCGGCGAAAAGTCCGCCAGCATCCCACGAATGCCGAGACTATTCGCGAAACGCATTGAGCCTTCGAGTTGCTGAATACCTATGTGGGGATGGCCGAGAATCTGATATGCGGTGATGTTCTGAGGTTCGGCCCCGGCGGCTGTGAGGTGCTCGACAGCCTGCGTCAGTTCATCTGATGAAACTTTTGAGCCGGTACGCTTCTGCCATTGCAAAGATGCACTCTCATACCCAAGATAGAAAGTCTTAAAGCCCGCCTTCACCATCAATTCAGCCAACTCTTCTGTGATAAAGCGAGCATGAAGACCGTTAGGAGTGTGAAAGTTCAGCCTTACATTTCGTATCAGCACCTCTTCCAAGAACGGTACGAGGACTTTGTGTGCATCGAACAGCAAAGCGTCATCGTAGAAGGCAATATTTTCAACGCCACACTTGATTAGCAGTTCCAATTCGCCCAAAGAGTTCTCCAGCGCGCGTCCTTTGAATTTGCCGTAAACTTTGGGCACGGAACAGTAAGTACAATCAAAGGGACACCCGTCGCCAAGCTTTAGTACACCGACATTCAACTTATCGTACGCTTCCCACAATGCCGGTTGTTTTGAATCCGGCTCAATACCTAAATACTCCCAGAGCGGCTCAAGATTAACACCTTCCACTAACAAATCTGCTTCTAATCCTTGTGCGTGACTACTGCAAAGTGTCACGTAGTTGCCGCCAATTATAATCTTCGCCCCGGGCCATACCTTGCGAATGTCTTCAATGACTTCCCTGACACCGAGGTACCAGTAGGTCATCATTGTTTGGACAAGCACAAAATCGAATGGCCCTTGTTGTTCCAAAAAATCCTTAAACACACTCCTGGGAAGTCCGAACCGCCGAAAATACCGCGGAATATGCTCCAGGCAACCAGGCCTTGGGATTTGTTCGCAGTAAAATCGCCCCCGACCCCACTGGTCGGATTTAAGTTCCTTCTGCTTGACCGCGAATGGGTACAGCCTGTCCAAATAATCGAAGAGCTTAAATTCCGCTTTGCCTCGCAGGTATCCCGCCACGCTCAGCAGGCCGTAGGGCTTCAGCCAGAAATCATATGCAGCGAAGTCATAGACCGGCGGATTTAAAAGCAGAATCTTCGCACTCATAGTCCTAAGCTCTTTAGCGTAAAGCCTCTCGCAACGCTTCGAAACTCGGATAACTGATACCGTCCCGCACTACTTTTAGCATTTTACCGTAAGTTTGGATGTTGGCGTGCCTGTCGTGAAGTGGTGCTTTAATATAAAGTGCTGCGAACAGGTTGCCCATCTGCACAGCTTCGCCAAAGTTCGTCGAGCCGTCCCGGAACTTAGTCAGGTTGCGGCTAATGTATGCCAGAAGCCCTGCCCTGAATGCGTCTCCCGCCCCAACGAGGTCGACCACTTCCCCCACCATAAATCGCGATTCAATTTTGTTCGGACCGCTGACTAATCCATTCGGCTGAATGTGCTTTTCATAGGCGCCTTTGCTCACTGTTACACCAAACAGCTTTGTCCGGCCGCTCTTGCCCCAAAATCTTTTACTCAAAAAATCGAGAAAGTGTATGTTGTTTGCATCTTCACTGAACGCATGCCAATTTCGCGGCCCGTTGAGAGTATTTGCTATCATTTTGGCTTCATCCGACGAGGTAAAGAATATGTCGACTTCGGGCAAAAGCGGCTCTAAAAGCTTGTACCCGCTTACCGGCTCGCCGGACGAAATCACTTCCCGCGGCCTGCCGGTTAGAGTGCTGGTGTCAGCAGTGGTGACAATTCCCTTACGCCGGCACCATTTAATAAACGCGGCTAAATCTCTCCCCTCATTGGCATCGCCTCTATCCGACAGCCCGGAATACATATAATAAACTATGTTCGGCTTTAATCGGTCAATGGCCCCTTTAAATCTTTCGAAATCAAAGTCATCATTGGCACCGGCAAAATATGCAATCCCGCCCCTTTCCTCACCGCCCTTATGATGAATGTACGTAGTCCCCGTCGGCAAATCCGGGTGTATAAAGGTTGCCGACGTATCGACGCCGTTGGCCGCCATTAGCCCATAAAAGAACCTGCCCTGGGCGTCCAATCCCTTACAATCACCCTTGCCGAGGTTAACTCCTACCGCAACTTTCAAGCCCGCTCTTGCAATCAAGGGCGCGGTATTTCCCGGTCCACCAGCGGTGGCATATCCCTGCTTTATCCATTCCGCCAACTGTTCTTGTGGGTAATTAGGGTTGTCTTTTGCTTGGCACTTTGCTAAGCCCCCCTCGCCGACCAATTCATCCGCGAATTCAAAATCCGCTCTTCTAAAATCCACAACAGCCGTGTTTAGAATGAGCACATCAACGGACATCTTTCATTCACCAGTATGATTTCGCAAAAGCCAATCAAGGTTTTTTCAGCGGTGAGGAGGCCTTCGCCGCGACGATATTTTCCTGCGAACCTACGAAGACTCGCTGGACGACTTGGCTCGGTTTGAGTTGTCAGCCTTCCTCGACAACATTAAATCCCATCAGCACGCCCAGATTCTTGACATCCTGCAAGTGGTCGCCATAGAAGACCGCGCGGTGCAGCAGCGCCATTATCCCGCCTTTCAGTACGCCGCCGCCCCAGTTGTGGAACATCTTACTGGCATCGGCCACCTCGGTGACAAACTGCGTGCGACAGCCCAGCTCATCGTGCGTGACTTCTGTAACCTTACCCGTGGAGATAAGCATAGTGTTGAGATTGATAAACTTTGCACAGGTGACAACCTGCCCGACACGCATCTCGACATCCAGCGACACCCCTTTCTCGCTGTCGCTCTGAGTGCGGATAGTAAAAGGCAGACGCTTGCCTCTCGGACCATCCATCTTGGTCGCACAGGTACAATGGAAGTGAATCAGCGCATTCCTGGAGATGTCGAAAACAGGGTCGCTGATGAACCCAGGCACTCCGAACGCATACCCGAATATAAGCATAGTCAGAGTCGAGTCTATGTCACCCTCGCAGGCCCCTACAAGCCCCAAATCGTTCAGCTTGCTGAACGTCAGGCACCCTTTAGCCGGCCGGCCCATACAATGTGAACTCATGACCGCCTGTGCTCCTTCTTTCTGCATCAGCTTCTTTATCGCAAGGTACAACCGTGCCGAGTTTACGATATCCTCCTTCGAAGGCTCGACTATTCTCTTGGCCCGGCTAATCCAGTATCGCTGCGCCTCCGCCTCTGCAGCCTTTAGGTCAATGGCTTGGTGGGCTTTTATGACCTGCTCGTTGCTCATCGGGATTATCTCCGTACCCAGTCGCTTCTTGACCTGCTCTGCCGAACAGGCCGCCTCTGTTCCACGGGGCTTGCCCACAGCTATGATGCGCGTTTGACGCAGCCGTGGAGCCACCCGCATCAGTGCCACCACCCTGTCAATCTCGCGCCAGTCACTGGTTGCCAGCAGAACAACCTTTTTGCCCTCCTTCTGCCACTGAGGAAAATACATCCAGCCGTGTCCGCTGAACGGCTGCGAGAACACAGCCGTGGGTAATCCTGTGTCAACGAGCTTACCCAGCGCCTGCACCGGTGCGCCTCCTCCATGCCCCGAAAGGTGAAACAGCAGCAGACCATCTGCTTTATCTAACTTGGCCAACACCTTTTCCACTTCGGCCGGAGGTATCACCTCACCCCCAACGAACTTCACATCGCCCAGCTTTCGTTCAATCTTGGCAAGGTGCTTCTCGAACTTGGCAATCTCCTCTGTCGGCCTGGAGCAGTAAATCCCTCCTGTTCTCCCAACGTAGACCCGGTGGATTTTCACGGTTGGCATCCTGACCGGCCATTCTTCAGCCCCCGCCGCCATGACGGTATGCCGGCTAAGGCATCCGCCAAGTAGCACGGTTCCTGCCCCGATTGCGCTTGCCCCCAAAAACTCTCGCCGATTCATTAAGTCACCCATGATTTGACTCCTTACAAACCGAAATTTCTCAAATGAGCTTCATTAAGTTATACTAAATCCTTTATTTTCTCAAGCGCTTAGCCGTTGGACCTCGGATGCTTTCGCGCAGTGAGCTGCAAAACATCTGTTCGGATTTGTTGTAGGATATGAAGCTCGTCGCTGCTTGTCAATTGTCATTTCAGAAGGTCAAAAAGTTGCGGTCGGCCGGCCTTATGCGCAACTTTCTTCGCACTCACCACTTCCTGGTTGCGTTTTTCTCTGTCATTGTCAGCGCAATGAAAAACCCCCCATAAGCGACCATCAATTGAGAATGCTCCCCCCTTTGAACGCACAATCTCACCGGCACATTTGCACAATTCCCGCCACAGCTTTACCAACGGCGAAGCGGGCACCGCCTAACCGCTCAGCGGCTGCCAGCTCGGCTTCACGCTACGGTATGTGAAGCGGATTAATGTCTTTGAATCTTTCAGAATAAATCTTGTATGAATATTTCTTCAGAAGCTCCTTTCTGTATTTTGCCATGATTTCTTCCCTTCGTTCGTAGCGTATCCAGCTTTTCACCTCATCTTCCATACCGGAGCTGTATTCCCGCGCCTGGCCGGGCTTCTTGCCCAATATCTTGACTATGCGCCACCTGACCTGCAACTCCGCCGGTCGCGTCTGCCTATTGAGAAAGAAGCCCCTCACCGGACCTACTATTTCGTTCGGCTCGCCCTTCCACAGCTCCTCAAAGAACATTCCTTCTCTTCTGGCATGAGTACTCGATGCTTTCTCTTGTTTCGCCAAAGAGTATTGTTGCCTGGCTGATTCGAAATCTTTGCCGCTGCTCAGCTCTTCTTTTACCTTCTGTGCTGTCTTTAGGTCCTGGCACCAGATTTGGTCTATATTAATCGTATCAGGGTTCTTGAATTTTTCCTTGTGCTGGTCAAAGTAAGGCTTGATTTCATCCTCTGTTACCTTCTTGACCTCTCTGAGCTTTACGGTTCTGACTTTCCGGAATATGTCCGTGTCTTCTTTGTCTCTTACTTGCTTTACATAATCTTCGTCCTTGTCGAGCCCGCGCAGCTTCGCCTCGGCAATGAATACATGCAGCCGCATTGCTCTGTCCAGAAACTTTTCGACACCTTCTTTTGTATTCAAATCTCTCGGCCTCTTTGTCGGAGCGGGTCGAACCAAGGCATAAAGCCAGTCCTCGACTGTCACTTTGCCGTTTTCGAATCTCGCCAGAACAACATTCCTCTCTTCCAGCGTCAAATCCTCCCAGATTTGCGCCTTTTTGACAAAACGCATTTTCTGCTTTTCTTTCGGCGCAAACAAAAGCTTGAGATATAAACTGGACGCCCTGCCAAAATTACCGCTCAATTTCTGAACATCAAGCTTCTTATATAACTCCTGATAAAACTGCTCTACAAGCCTTGCTGCTTTTTGCCTCTCAAGCACTGCCTTTGCGCTTGCCCGCGTCAGCTTCGGATCACTTTTCATCTTTGCATCTATCTCCGACTCTGCTATCTTTATCCTGGGTTGCAGCTCCGTCTTCAACAATAATTTAGCAAGCGTCATTTCCCTGAAATACTTGAAACTTGATTTGAGATACGGGTCTTCCAGAACACCTTGTGCACCGGCGTCCACTATGAACCCCTTTTCCGCTATCATTTTCAGAAGTATCGCCTTCACATCAACAGACCCGTCTTCCCTCACATACTCGTCTGGATTCACCCGAATCTCTTTTATCACTTGTTTTTCAAGCTCGGCTCGTGTGATAACGTGGTCGCGTATTCTCCCAACAACAGTCGAAGGCTCGACCGGCTCAATCTTAACCGGTTTGGCTTCTACCGGCTTCGGCTCCGGTGGTTTTGCCACCACCGGCACTGTTTCAACCGGCTCTATTTCTACCGGTTCCGGTTCCAGCGGTATTACCTCAACGACTTCCGGTCTCTCTACCGGCTCCGTTGCCACTTCCTCCTTCGGCCCGCAGGAATAGCACGCCACCATCAAAAAGCATAGGAAACATAAAGCCCATTTGCTCAAGAACAACTTCATCGCATACCCCTTTCCAATAAAAGTAGTCAATAATGCATTACTTGGCCGCTTACTTTTCTTTAGTCCTTCCTGCATCACCACTTCAGCAAGCCATAAACTGTCAAACCAAACATTCTAACAAAAAAGCCAATTCCTGTCAAGCCAAACCTAACACCCCCTCACTGCTAATCTCGACCGATGTCTCCGCGGACTTGAGCAACTGGCCCATAGTTTCCTCCTGGTTCAGGAAAATCGACCATTAGCAGTTTCTAATTGATTTTGTGGCTTTTATGCCCTACAAAAGGCCTCATACGGATTTTGGACGTTTCCTGTTCGCAAGTTATAACCGGCATTAAGGATAGGTTGAAAATGACAAACGAAGAAAGACTGATTTCGCGACGTAATTTCGTAAAAAAATCTCTGATTGGCACGGCCCTGCTGGCCTATACGTCATCGATTAAGAAGGCAACAGCGCAGACAATACGGCTGCCGCTTAGGCTGGGCGGGCCGACCTTCGAGAAATTTGACAGTCCTGATTCGTGGGTGCAGGTTGTTAACAGGCTCGGCTATCGGGCAGCCTATTGTCCCGTCGGACCGAAGGAATCCGACGACGTTGTTAACGCCTACGCCGCCGCTGCTAAGAAGACCGACATCATCATCGCCGAGGTGGGCGCGTGGAGCAATCCGCTCAGCCCCGATGAGAAAACACGCAAGGCAGCCCTGGTCAAGTGCCGCCAGCGTCTGGCGCTTGCCGAGCGCATAGGTGCAAACTGCTGCGTGAATGTCAGCGGCTCGCGCAGCCGAGAGCATTGGTACGGCCCCCACCCCGACAACCTCACCGAAGAGACCTTTGATATGATTGTTCAGACGACCCGTGCTATCATCGATGATGTCAAACCGACGCGGACATATTTCACGCTTGAGACTATGCCCTGGGCCTATCCCGACTCGATAGGCTCATACCTGCACCTGATAAAGGCCATCGACCGCAAGCGTTTCGCCGTGCATTTCGACCCCGTCAATCTTATCTCAAGCCCGCAGCGCTATTTCAAAAACGCAAAGCTGATTCAGCAATTCTTCAAGAAGCTCGGCCCTCATATCAAGAGCTGCCACGCCAAGGATGTTCTGCTGCAGCCGAAGGTCACCACGCATCTTGATGAGGTGCGTCCCGGCCTGGGCTATCTTGATTACGCCGTATTACTGACCGAGTTGAGCAAGTTCCCTGACACGCCGCTAATGATTGAGCACCTGAAAGGCGCCGAGGAATACGCAAAGGCCGCCAGCCATATCCGTTCCGTCGCAAAAAAGCTCGGGCTGGCCTTCGCCTAACTGCCGCGATATGGAGCGGCCAAGTTCAACCCGGCGGCAGACAGCGTGTTCTCCGCCCAAAAATAAGAAAAATAGATTCTATTGCAAACCAAACCACCCTTTATTATCATGAGAATAACTGGCACATGGCGAATTAAGCGAAATCAGTCAGTTCTCCTATTTGCTTTGGTTAGCCTTATTCTTTTCGCTGCCAATTGGTTGCCCGGAAAAAGATAGGGAGGCAGAGTATGAGCAATACGCGCAATAATACCAGTCAGCCCAACAAGAAAGCTACCCTTCTTAGCTGTCTGTTTAGGAACTCAAAAGGATGTCCCGCGATGTGGAGAGTCGTAGGAATCCTTCTTGGCATTTTGATAGGCGGATATTCGCTTGGCGTTGAACGTTTTATGGTACCCGGTGGCACAAAAACAGAGTCCGGTTTTGATGTGGTCACCGAAACAATACGCATAAACGTATTGGAGACTCTTATGGGGGCTCTTATTGGAGCCTTCATAGGCTATCTGGGAATACTGTTGCTACATTACGCCTTAACAAGGTGTTTGGGTGTTTTACCATCAAGCGTTGGTAAGAACCTCTCAAAATTCTTCGCTCGGTCAGAAGTCTCCTATGAGCCTGAGCAATATAATGCCAAGAAAAATGTACTGCTCTTTATCATCTTCATAGGGCTGGCCGTAGCAATGTGGCTTGCCGCCGTCTTCGTGGCCGGGAGACTCATACGAGAGCCCATGCCATTTCTGCAAATAAAAACTCTTCTCTACTTTTTGGCTTTGTCTTCTCTTGTGGTTTCATGGGTAATAGTAGGTCGGAAGATTTCTCTCAAGCGATCTTGGCGAGCTAAGAAGGACTTTGTTCTGTTAGGACCTTTCAACTTCATGGATGTGCCCTTTTTGAATAAGAGGCAGTTGAAAGTCCTGTGGCTTGGTATTGTGGCAATTTGTCTTCTGTGTGTGTTTCCCCCTTGGATAGGGTACGAATCCACAATTGATGACAAAGGCTTTGGTAGGGGCGATTTCATAGGTTTTCATTTCCTTCTACAGCAAGAAGACCTATATCATTTAATAGGGGAAGACCCATACGTCACGGCAGAGATAAGTTACACAATGCTTGCTTCGTTTTCTCTGTGTGTTTTCGTGTTGTGCGGTGTACTTATGTTCATATTCCGGCGGCGCCAAAAACGCATAAATCCGCCAATACGTAAGAGATGAAACAGCAGCTGGTGGGTAAATATGCTTTAGTGCCTCTTAGTTATTTTGCTGCCAATCGGCTGCCAAAAGCCATTTGTTTACAGCAGCATAACTCCCGCTTCTTTGCATTGTTTTAGCATTGCCTCCGGCCAGACGCTGGCCTGGACCTCGCCGATGTGGAGCTTTCTAAGGTAGAACATGCAGAGTCTGGATTGGCCGATACCGCCGCCAATACTCAAAGGCAATTCACCCTTCAGCAGCCTTTTATGCCACTGGAATTCTTTTCTCTCCAACGCCCCCTTTATCTCTAATTGTTGCAACAGAGTCTGCTTGTTTACCCTGATGCCCATTGAGCTTAACTCAAAGGCCTTGTTCAGCACGGGATACCACACAATTATGTCACCGTTCAGGCCCTTCCTGCCCTCGCCGGTCGGCGTTATCCAGTCATCATAGTCGGGTGCCCGGCCATCGTGGACTGTCCCATCCGGCAGCTCTGCCCCTATCCCTATTATGAAAACCGCCCCGTATTTCTTCGCAATCTCATCCTCCCTTTCTCTCGGCCCAATGTCAGGATACATTTGGACAAGGTCTTCCGCGTGAACAAAGGTAATCTCCTCCGGAAGAATCGGCTCAATCTGCGGATACTTTTGGTCAACGGCCGCCTCCGTTTTCTTCATCGCCTCGTAAATCTTGCGCACAATCTCTTTCAAAAAGTCCAGATTCCTTTCTTTTGCGCTTATCACCCGTTCCCAGTCCCACTGGTCCACGTATACCGAATGAAGGTTATCCAGACATTCTTCATCCGGCCGAATTGCGTTCATATCGGTATACAGTCCCTCTCCCTGCTTGAATCCGTAATCCGCCAGCACCATTCGCTTCCACTTGGCAAGCGAAAAGATACATTCGGCCTCAGCTTGGCCGGCGTCTTTAATTTCGAATGTTGCTTTTCTCTCGATGCCGTTGAGGTCGTCATTTATGCCCGACCCTTTTCTGATAAACAAAGGTGCTGAAACCCGCTGCAAATTCAACTCCCTCGCCAGACTGTCTTGAAAAAAATCCTTTATGAACTTTATGGCTCTTTCCGTCTCTCTCAGCCCCAGCTTGGATTCGTATTTTTCATTTAGAATTAATTCCGGCACTTTTTTAACCTCCCAAAATTCTCAAAATCCCCCCAACCCTACAGTTTCCTAACCACCTATCTCTATGCTCTCGCCGGGCGTTAGCACCTTGACGTTGCATTTGGCAGTCTCAGCAAACCTGTCAGCGTCACTTCGCTCGCCCACAATGTCACCCCAATGGTACGGTATCGCCTGCTTTGGCTTTATATACTCCACAGCCATCGCCGCCTCTTCCCCGTTCATTGTATACGTCCCGCCTACCGGCAGCAGTGCAATATCTATATCTCTCAATGCCTTCATCTCATCCGTCAAATCAGTGTCACCTGCATAGTAAATCCGCACCGAACCAATCTCGATTATAAACCCCAGCCAATTATTTCCTTTCGCATGGAATCGCTTGTTCGGATTATAAGCAGCCACACCGGTCACACTGACACCGTCTAAGTCTATCTTCTCCCCCGGCTTAATTGCCTGTCCCTTTCCTTCTTTCCTGATGACGTCCGTCGAGGCGACTATCTTCGTACCCGGCCCGCTGGCCTTTGCAAAGTCCTTGGCCGAATAATGGTCATAATGGCTATGACTAACAAGCACGGCCGTAGCATCGTGCGGTGCATCAGTCAATTTCCACGGGTCGATATAAATCACCTTATCGCCATAGCTAATCCTGAAACTGGCGTGTCCGAACCATTGCAGCGTATTGCCCATAGGAACCTCCTTTCCTGGTCTCTCTTGTTCCGCTTCCGGCCCTTCTTTCTTACATCCACAAACCACCAATCCCACCGCCAAACCCAAAGTCAATAGTCTCAACCATTTCATCTTCTTCTCCCTTGTACTTTTGCCTTCTTAACTTCTTAATTTTCTAAACGCTGCCACTTTCCTACCCGAAATCTTCTCATCCGTCAACGCCAAAGCCGGTAATACTGAGTATAAGCAATATGCTCATCCCTCCGCCTGCAGCAACTCGAAATCTTCAGCTCCAACCTTCGCACGCCCTTTTGAACACCGCAATGGCTACAAGCAATCCACCACTAATATATCATTTATTATTGCTTTTACTTGCTGACAACGTTAGTCTAATCGAACAGTGTCTATTGCAGGCTAAATGCTACCGTTACTCTTTGTTCGTAAATGAATGAGGTTCCTATATGAGCGTCAAAGTGCTCGGTATCTCGGCAAGCCCAAGACTTGAGGGCAACAGTGATTTGCTTCTGTGCCAGGCCTTGGCCGGGGCAGAGTCGGCAGCCGCAGAAACGGAGTACATCCGGCTGTGTGAACTCGACATCGCACCCTGCACCCATTGCAACTTCTGTTTCGATTCGGGCAAATGCAAAGTCGAAGATGATTATCAAATACTCGCCTCGAAGATGATTGAAGCCGACCGCCTGATTTTCGCCACCCCCATATTTTTTATGACCGTCTGTGCACAGGCCAAAATCCTCATCGACCGCTGCCAATGTCTTTGGGCATACAAGTATGTCTTGAAACAGCCGTTGATAGCCGCCGACCGTGACCGACGGGCGATGGTTATCGCTGTCGGCGGAACTAAGAGTAAGAAAATGTTCGAAAGCATACGGCTTACAATGACATATTATCTCGATGTACTTGAGATGCGTTACACAACCAACTTGTTTGTCAATAAAGTTGACGCCCTCGGCGCAATAAAGAAGCACCCTTCGGCAATGAATGAAGCCTACCGGCTTGGAAAAGAATTGGTCACTGTCCCGACGGGGTCTGACCGGCCCGTCGACGTTGAGCTAACCTAAGAACCCACCTTTCTTTTCGGTTCGGTATGTTCGAATTTTTCGCTGTTGACTTTTCTAACCCAAACTTCGTTTTGGCCTTGACCAAAGCCTATGATAATTCTGTGATATGAGCCGTTTTCCAAACGAAGGGTCAGATAGGCTCTCTTGCCCTTTATGACGTAGCGGAAGTGGCCTGTCTTTCCAGCGATGCCGGCCGTAGAACTGCTCAGCGAAATCGGTTGTGGTTCTCGACTTATCACGCTTTTTGCATAGGCCAACGGCGCTTCGACAATATTGCCCACAAGTGCTAATATCCTTTCCCACAACTTTGGCTTCGTTTTTAATCGATTACTTTCCAAGCGAAGTTTCATAAATACCTCCGGGCTCAAATTTGCAGACCGGCACCAACCGTCAGACATATTAACACTACGCAAATTAGTCTAACAACCCACCTCCATAGATTAGACGATTTGGCAGACCACTTTAACGCAAGTAAATTCAATTTTTTTCGGCATTTTTCTATCGAAATGAAAAATTAGTGCTTTGACCTGCAAAACTAATAGAAGCGTCAAGCTCGGCTGGGCCGGCTTCGACCTATCTCAAAGCCGCGGGTGGTGTGTCCTTGATATTTCTGATGCTGCCTGAATTTTGGTACTATGGCTGCTTCCTTTCTGCCGCAAGCGCTTCGGCCAGCATCGATTCCAAAAGTAATGGGCTTGCGTTTTTGGCGAGAATGCGGCCGTCAGGACCGATGACAAACGTCGCCGGCCACATCGTGTGTATTTCATAGTCTTTGCACGCAGTTACTTTTTTCTTTCCGCTCAGATAACAGTTTATCCATCTGAGCTCATTATCTTTCACGAGCTTGCGGGCAGCATCAATATCAGTATCCAGAGAGACTCCAATCATAACAAATTGGTCATATTTGCGATAAGCCTCGCATGTCTGGTGAATCTCAAGCAATCTCTGCGTAGCCCAGGTCTGGCTTGCGGTCCAGAAAGTCACCACTACAACCTTTCCCTTGTAATCGGCCAGCTTTATGCTATTGCCATCAAAAGTTTCAGCCTCGAAGGCAGGAGCAGGGTCGCCGACCTTCAGGCCGGTTTCTTTGGCTACCTCAAGTGCCCCCAGGTCCAAAGGCTCGTCGCTCCATCCTTCATTCATATCAGGCACCTCAAACTCATGGGTCAGGGTACCACCAAAAACCGGCTGCCCTGCCGACACGCGTGAACGCCCCCACCACCACGCCCCTCCCGGAGGTGCACCCACGGTCGCTTGCAGCTTATATGCTCCGGCCGGTACGTCTTCGGCGCGAAATGACCCATCCTGGTCTATCTTTACGACATAAGACCGAACCTTCTCCCACTCCATCTTTCTATACGCTTTGCCCTCTTGCGATTGGCGCCAGGAATTGTTCCAGGCCCGCTTTTCCGGTTCGATCATTTCGTTAAAATCCTCGGGACGCGGCGGTTCCGGCAGCTTCAGGGTCAAAGTGACTATCGTATTGGACCAATTGACCGGCTCATTGCAATCGGGCGGCAGCACTAATCTGCCGACCACCGGCCGACCTTCTCCGCCAAGAGTCACCGTTACTGTCTCGCCTGCCACGATCTCAATGACCTCGTCATGGCTTCTGGCTGTCCTTGCGCTGCCCGACTTAGCGTAGCGAACAACCTTTGCTTTCCCGGGCACCACCCGCTCCATAACAAAATTGCCATTCGCGTCGGTCTTAGTGTGATAATCGAAGGAAACCCGGGGCAGATTGGGTTCATAGCGTCTGTAGTAGTCCATCGCTATTCTTTCATTGGTGCTGGCTTTGCCACCGACATACACCACGCCCTCCACGCTGCCCCAAGGCTCAATGAAAATGTTCGGGTCCATTGCCAGTTCCTCATCGGTGACTTTAGCGAAGCCCTCGTTGTGCAACACCACGAGCAGATACTTTTCAGCCTGAGGCGGCAAAGAGAACTGCCCGTCGGGGCCGGTCACAACAAAGTCCTGCTCAGTTTTATCGCCAAACCTGCCATTTCGCACGTACGTTCCGGAAAATCCCGCACGGAAAAGGGCCACCTCTGCCCCTGCTGCCGGCTCCCCCTCGGCAACATATATCGTACCACTTGGCTTTTCCCCTTTATTAAGCACGAAGTCTATGACAACCTCCTCTTCTTCCTCGGTGAGCATCCGAGAAATAGCCGGCGCGTAACCCTCAGCTTCTATTCGCACAAAATATCCGTACCGAGGGTCATCAAAGCCGGCCTCATAGCGGCCACCGGCAAATGTCTTGGCCGAGCCCGGGTCCCATCGTATCGCACCGCTTTCGTGGCTCCACTTCTTTCCAGATATCAACTTGAATTCACTAATGGGCTCATTGCTGTCAGCAGCAATCACCTTGCCGGTGACACGCAGCGCACGATACATCACAATTATGTGTTCATCGACAGAAGATGAAAGCGGCAGCCTGTAAATGGGCATGTAGTCTTTCTTGGCGAATCTAAAGTACACTTCATCTTTCGGCGCCTCAGTCCACTCAAAATATCCGGCGGCGTCGGTCTCGGCCCTCCATCGGAAAGTCTGGCGCCCTTGCCAGCTCTGCAACCAGACATCCACATCCTCTATCGGCCTGTCATTTGTATCAACAACCTGACCTCGGATGGTCTGAGCGGGGCCGAGGCGAAATTCGAGCGGCCGCATACCTTTACGCACCATAATCTCTTTCAAGTCAGGCGCATAACCTTTCGCCTGAACCGTAAGCAGCACTGTCCCGGGCTTTGTGGCTTTGAATTCAAATCTCCCTTCGGCGTCCGTCTCGGTCCGCGGACTTTTTACGCGCCGACCTTCCGTGCCCTGTCTAACGCCGGCCTTGGCGATTGGCTGCCCGATCCAGTCAACAACTGTCCCCACAAGGTGAACGCCGCTTTTCATCACCATCACGCTGGTCATTTGCTGCAGCTGGCTTATCGCAGGCACGGTCCTCGCATAGTATGAGTCGTCATCGATATGATTGGGGTGACTCAGGCGAATCTGAATATTGTCAAGCTTGGCCGGCATAATGTCACATCGCCAAAAACCATTTGCATCCGTTTTCTCGGTATGGTCTCGAATCGGAACGTATTCTATCTCGCCCCTTTTTTCTCCTGATGCCTCCATGTAGACCGTTGCTCCCTCTATCGGCCCGCCTTGTTCATTTTGAATGAAGCCGCCAATCGGTGTCCCTGGCTCAAGTACAAGAGCGTAGCTTATGGGAATGCTGATACGAGGCTCTTCTTGACCTTTCCTAAACTGAACGGTCACGGGCACAAACCGTTCTTTGCCCACCTCTATAGTAACGTGCTTCGTTTTCAAGTCGCCAACCTCAATCCTGCAAAGCCCCTGTTCGTCTGTTACCGCTTTCCACTTGTCGTCGGGTCCTTCCCTCTGAATCTGGATACTGAGCTTGACACCCTCCATCGGCTCATTGGTGTCTTTGTGCACCACGAGAAAGTCCAACACGCCTTCAGTTTCAGCCGGCACGTTCGCTTTCACTATTTCATTTGCTTCCCCTACAATCCCCTCGTTGCCGTCCGTTGGGACTTCTTCGTTGGCATCTACCACAGTTACCTCGTTGGCATCCGGTCCAAGCGCACCTTCGGCCGGTTCCGGTTCGATACGGCTCTTGATTCTCTCGATAGGCTCTGCAAACGGATTCTCCGTATAGCCTTCCGGCAGATGCTCTTCCGCCGCCAGATAAAGTCTCTCGAGTTCCGGCAAAGCTCTTTCGTCCCCAATGTCCCCAAGGTACGTAGCAGCAAGTACCTTGCTTGCAAATTGCCCCTCGGACAGCATCGCCACCAGGCCGTCAATGTCGTCATCAGCAGCCATCGCCTCAATTTGTTCCTTCTCTACCTCCGCCACCGTAAGTGGGGGCTTTAACGGTTCCTCTCCCCGTCTGGTAATGAATTCAACGCCAACCAAGACCACGATGACTATCACGGCTGCAGCAGCCAATTTTGTTACTCTGCTTCTTACAATCAATTGCCAAACGCTCGGCCTAACCCCGGCCCGTTCTATCCGCACAGATTCGTCCAGCGCTGCAAAGGCATCGTCAAGAATCCGCTCGTCAATCGCAGCAGTGGTAATGACACGCAATCTTTCGATTGAGCGTTCTATATTGCTCAAGCGACTCATTTTTTCACCTCACCATTCATAACCGACCTGAGTTTGTCGAGCCCATAGTGGTATCTGCCCTGGACCGTACTGGTTGAAACACCCTGTGCGTCGGCTATTTCCCTGAACTTCATCCCACCCTGCAAACGAAGTATTATTACTTCCCGCTGCTCGAATGGAATCTCCGCCAACGCATCCGTCAATATCTGCGACTCCTCACTTAACATAACCGACTCCTCCGGGCGCTGCGAATTTGAGCTGACCGGTCCAACCTGGTCGAGTTCAACCGCCTCGTGTTTCTTTCTGCGTAACCTGTCACGCGCCCGGTTCACAACGCAGGTTATTAAATACTGCCGCAGGCTTTTCCGCAGTTCAAATCCACCAACGCCCGCAGCGAAAGAAACGATAACATCGTGCAGAACGTCCTCAGCGGCGCTCGCTTCATGCAGCAGCGAGGTTGCTACAGTGAGCAGGTCGTCTTTGTACTTTTCATAGAGCTGGCGCAGGGCATCTTTATCCCCGTATTTGAGTTCCTGTATCAAACGTTTGTCTTCTCGCATCTAAAGCTCGCCCAATTCTCTCAAGATCAACGTTTACGCTGCCTATATGACGAACGGAGTGCCTATTTTAGCCTAAAAAATAATTTTTTTCCCGCCCCAATTAAGCCCTTGCGAGCCAAAAATCTTAATTCGCCCGCAACAAGGCATTGAGCAGGCTGGGCCTAAGCTCCCGTGCCCACGATAAGATTTGCAAGGTGGCCCGCACAATAGCCGACCTTGCCGGGGACGAAGAAATCAGGCCCGAATATGTCGCAGAAGCGGTAAGCTACCGAAGATTAGACAGAAAGTTATGAATGGCCCGATTGGGTCCAATTAGTCACTTGAGACGACGTAAGGTTTGGGAGTTTTGCACATATTCGTGTGTTCGGCGGTAAGCGGGTAAAAGAATGGGGGTAATTCTGCAGTCCTTGCAGGCCCAATGAAAAAGAATCTTCTGAAGCTGGGGGTCGAGGTCGTTTTTGATGTATGGGTGACGAATGAACTGGTCGACGCAACAAGGCGGGAAGCCGAACAGGAAACCTTCGAAACGGACGGTAGCAGCAGATTTGTCTATGGGGGTGTCGTGAAACCACCTTGCCGGTTTTGACAGTTCGTTGAACCTGCGATGTAAGCAAGCCCAATCACTGAAAGAGCTTTATTTAAGCCGATTTTTCTCTTCTCAAAACAACATTGGAGCAAGATAAGATTACGGTCCGCCAATCGTCACCAGCACCACTCCCAACGAATCGCCATAGACATCAATAACCTCAAACAGATAATCTCCGTCAGCAAATGGCCCCAGCATAGCCGTAGTGGGAAAATCGCATATACACCAGCAGCCCTCCATCTCTTCAAACTCATAGATTCTAATCAGATAATCATCGACAGTCATTTCCAACCATAGTTCGCCCGGGCAACAATTGGCACGAATCATATCCTCAAAATGAATATACTGGCCTTCGACCGCAACAGTGAACCGCGTCTGGCCTGACTGCTCCACTGCGAACAATGCGGATGCCTCTTCACCACATTCACCTATCTGATAACTCATACCAGCCTCAGGCAAATATGCGTCTGACCATTCCTGGGCAAAGATACCAAAGTCTTTGAAATCTACGATTCCATTACGGTCGAGGTCTTCGGACAATAAGACGTCTTCGCAAAGCCATATGTCGGCAAGCAATTTCAGATCGGCGTAATCTACTAAGCCATTATTATTCAAGTCAGCAACATTACCTGCTTCTGACAAAGACATGCTGGCCTGTGGTGTGCCGCCGAAAGCACCTATATTGATACATTTTCCATGTGGCCATAATTCTTTTGTCCAGTCCGAGTTAGGGTCACCGGCATCAATGCATCGGCTTGTATTTGCATCTGTCACCCACTGGTTTTGATTTGGGTCCCACCGGCCCAGTTCCGACTGCAGGTGATAATCACCGTTGGCAGCATCTACAAAACACGGATCGGCATCAATGTTGTTGTTACCATCCCCACTCCAGCCGCCTTCGATGTCGCTATAAGTTACCACCGGCGTCTCGCCTGTCCCCTCGAGAACATATAACTCGTTTGGCGTATCGCCCCACAGAATACAGTTGCTAACGGTCGGAGTACTACCCCAACCCAAGCTGGAGATCCCGCCGCCACTCAATCTTGCCGTATTTGCGTTGAAGGTGCAGTTGGTTAGCATCGGTCCACCGGAGTTGTTGTTCATCCAGCCGTCCTCTGCCCAGATGCCGCTAAACTTCCGGTTGGTTAGTGCGGGGCTGCTAACACCCAAGACAGCAATCACGTCGGACATCCCGCCGCCAAAAGCTGCCGAGTTACTGCTGAACGTGCAGTTGGTCAGCGTCGGGCTGCTGCCTTCGTTGCTCATCCCGCCGCCGAGATGATGAGCGGAGTTACCGCTGAAGTTGCAATTGGTCAGTGTCGGGCTACTGAAGGTGTTGCTCATCCCTCCGCCGTTGTAGTCATAGGTCGAGTTGTTACTGAAGGTGCAGTTGGTGAGCGTCGGGTTGCAATCGAGGTTGTACATCCCGCCCCCACCCCCAGGGAGTAAGCTGCTATTGATGCATGCCGAGTTGCCGCTGAAAGTGCAGTTGGTCAGGGTGGGGCTGCTTCGTCTATTGTGTATGCCGCCGCCGTAGAAATCGGCCGAGTTGCCGCTGAAGATGCAGTCGCTCACCGTCGGGCCAGAGTTTTCAAAGTTGAACATACCGCCGCCATCTTCGGCTGAGTTGCCGCAGATGATGCAGTTTTCAATCGTTGGACTGCTATTATGGCAATAGATTCCGCCACCGCGAGAGAAGCAGCCCCATTCCTCACAAACCAACGGTCCGTAGCCGTTAGTGATAGTAAAGCCAGCCAGGATAGATGATGCCACTTCTGCATTATGGAAATAGAACCCACGATGTGGCTCATTTGGATTACCTTGACAGTCGATAATACAGTTCTCCGGGCCGGTCTCGCTGCAGACCGTGATGGCTTGGCCCTTAAAATCAATATCTCGATTGCCCGGCCCGGTGTACGTCCCATCGGCCACAATCACAGTGTCACCATCCCAAACATTGTCAATCGCTACCTGAATTGTATTAAAATCATCAGGTACATAGACTACTTGGATGGTGGTAGTAGTAAAGGAATAGCAGTTTCCATCATTGGTATCTGTCGCCGGGTTACCCACAATATCATTGACATCCACAACAAAATAATAGGTCGTTTCACTGGCCAATCCAGAAACTTTAATGCTATGCGTTGTTGCCAACTCAGAGTCTATGCTTTCAGTTGTGTATGGTTCACCGCAAGCCAGACCACATCGAATTCGTCCTGTAGATAGTTCATCAGTTTCGAATTCTATTCTCGCTCCGGCACCACCTACTTTTTCAATGCTAATATTGAAGATAGATGGCGGTTCACAATCAACTGTTGCAGTATCCTCCACCGTTGCCGGATTACCTGTGCCGTCGTTGGCGTCATAATACGTTGCGGTGATAGTTTCACCATGAGATACTTGTAGTGTACCGTCTTCAACGGTCACAGGGTCAGTAGAGGTCGATATCGTGCCGGTGAAGATCCCCAGCCGATCTGCATCTTCGACCAGAGTCACCGTCTCAAAATCGCCTCCATCAGTGGTTACATTCACATCGCGACTTCCAGCACCTTGAAGATGGGAATCGCCCATTTCGATACTTACTTCGTCTGCGCACGAATACAGTTGCTTATCCAGATTGATAAACCCCTCTCCCAGCGACGGGACCTGCATCATTGCTTCATAAAGATTAAAGCGTCCGCCTGAGACACAAAGTCCGGGTAAAGTCAAATCGACCGTCTGCAAGAGGATATCCTTGACTTCTGGGTAGTCCAGCCAAGAATTAAGCGATAGGAGCAACGCGCAGGCACCCGCCACGTGCGGCGTTGCCATTGATGTCCCGCTGTGATAGTCATACGTATTCCCGGGTTCGCAACTCAAAATGCTGCTGCCTGGTGCCCCAAGGTCGACTGAATTTGGCCCATAGCAGGAAAAACCGGACTTGTTATCATTTTTATCGGTGGACAATACCGCAATGATGTTCTCACAACCATAACTTGATGGATAATGCGGTTTAACATCATTGTTTACGTTGTCATTTCCGGCAGCAGCCACAAAGAGCACTCCGGCCTCACCGGCTGCATCAATGGCGTCTTTGAGCGAGTGTAAGCATGGCCCGCCGCCCCACGAGTTGCTTAGTACCTTGGCACCCATTTGTACGCTGTACTCTATGCAGTCGATTGCATCAGAACTCCAACCGGAACCCCCTGAACTCAGGAATTTCATAGCCATTATTCTGACGTTCCAGCAAACGCCTGCCACACCTTCGCCATTGTCGCCCACTGCACCAATCGTTCCCGCACAGTGCGTACCGTGATAATGGTCATCCATTGGATCGGCGTCATTGTTGCAGAAATCATAGCCATAAATATCATCAACATAACCATTATCATCGTCGTCAATATTGTTGCCGGGAATCTCACCGCTGTTAACCCACATATTCGCTGCAAGGTCGGGATGGTTGTAGTCAACTCCCGTGTCGATTACCGCAACGGTAATTTCACTGCTGCCGGTAGATATGTCCCATGCCTCCGGCGCATCAATGTCGGCATCCACCGTCCCGCCTGTCTGGCCCGTATTGTGCATACCCCAAAGATCATTAAATCTCGGATCGTTAGGAAGAGTGGAGAATGCACTTACTCTGTAGTCAGGCTCAGCATATAAAACGCCCTTCGCTTTGCCGAGTTTCTGCAGTGCCTCTTCAACAGTCATCCCTGTTGGTAGTTTTACAACACTCAAACCTGGCACAATCCTAAAATTGCGTATTATCGTGCCGCCGCCCACAGCGTTCAAAATCTGATTATTCTCTCCCGTGCTGCGAAGCTTCCCATCGGCTGCGGCAGCGAAACGCACTATCAACTCGCCCGGCTTATAAGATGCCTTATCTGCCACCTCAAAAGCTGGCCCTTTTTGTACAGAAGAAACCTTGTCGGTTACTGTAACTGAACAGCTGTCAATATGAACATCTTCTATCCATCCTTCTGCTGCCGGTGCCAGGGCTGCTGTAACCAACAAGAGAACAAAATTAAGAAGAATTACCTTTTTCATATTTCGCACCTTCCTGAAAATGTATAATGTATTACAGAAACATTATGCCGGTATAGGCCACGCGCCCATACCTTCGACCTTCACCTTGGTTTATTAATAAAAAGAAGCCAGATTCTGCACCCAGCCCTGCCAGACTTATCAGAACCTGGCTTTCGAGCGAGGAGCTTCTGTCTATAGTGTTAGTCCGAAAATTATGAATAACTTACGGTTTTTCTTCGGAGAAAATTTTGCGATTGCCTTCAAGTGGACGAAACAGAGTTGAAAAATATGTTGAGAGTGGTACAATCTGTCCGCGCAAGCCCCTTATTGATATAGACTTAGCCAGCTTCGTGTTGTAATTAGCAGAAACATCGAAAAAAAAGCGTAAGGAATCATCTGCTTCTGGACTATATATACAGAAGGAATGATCCGTACGGACAACAGTGTTAATTATCCTGATATGGTCAGGCAAGCTCAGCTTGGCAATCAGGAGAGTATGGAACGTCTGACAGAACTGGCGCAGGGGAGGGTCTTTGCATACATTTACCGGCTCACATTAGACAAGGACTTAACTCAAGACCTTTTACAGGAGACGATGTTAGAGATGGTTAGATCTCTGAAAAGGTTAAAAGACGCCGAGCGGTTTTGGCCCTGGCTGTGGCGAATGGCTCTGGGCAAGGTTCAGCACTATTTCAGAGCTCGGCGCCAAGAGAAGACCATACAAATCTCGATGCTTGAGAAAGAACGCCTGTTGCAGCGTTCCTTGAGAGGCGAGGGCGATGGGCTCAAGACCCTAATCAGCCGTGAACTGTCAGAAGCAATATTTGAAGCAATGGGGAAGCTGAAGCTCAGACACCGAAATGTTCTTATCCTGCGGTGCTTCGAGCGAATGCCGTACTCTGAAATTGCCGCGCTGATGGACTGCAGTGAGATGGCGACCGAGGTATTGTTCTTTCGGGCGAAACGTTCGCTCAAGCGCCAGTTGTCCAAGCGGGGCTTCGGCAAGGGATTGTTGCTGACAGCACTGGGGATTTTTGGCCGAGCCACCGCCCCTGCAAAGGCTTCATCTGTTCCCATCACCGTTGGCGCTGAATCCACCAAGGTCGGCCTCACCGCCGCAATCATAGGCGCTGCGGGCACAAAAGTGGGTGTCACCATCGGAACTGCGGTCATTGCAGCAACTCTTACTGTCGGCGGAGTTACCGCACTGAATAACAGCAACTCCAGCACACCGCTCGGCGCCAGCAAAGTCGCGTTTGAATATCCGACCGGCATAGTCGATGCTTGTGACCCCGATGGAAATGGTTGGGAGGGTATAAAAGCTAATGAGACTTCTTGGGTTCTGATAGTTCTTAAGAAGTGGCTTGTTGGTCCGCCTCCGTCAGAACAGTCGTCGGTTATTTTGCCCACGGACCATTGGATTGAGTTGAAGTTCCGTGGCAGGATTGTAGATGGACCGGGGGATGATATATTCCTTATTGAATGGGGGGCGAATGGGGAACATGCCCTTGTGTTCATCACAGACGGTGCGGGCGGCGAGTACCTGCTTGGTACGGCGATGGCTGGAACTTCCGGCCAGCAGATGCCAACGGAGATTGGTATTGACATCACCGATATTTCGCTGCCGTTCGTACCTTGCGCGGTACGCGTGCTTGGAATAAAAGGTGGAGGAGCAACACCTGGGTTCGACCTGCATAGTGTGCGTGCGAGAATCCGCATTAGCCAGAATGATTAGCGGAAATTTTACTGTAAGAAAGAGTGAGGAACAATCATTGTTATCTGTAGGCAAAGAGGGTTTACCCCGTTAGAAATAAAGATTTCAAATGGGGTAAGCAAAAGATTTCTAACGGGGTTTACGTTAATAGAACTTTTGGTGGTAATTGCTATCATTGCGTTATTG
This sequence comes from uncultured Pirellulales bacterium, assembly GCA_964582985.1. GTDB lineage: Bacteria > Planctomycetota > Phycisphaerae > Sedimentisphaerales > Anaerobacaceae > CAZQYB01. The sequence goes on along the minus strand of CAZOUM010000006.1, from coordinate 41,577 downwards.
ACGGCAATATTGCTGCCGGCACTGAGCAAGGTAAAGATGCAAGCAAAAGCGATCGTTTGTCGGTCGAACGTACGTCAGTGGGCCGCCTTCTTTTCGGCTTATACGAGCGATAACAACTACTGTTTTAATACGGGCTGGTACGGCCCAACAGCTACTACAAGCGAGAGTTGGCTGGATGCTCTGCGGCGGTACTACGGTAACAATAAGGAGCTCTGTTACTGCCCGTTGGCGAAGAAACCTGTCATTGAAGGAGGCAGACATCCGTTTGCCGCCTTCTCTACCGTCCCGAGTTTCCCGAGTTTCGGGTCACAAGGTAATTCCGGCAGCTATGGTATGAATGCGTGGGTTTATAATCCACCTCGCGAAGTAACGCTAAATCCTTTTGGGCTTCCGACCTCAAATAACTGGAGAAACGCCAATGTTAGAGGTGCAAGTAATATACCACTGCTTTTGGATAGTATGTGGATTGATGCCTGGCCTGACACCAATAATGAACCACCGCCGCGCGATGGTGACTTTTATGGCAGCGGGCCAATGGGAAGCAGGCAGATAAGGATGTTCTGCATCAACCGGCACGAAGGAACAGTAAACGGTGCTTTTGTGGATTTCTCTGTCAGGAAAATAGGGCTAAAAGAACTGTGGAAGTTGAAGTGGCATCGCAGCTCGGACCTGAATGCCCCGACGCCGGACTGGCCGGATTGGATGAAGGGATTTAAGCACTACTAACATATTGCCCACTGCACAAAAGGCCAAGGTTAAGAAACCTATCTTTCCGTTTCTCTGGCTTCGCATTCTCTTGACACCCTACCCTTCTTTGCCGAAAGGGCATTCTTGCTCCTAACGGAACTCCAGATACGAGCTTCTATGTGGATAAGGGGAAAGTAAGCAGGGGTTTTGGTCGATAAAACCAAGTAGAAGAAAAAACATTGGTCCGGTAATCGAACCTCTGTTTGGCCTTGAGCATATAATAAAGCGGAAGTCGGGATGCTGAGAGGCAGATTTGGCTGGTTTTGATACTTTGACAAACTTGGCTGGGTGTGATATAATTATAAGAAGAAGGCAGGAGTGGGAGTCGGAATAAGGACTTAAAGATGTTTGAGCGTTTTACAGACCGGGCACGAAAGGTCATGGCACTGGCCAACCAGGAGGCGCAGCGCTTTAACCAGGACTATATAGGGACCGAGCATATCCTTCTTGGTCTGGTCAAAGAAGGCAGCGGGGTGGGAGCTACGGTTCTTAAGAACCTCGAAGTGGATATAAAGAAGCTGCGGCTTGAAGTTGAGAAGATGGTCAAGAGCGGGCCTGATATGGTGACGATGGGTAAACTCCCGCAGACGCCACGAGCGAAGAAAGTTATTGAATATGCAATCGAAGAGGCCAGGGCACTTAATCACAATTATGTGGGTACAGAGCATATCCTTCTTGGTCTGCTGCGAGAGACAGAAGGCATAGCTGCTCAGGTTCTTATGAATCTGGGTTTGAAACTTGAGGAGGTTCGTCAGGAAGTTCTGAATCTGCTTGGAGCCGGGGTGGACAGCGAGCCCACCGGCCCTGGGATGAAGATGGAACCGATGGTAGGCCGAAAGCCAAAGAGCAAGACGCCGGCACTGGACAGCTTCGGCAGAGACCTGACTCAGTTGGCGGCAAGTAACGAACTCGACCCGGTAATAGGCAGAAAAAAAGAGATCGAGCGATTGATTCAGATACTCTGCAGACGCACGAAAAACAATCCGGTTCTTCTGGGTGAGGCGGGGGTTGGAAAGACTGCTATTGTCGAAGGGCTGAGCCAGCAGATAGTTAATAAGCAGGTGCCGGAACTGCTCAAAGACAAACGGATTGTCGTGCTCGATTTGGCGATGATGGTGGCGGGGACAAAGTACCGCGGGCAGTTCGAGGAGCGGATAAAGGCGGTCATCAACGAGGTCAAAAGGGCCAAGAACGTTACCTTATTCATCGATGAGCTTCACACGCTTGTGGGGGCCGGCGGAGCTGAGGGGGCCATTGATGCTTCAAATGTGCTAAAGCCGGCGCTTGCAAGGGGTGAGGTGCAGTGCATCGGAGCTACAACGTTAGATGAATATAGAAAGTACATCGAAAAGGATGGTGCCCTTGAGAGACGATTTCAGACAATAATTGTAGACCCGCCCACAAAGGATGAGACTCTGGATATTCTCAGAGGTCTGCAAGACCGGTATGAAGAACACCACAAGGTTCACTTTACCGACGAAGCGCTTTACCAGGCAATAGAATTGTCGACGAGATACATAGCAGGCAGATGCCTGCCTGATAAGGCGATAGATGTGATTGACGAAGCCGGCGCAAGAGTGCGACTCAAGAATATGACCCCACCGCCGGATATGACTGAGCTCGAAGAGAAAATAGCGAAACGGCAAAAAGAAAAAGATGAAGCGGTTAAGAGCGCTGACTACGAGCGAGCTGCGTCTTTGCGGGACGAGGCCCAGCAGCTTCTGGATGAGAAAACGCAAATGCAGAAGAGATGGTATGACGAAAATAAAGACGCAACCGGCTCAGTGGATGCTGAAGTTATCGCAGAGGTTGTAAGCAATATGACCGGGGTTCCGTTGACGAGGTTGGAGAAGAAGGAAGCACAGCGGCTTTTGGAACTCGAAGGAGAACTGCATAAGCGGGTGGTCTCACAGGATGAGGCGATCAATGCCGTGGCGAAGGCGGTAAGGCGCAGCAGAAGCGGTATGAAAGACCCGAACCGTCCGATGGGCTGCTTCATACTTTTGGGCCCGAGCGGGGTGGGAAAGACTCTGCTTGCAAGAGCTCTTGCTGAGTTTATGTTCAGCGATGAAAATGCTCTTATACAATTAGATATGAGCGAGTTTATGGAGAAGCACAATGTGAGTCGATTGGTTGGGGCTCCTCCGGGATATGTCGGATACGAGGAAGGCGGGCAGTTGACCGAAAGGATTAGACGTCGGCCCTACGCTGTGCTGCTTCTGGATGAAATAGAAAAGGCACATCCGGATGTTTACAATATGCTGCTGCAGATAATGGAGGAGGGCAGGCTGACAGACAATTTTGGCCGGCACGTTGATTTCAAGAACGTTGTTCTTATTATGACCAGCAATATTGGGGCGGAGCTGATCAAGAATCAGTCCGGTTTTGGTTTCGGCAAGAAGACACCTGAGTCGAATTATGAGAAAATGAAAGAGATGCTCCAAAAGGAGGTGGACCATCACTTCAGGCCTGAGTTCTTAAATCGCGTTGACGATACAATAGTTTTCAAGGCGCTGACACGAGAAGATTTGCAAACTATTGTCGGTTACGAGCTTGCAAAGGTATTCAAGCGACTTACCGAGCACGGTTTGAAGCTGGAACTTAGTGAGCAGGCGAAGGAGTTCCTAATCGACAAAGGTTACAATCCCGAATTTGGGGCAAGGCCTTTGCGAAGGGCAATCGAGCATTATATAGAAGACCCGCTTTCGGAGGCCATGCTGCGAGGTGAATTTAAAGGCAAGAACCTCATAAAAATCGATGTGCAGGACGAGGAACATATGAAGCTTGAGGGCCTCAAGGTTGAGGAGCCGAGTGAAGAAACCGAGCCTGTTGCACAATCTCAGAGTAGTAAAGCCGCAGATAGCAAAGAAAACTAAGAGGCTCTAACAAAACCCAGTTTGTCATTTCGAGCGAAGCCGAGAAATCTATTAGAATGGCTCCGCGAAGTGACTCCTTGTATTCGAGTCGGGTTTTGTTAGAGTGCCTAAAAAAGCCTGGCTGGCGGCGATTCGCTGTCGGATAAAAACCCCTACTTGTGGTGCTGATTTCGCAGAATTTCAACCTCCTTTTGACTTTGCCTGTGTGCCAGCTCTTCCTCGAATTCCTGTTTTCCCAGCCACTCTACCTTGCCATTGAGCCTTAAAACAATATAGCCGTCACCGAGCAATGATGAAGGGTATTTTTTCTCAGAGTATGCGAGAATCTCATCGGGCATAGATTCAAAATCAATCCACCGTCCCCTATACTTCACGTCGCCAAGCCGAACATGTCCTTCCAAGCTTTCCTTAATGTTAGTGACATAGGATTCAGGAGGCACTGAGTGGTGCGTATCTCGATAGTCCACAACTCTTTGACCGAGCTGTTCCATCGCCCGCATCGCTTCGGAGCGGTTTATCCAATCTTTGGCGTTAATCATTGCCACAACGGCAATAAGCGTAATGAGCACTACGACTGCAGATTCTATTAAGATGACTTTTTGCCGTTTGTTCACCCCGTTAGAAACCTTCCATTTTTTGCATCATTTTGCCCTTTTTGTATTAACCCCGTTTTTCATTGAGCTTCTAACGGGGTGAATATTCTGTCGTTCAGTACTCGTTGTTCGTGTCACTGGAGATGGTTTACGACGCCGTCCTTGATGAGTAATTTGCCTTCAGAGAACAGTTTTATAGCGTGTGGATACGCGATACACTCCTGCTCAAAGACTCTGGCAGCGAGGGTCTCAAGTATGTCATCGTCTTTGACTTCACAGGCTCGCTGGACAATAATAGGTCCTTTATCATATTCGTTCGAGCAGAAATGCACTGAGCAGCCGCTTACTTTGCAGCCGGCTTTTAATACCGCCTCGTGGACGTGATGCCCCCACATACCCTGGCCTCCAAAGCTCGGCAGCAAGGCGGGGTGTATGTTCATCACGCGGTTTTCGTATCGAGCCGGTATCTTCCAGAGGCACAGCCAACCGCCCTGAACGACGAGGCCGACGTTTGCAGTGACAAGCTCTTCTTCGATGCGCTTGCTGAACCGGTCAATGTCGGGGTAGTCCTTCTTGCGTATGGTTTTTACTTCCAGTCCGGCGTTTTTTGCCTTTTCGACGCCGGCTACGGTTGAACGTGAGCTTATTACAACGGCCACTTCGGCGTTTAGTTTGCCCTGCTTGATGTAATCGAGGATATTCATCAATGTTGTTCCGCCGCCGCTGATAAGCACGCCGAGCCGAATCGGCCTTTCAAGCTTCTTGGTCTGCACCTGGCGGTTGGTTTGCGGTGCTGCGGCCGGGTGAGATGTGTCGGTGACATCCTGTTCGAGATCCAGAGCCCGGTTTGCGAGTTTGTCAGCTTCTTTATTCTTGTCTCTTGTAATATGTTGTAGCTTCCAGCCTTCGAATTCACTAAGTAACTCAACGGTCTTCTTGAAAAGCGGCCTGATTCGGTCGCTCTTTACTTTGTATTCGCCGTTGAGTTGCCTGACGAGCAGCTCACTGTCACTAAAAACCGTCAGCCGTTTCGCGCCAAGCTGCAAAGCAGCTTGGAGGGCCTTTACGACCCCAGTGTATTCGGCGACATTGTTTGTAGTCGGGCCGAGATAAAAGCCCTTAGCGTCCAATTTGTTTCCAACGGAGTCCGTTAGGACAAACCCGGCAGCTGCCGGTCCTGGATTGCCTCTGCTGCCGCCATCTGTGTGAACGATTATTTCATCCGCCAATGTAATGACCCCTTACGAGTAAAAAATGAAATCGGAGTCGATAGGTCTATTGATTCTAATTTTTGTTTTTTTGCTTTACGTTTTCTTGTGTTCAGATTTCCTGCGAATCGCCAAGAATCAGTATCCGGGTGCAATTCGGACAGCGAATTATGTCATCCTTGGTCATAAGCAAATTGACGGACTCGGCGGTGATGCCCATAAAGCAGCCGCCACAAGTATAGACCTCAGTCTTACCCTCCTGCTGCTCAACAAGTGCAAGTGCTTCACCATCGTATGTCTCAGCGACGCGTTTGAAGATTTGCAGCGGCTCCGCTGGTATGATGTGTGCTTTCTGGTCCCATTGCTGTTGAATTTCCTTAATTTCGGCCTCATATCTGGCTGCCAAAACTTCGACTTCTTTTCGGGTTTGCTCGAGCTTTTGCTTTTGCTCGTCAATCTGGTCCTGTATTTCTTTGTACTCGGTCTCGTCAGCCTCGATATCTCTCATAAGTCCCAATATCTGATTCTCAAGTTTGGAATTATCAGCTTTGGTAGTGTTGAGCAGGGTGAGGACCGCGGCATATTCTTTGTTCGTTTTTGCGGCGTTGAGTGAAGCTCTTAACTTGGCTATCCGCTCATCCCTGGTCCTGAGCTCCAGCTCAAGGCGGTCTGACTGGATCTTGGTAAGCTGAATCTCTTCCTTCTTGGCTTCAAGGGTATTTTGAAGGCTTCTGACCTGATTCTCCTGGATGATGACACTTCTTCTACATCTTGCAAGTTTTGCTTTAAGTGCTCGTAGTTGGTTTTCGACGGTTTGAAGTCTTATCAGGCCATTCAATACAGGTCCCATTTACACACCTTCATGCCAGCTATGAAATTTTTGAAACCTTTATTATGTCCGCCCACGTTTTAATCTGCAACAAAAATTTTTCCAATTTTTCTTTTGCTGCGGGTGGTTGTATAATTGCTGTGCTATGAAGGAGCTATTGAGAAAGCTGATTCAGGCAGAAAGCACCGCCGAGAAAGGCGAGTTGGCTGTGGCGGAAATAATTGCCCGAGAGCTTGACCAAGCAGGGATAGACGCTCAGATAGATACCTGGGGCCAAAACAGGGCAAATCTTGTAGCCCACGTAAGAACGACCGGGCGTAGAGGTGGGCTTTTATTTGGCTGCCATCTTGACGTTGTGCCACCTGGTGAGGCGCAATGGAAATATCCCATTTTCGAAGGGGTCGAGAGCGACGGCAAAATCTACGGTAGAGGCTCGGCGGACATGAAAGGCGGCATTGTCGCTGTCCTTACCGCCATAAGGCGGATTGTCGAGGCCGGAATGAAGTTGGAAGGTGATATTATTCTTGTCGCTGCTGCAGGTGAAGAGACCGATAGCTGCGGCGCGAAAAGATTTGTCAGCAACTACAAGGATAAATTGCCGACTCTGGCAGGCGTGGTTCTGCCTGAGCCGACCGATTTCGAGATTGTCACCGCTCATCGCGGAATGCTGTGGCTTGAAGTAGCAACCAAAGGTAAAGCCGCCCACGGCTCGACTCCGGAGTTAGGTGTCAATTCGATAACTTCGATGAAAGCTGTTTTAGACCAACTGGAAAATTATAAGATTGTCTTCGAGCCCCACGAACTATTGGGTGGGTGCTCTATGAGCATAAATACCATCTCCGGCGGCAAAGCGATGAACGTCGTTCCGGACAAGTGCAGTATCGGGATTGATATTCGCACTGTGCCGGGCCAGCACCATCAAGATATTATTGGGGATTTTCAAAAAATCTTTGCGAACTTGAAACAAGAAAATCCTCAGTTTGATGCGGAAGTGTCCATTGTGCGAGAAGTTGGGGCAATGGAGACCGACAATGACTGCGGCTTTGTTAAGGACTTTTGTTCTGCCGTTGGAATCGGCCAGACCAAAGCTGTTGGTTTTACTACAGACGGCCCTCACTTTGCCGCTTTGGGAGCACCAGTTGTAATCTTCGGCCCGGGCAAGTCCGAGGTTTGCCATAAGCCGGATGAATACATCGAAATTAGCGATATTGAAAATGCCGTTGAATATTATAAGAACATCATTCTGAAATTCCTGGCTTGACTTTCGCCAGCGATTTGTGCCGGCAGGTGAGTTTTGTCATTAAACTCTTTAGGAGTAGCTTAAGATGGGGCAGTATAGAGTGGATTTTGAATCGATACCGTGGCAGAGTCCCATGGCTGGTGTTCGATTTAAGGCTTACGAAAAAGGCGGCAGAAAGCTGCGTTTAGCAGAGTTTACCAGGGAGTTTGTTGAGCCTGATTGGTGCACAAAGGGACACATCGGCTACATTCTTGAAGGGCAAATAGAAATAGACTTTGATGGAAATGTAATTACATTCGGGCCGGGCGACGGGCTATTTATCCCCACAGGCGAAGAACACAAGCACAAAGGCCGAGTTCTTACGGACAAAGTAAAAGCAATCCTGGTGGAAGATGCATAAATCTTCACCATCGAGCTATTGAAAGCAATTAAATTGGATAATAAGAAAATGCTTGATATTTATGCAGATTTTGCTGCGTTTTATGATATGTACGTCGGTGATTGGTTGGGTGATCTGTCTTTTTATCTTGACTACGCTGAGCAAGTGGAATCGTCAATACTTGAGATTGGAGCAGGTTCGGGCAGATTAACCCTACCACTTGTTAAGGCTGGTAAATCAATAGTGGCTATTGAAGTTTCAGCAGCAATGATAGATGTATTAAAGTCTCATTTGTGCAACGAGCCCCCGGATGTTCAGGCCAGAATTCAGGTCATAAATGCTGATATGTGTGCTTTCGACCTTGGGAATAAATACAAGTTAATCATGGTCCCGTTTGATGCTTTCAATTATCTATTAACATCACAGGCGCAAAAAGAAGCTTTGGAGCGACTTAAACTGCATCTGGCACCTCAAGGACGCATCTTGATAGATGTCTTTCTGCCGCTTAAACGGATTGAGCGGTGTCCTGCTGAGCCGGTACAAAGGGTTGATACTGTTGACGCTATAACGAACAACAAAATTAGAGGATGGAATGTTTATTCAATGGACAAGGACCGACAAATAGAGACCCGCCAACTTATATTCGAGGTAACAACGCCGAATGGAAAGGTCTCGAAAAAAGAATTCACACTCCGACGACGGTATTTTTATCCATCAGAGTTGGAGAAACTTTTTTCGGATAACGGATTCTCCATTGAAGATGCTTTCAGAAACTATAAAAAAGAATGTCAACCTGATTCGGAACAATTGCAGTATGTGCTGCGAAGATCAGCGTGCAAATGAGTTTTATCAACAAAAGTTCAAGGATGTAAGGGTATGCTTAAAATTTATCCGGTTAAAAATGATGAAGATTTTGAAATAATTAAGGGGCTTTTTGTTGAATATGCTGATTCCTTGGGCTTTGATCTGGGTTTTCAGGGTTTTGAAGAAGAATTGGCTAATCTTCCCGGCGATTACGCGTCGCCCGAAGGTTGCTTGCTGCTTGCTGTGTATCAAGAACAGGTTGCCGGATGTGTCGGGCTGGGGAAGTTAAGCGAGAGTATATGCGAGATGAAAAGGCTTTATGTCAGGCCGGATTTGAGAGGCCTGAAAATTGGCATAGCGCTGGCTGAAGCAATTATCGAGCAGGCCAGAAAGGTGGGCTACACTTGCATACGCTTGGATACAGTCCCGTCAATGGAGACAGCGAGAGCGCTATACGTGTCTCTGGGATTCAAAGAGATAGAGCCGTATCGATATAACCCTATCGAGGGCACTGTTTTCATGGAGCTAAACCTGGTATGAATACTTCAGAGGAAAGATAATTTGGAATTTGAATTGGTCCTTGAGGACAATTTTGAACTTGCAGACATCGCCGAGAGTGGTGATTCAGGAAAAGTGGTTAAGCGTTGCAAAAAAATCTTTTTGAAGTTCCTGTCTTGACTTGGTCAAACGCTGTAAGCCGGGTCAGGCCTCCGCGTAAATTCTCAAAAATTAACGAAATATTCAGATAAATTTGTTGACTCTTGCAGTTTAATCTGGTAAGCTGTTCTGCGAGGAAATTCTGGAAGGCGCACGGTCAAATTGCAGCTTATTTGTTGTGGAGGATACGGTGTGAAAAGGAAACACATAATGATTCTGCGAAAGCATTCAGTTTAATTGTCGCCAAATATAATAATCTGTACGAATCGAAGAAAGGAGTAAAATTATGTCGAGGCGAACTTTTTTCAAGGTACTATTGGTAGCCGTCGCTATTCTTGGGCTGCTGGTTCTTTCGGATGTTCTGTCGGCCCAAGGCGGTAAGGATGCGGCTTTCGAGCGCGTCAAAGAAGTCCAGGCAAAGCACACCGCCCGTCTGATGAAAATCAAGGGCGTGGTGGGCACGGCTATCGGGCTTGACGAGAACAATAAGCTGGTAGTCACGGTCCTTACAGGAAAACAGGGCGTTGCCGGCATCCCAAAGAAGCTCGACGATGTGACAGTCCAGACAGTAGCAACGGGCAAATTCTACGCATTGGCACCAGGTGGCAAACCCGGCAAACCCGGCAAACCCGACAAACCGGGCAAACCGGGCAATGGGAAAAAGATAAATCCCAAGAAAAGGTGTGACCGGCCGGTTCCAATCGGCGTCTCGACCGGTAACGAAGGTGAGTGCTCGTCGGGAACAATTGGCTGCAGAGTAAAAGATGCAGATGGCAAGGTATACGCTTTGAGCAACAATCACGTCTACGCTTTGGAGAACAATGCTCCCATCGGCAGCCGGGTATTGCAGCCGGGGCGCTACGATGCCAAACCTCAATGCGCAATTAAGTCCAAAGACGTCATCGGTACGCTGGCTGCTTTTGAGCCTATTGTTTTTTCTACGACTGCCAACAACACAATTGATGCGGCCATTGCTGTTAGCTCAACGGGTAATCTTGGCAATGCCACACCATCAAACGGCTATGGCAAACCCAAGTCTGTCCCTGTCGCGGCTGCTGTGGATCAGACGGTACAGAAATATGGCAGGACGACCTCGCTAACAAAAGGGACGGTTACTTTGATTAATGCCACCATCAACGTTAATTATGGCACCGAGGCCAATCCAAAATACGCGAGATTTGTGGATCAGGTACTGATCGCGCCAAGTACCTTTAGCGCGGCGGGCGACTCCGGCTCCCTTGTGGTGACGGACCCTGACAAGAATCCCGTTGGATTGTTGTTTGCCGGTGGTTATTTGAATGGTGTTCTTCAAGTTACGGTCGCCAATCCGATTGGGCCGGTGCTTGATGCCTTTGGCGTTACTATTGATGGCGAATAGTGATACCTAAAAAATCTCCTATCGGATGCGGTATGTGTATGGCATAAATGCCAGCCACTGTGGTTGTCCGTATTACGTCGGAGGTATACAGGGCGCATAGGGTTCTATTTTGCTAAAGGCTGGCAGGATAAAAATCTATCGATGGCCAAACAGATTGTAATTGTTCTGCTGAGCATTGGTGCCGTGAGCACAGCCGGTGGTCTTAGCGGCTGTTCCCGCAGCAGTGCCGGCGACTCTGAGAAAGGAAAACGTATGCCCGCAAGGACTATTGAAGAAGTCCTTAAAGATAAAACAGATGAGTGGATGGCTCTACCCGGAGTTGTAGGGACCGGAATTGGTATGTCCGAAGGTAAGCCCTGCATCAAGATTCTTGCGTCGATGAAACCAGAAGAGCTGCAAGCTAAGATACCCTCGACTGTTGAAAGCTATCCTGTGATTATTGAAGAGACGGGGATATTCCGCGCACTGGACAAGGAGTAGCCCACTAATCCGGCATTTTGTTTTGGCTTTTGAGATTTTTATCCTGCTTAGTTCCAGCAAGTCGACAAGACCACGCAAAATCGCAACAGGATATTTTGAGCCAACAGCTTAGAATTCGAATTTGTCTTTGAAGACGGTTTTGAAGTCGTAGACGTCGTTGAAATCGTCGATTGAATCGGTCGGCTGAGTGCTCATCCATTTGTGCCTTATCATCAGATAAACGATTTCACCGAAATCGCGAGTGGTTTTAAGCCCCCAGCTATTTAATACCAACACTGCCAGTCTGCCCCACTTCTTTGTCGCCAGACGTTTGAGTCCCTCGCAGAGGCCCTGGCCCCCGACATGGCCGGGCTTAGCAACAACCTTTTTTAGAGTATAACCCAGTCCCTCGTGGACGAACCTCAGCGCCTGCGGGCTGAATCGTCCGTCTTCTCTGGCGATTTGTTCAAACTTTTTCTTCATTTCCAAGAGCTAAAGCACCTTTTGGCCGGGTTTTGCTCCGGTATCGGCTGAGAGCATGAAGATATCTTTTCCGCCGGTTCCCGCCGCTAAAATCATACCCTCCGAAAGACCAAACCTCATCTTTCTCGGCTTTAGATTCGCAAAATAGATTACGATTTTGCCGACCAGCTCATCTGGTTTGTACGCCTGGGCTATGGCGGCTAAGACGCTTTTTTGCGGTCCGCCCACATCCAAATCCAGCCGCAGTAGTTTATCGGCGCCTTTGACCGGCTCGGCCTTTACAACTTTGGCGATTCGCAGGTCAATCTTTTCAAAATCCTCGATTGCGCATTCCGGCTTAATAGGCTCGGCTGGAGCTGTCGCAGCCGGCCCCAGGCTTTGAGCTTGCTTACTTTCTTCCATCATCTTATTGACCTCGCTTCTATCAATCCTTTCAACCAGTCTTTCAAACTCACTTATTTTGTGGTTCTCTAATATTGTTTCGATGTCGGCAAATTTCAGTTCGTCAACGTTGAGAAATTTTTCGATTTTTTCAGTGTATTTAGGCAATATCGGTTTTAAGTAAATCGTCAGGATTTTAACTGCGTTTATCACGGCAGTCAGCGTGGTGCGGGTTTTTTCTAAATCTGTTTTAACAGTTACCCATGGCTGGTTCTGTTCGACATGCCGATTAGCCTCATCGGCCAGAGCGGTGATTGTCCGAACGACGGCAGCGAAGTTGAGGCTCTCATAGCCCTGGATGATTTGGTCTTTTGCAGCGATGAGCTTATCTATCAGTTCCCTGGCCCGCCCATCCAACCGGCCGAGCTGTCCAGCCAGGTTCTTTGTTAGCATTGGGCCTGAGCGTGATGCCAGGTTTGCGAATTTGCCGACCAAATTGGAGTTGATTTTATTTACAAAATCGTCCGTGTTCAGGTCGATATCGTCGATACCGGGGGTCAGTTTGCTTGCGTAGTAATAGCGCAGGTATTCAGGGTCGAGATACTTTAGATATGTGCTCGCTTTAATAAAAGTCCCGCGTGACTTACTCATTTTTTCGCCGTTTACGGTTAGAAAGCCGTGGATGAAAAGCTTGTTCGCGGTTTGGAAGCCCGAGCCCATCAGTGTTGCCGGGAAAAAGAGCGCGTGGAAATACATGATGTCTTTTCCAATGAAATGGTAAAGCTCATATTCGTCGCTGTTCCAAAGCTTGTCGAAATCGAGGCCGTTTTTGTCACAGTAATTCCTGGCAGAGGCCATATATCCGATGGGAGCGTCGAGCCAGACGTAAAAGAACTTGTTTTCTTCACCGGGTATTTTGAAGCCGAAATAAGGTCCGTCGCGGGATATGTCCCAGTCTTTCAGGCCGGCCTTGAACCATTCATCGAGTTTTTTGGCGGCGGATTGCTGAACGTACCCTCCGGCAATAAGCTGCTTTAGTTGTTGTTCGTAATCAGCAAGTTTGAAAAAATAATGCTCACTTTTTTTGCGGACAGGTTCGGTGCCGCACGTAGCACATTTTGGGTCTATCAGTTCGGTTGGCCTGTGGGTGCCGCTGCAAACTTCACAGGAATCACCGTACTGGTCCTGAGCTTTGCAGCGCGGGCAGGTGCCGCGAATATATCTGTCCGGCAGCCACATCCCGCATTTTTCGCAATAAGCCTGTTCAACACTTCGTTTAGCGATTGAGCCGGCTCGATTTAGCGAATCGAAAATCCGTTCGCTAAACCGTCTATTTTCGTCCGAATGCGTTGTATAATAGTTATCGAATTCGACGTAAAAGCCCCTGAAGTCTGCTATGTGCTCTTTGTGCATGCGCTCGATCAGCTTTTCCGGACTTATGCCGGCTGCACGTGCGCTTATCATAATGGGCGTGCCGTGGGCATCATCGGCGCAGAAGTAAAGGCACTGGTTGCCGCACATTTTCTGGAAGCGGACCCAGATATCGGTCTGCAGATACTCCACCAGATGCCCAATGTGTATTGGGCCGTTTGCATAAGGCAAAGCAGATGTCACCGCGATTTTTCGAGGCATAGCGTTCCCTTGAAATAATCACTGCGTTTGGGTTTTTTGGCTCTCTTGGTTCCTATCGTCCGTTGCAATATCTTGTTTCTCATCCACGCTTTCAGGTGTGGAAATTAGCTCAATTTCTTCGACCGGAACAGCGACCCTTACTCCTTCGCCGTGCTCTACAACAACAAGCTGAGTCAAAATATGCGTGTCAACGACTTTACCTTCACCACGTGCTGTTTTTACTTTGGTGTTCTTTTTGGGGAGTCGCTCTTTAAGTTCCGTATAAGTCTTATCCTCATATCGCAGGCAGCACTTTAGTCTGCCGCAGTAGCCTGATATCTTCGCCGGGTCGAGCGTGGCCTTTTGCATCTTGGCCATTCGCATATTGACCGGTTTCAATGTCTTAAGAAATCTCTTGCAGCAGCATTCCTGCCCGCAGCTTTCGATATCGGCAAGAAGCTTGGCTTCGTCACGCGGGCCGATCTGGCGCATTTCGATTCTTGTCTGGTGCTCGTGTGCAAGTTTTCTGACCAGTTGGCGAAAATCCACCCTGCTGTCAGCCATAAAGTAGAAGATAATACGCTCGCCGCCAAATACGTGTTCTGCATCAACAATTTTCATCGGCAGGTCCAGTTCTTTGATGAGCTGCCTGCAGTATTCCATCTCATCATTTGCGATTTTCTCAAGGTGCCTTTCTTCGCTTATGTCCTCGGAGGTTGCATATCGAACGAACTTGCCGGCCACCTCGCACAGGCAATCAACCTCGCTGTCTTCAAAATATTTTTTGACCTGCTCCTGGTTTAATCTGAATTGTCCCCCCCTGTAGGGGCAAAGCTGTCCTGTGAGCTGTCCCAATTCGAGGCCCCGGTCGGTTTTTATTACGACTCGGCGGGGCGATCTCGGTATTTGGGTCTCCTTATGTTCGAACCAGCCGAGTGTATCCATCCGGCCGTAGCGAACCAACATATATTTTTTATGTTTTGCCTGCTTAGGCCTTGGTGCCGTGGTTTTTGCCATTCCAATTGCCTGTTCTAATACGCACGTCAGGGTTACTGTTGCCAAAGCTTTATTTTATCAGAATCAGCGAGGTTTAACAATAGCTGCTCGAAAATAAGTCTTTCGTTAACGTTGGATTCAATCCAACGGAGGCTCTTGTAGCAATCGGCGATTTTTTCCGCCGACCGCTCGGGGTCAAAACGCTGCCTCAAGGTTCTTATTTGCTCGGCCTGGTCGGAATTGACGATTCCTTCTGTCCCTGCGATGTTTAATATCATTGCATCATGCAAGGCTGATATGACTATTTGCACGAGAGTTTTTTGGGCCCTTCGATTGATATCGGTTTTGCTGGTGGTTTTGTCCAGGTCAAACCAAGCGGCGGCAATTCTCTTGCTTTCACTCAAAAGCCAGACAGACAATTCCTGCGATTCGGCATACCGATAACTCGAAAGAGAGCCTATCAACTCTTTCTTGGTTTCATACAGGTTCGCGTCGGCAAGCTCAAGCCTGGCCCACCGCAAGGCCTGTCCTAAACTGCCCTGAGCGAGCCTGGCCCAATATTGCGCCTGCTTTTGGTTTATACCTATTTCCTTTAATCCTTCGATTATCCTCTCTTCAGCGATGGGGCCGAAGCGAATTATCTGGCATCTTGATTTGATTGTAGGCAGTAGTTTTTCCAAGCGTGTGCAGAGCAGAATAATAGTACAATAATCGGGCGGCTCCTCTAAAACTTTCAACAGGCAGTTCTGCGAGTGATTGTTCAGCCTTTCGGCTTCGCTGACGACAAAGACTTTTCTTTTCGACAAGGTGGGCCTTGCCGATACTTTGTCGATTAGAAATTCTCGAATGACATCTTTCGGCAAATCAACGGGCGGCGGTTTGCCTTTGCCATCCGTCGTAAATTCACGCAATTCTTTATAGACCGTATGAAAATCGGCGTGCGAGTCGGCCTCAAACACTCGGCAGGACTCGCACGAGCCACAGCTATCGGTGAAACCATTTTCGGTCACGGGATTTTTGCAAAGCAGCATCTTGGCCCATTCGCTGGCGGTCTTGAACCTGCCGACGCCTTCCGGCCCGGCGAAGATATATGCGTGCGGCGACTTGCCTGCGGCAAAAGCCCGCTGCAAGATTGAAATCGCTTTATCCTGGCAAAAAATTTCCTTGAGTGACATATAATATTGGCCACAGATTACACAGATTTCTCAGATATACTTCTTCATTTATAAAACCATACGTTTGACTTCAACAGATGCGCCAAAGTTGATAATCAAGCCCACTTCGAGTCCCATGGCCTTTAAGTAGTTCAGTAGTTGTGCCTCAAAAACATTGGCGTATTTGTCCGCAGCCTTGACTTCAACTACTACCTTGTTTTCAACTAAAAGGTCGGCAGAAAATTCACCAACAACTTGATTATCGTAACGAACTTCGACCGGTTTCTCAAATTCTACGCTGTAACCTCTCTTACTTAGCTCTATAAACAATGACTTGTGATACACTCTCTCTAAGAATCCGTAACCAAGCTCATTGTGAACAGTATGAGCAGCGTTAATAATCTCACTGGTTAACTCCTTATGTTTGTACTCGGCCATTTGTGCCAAAAAGTTATTTTTAATTCAGTGTAATCTGTGAAATCTGTGGCTAAAATCCCTTAACTACTTCTATTATCTTTTTGTGAACTGCTTGGATGTCGCCGGCAGCATCGATTACCAAGAAGTTTTTCTGTTCTTTGGCCAGTTTCAAGAATCCCTCGCGGACCCGCTGGTGGTAGCCCTCGCCCTTGGCCTCCATCCTGTCAAGCTTGCGATTCAATCGCTGCGCTGCGGTTTCCAAATCCACATCGAGAACAATTGTCAAATCGGGCCAGACTCTTTCGAGACAGTCTGTTGCAATTTTTATAATCTTTTCCATCCCGAATTCGCCGGCGTAGCCCTGATAGGCGCAGGTGCTTGAGAGCCATCGGTCGAGAATGACGCATTTGTTACTTTTTAGCGCAGGAGCTATTTTCTCAGCCCAGAGCTGTGCTCTGGCCGCCATATAAAGCAAGACTTCCATTGGTGTGCTCATCACGATGTGTTCGGGGTTGAGCAGGATTCGTCTTATCTTTTCGCCGATAGTGGTACCGCCGGGGTCGCGGAACATCTCTGTCGGAACGCCCTGCTCTTGCAGCCATTGTGCCAGCAGTTTTGCCTGCGTACTCTTCCCGCAGCCGTCCGGCCCATCGAGAACTATAAATTTGCCGCTTAATTTATTTTTCAAATTTGATTTCCTACTTTGAATCTGTAAGTTTCTTTGCTCGGTCGAGGAGTTGCTTAAGAAAGCCGTCTACCTGCAGTTCTTTGGCCCACTTATGCAGATAATCCCTATCGAGATGATCATATTGGACCGTTGCAACTCCAAGGGCGTCCTGAAATTGTTGGTTGGATTTACTATTTTTGGCCCACTCCAGTTTACTTAAAATTATATCTTCCGGTGAGACTACCCAAGCATCTAAACCCATTATATTAGCTTTTTGCCTTCGTTGAAATTCTTCTCTGCTGAAGGGGCGGTTCTTACGGATAATAAGATCAGCCTTCCAGCTATTTTGAATATCAATCACATTGAACACCGAATTGCTCTTAAAGGCGTCACGCGCAGCATCCGGATTGACATAGTAATCATCGCCAAGAGATTTTACAAAAACAATGAGCTGTTCTTCTGCGGGTGCTATAACGATATCAGCATCGTTTGTCGCTCTCGGCTGACCATGAAGGCTGCTTGAGACTGAACCGGAGAGCATATATGGGATATTCTGCTCCTCCAATTTCTTAATCAGTCTTTCTAAGAAGTTTTCTTGACTTGTCATATCTGTGTCTCGATATCAGGGTAGACTTGCTTAAATAGAGCTTCGCCAATCATAAGCCGTAGAATTTCTTGCTTTATTTTTTGTTCATTGTAATCGGGATTACGTCCTCTTACACCCGATTCGACGATACTGCGAAGATTATCGCTCATCTCAAATGCCATTTTAAGGCGTACTTCCGGCCCCAGTCTCCGCAGGATTTCAAACTGCTTTCTAGCAGCTTCGATAGTAGTATCCCCAGGTATCGCATTCATTTTAGTCTCCTCTTGATAACCAGTTTACTATCAACGCTCCGATTATTCCTCCGAGAAAACTAACAATCAGCCAAATCCAATGATCTTTATATTCTTTAAAGCGAAGGCCGCTGCGTATCAAAAATGAATTATACTTCCTGCTTAAATCCAATCCATTAAGAGTTAAATTTATTTTGAAAACGTGTTCCTCAAGCCCAAAATTTATGAGCTTCCGATCTTTAAGGTCATCATTAGCATTGAAAACCATAGCCCATTTTTCGTCGGTAGTTAGCTTCGATGCCTTTTTTTCCTTGAATCCCAAAATTTTCATTGCTTCATAAATCGTAAGCTCAAAAACTTCTCTTGTTTTTTCTGATTTATGATAAAAAGACTTCAACAGCTCTCTTTCATCTTTCGGTAACCACATAATAATTTTTCCTTTACAAATCTGTGAAATCTGTGGCTAAAATTCTTATTTTGTCAGTTGGAAGTTTTCCGGGCCGACGACCTGTCGCATCTTTCTGCAGAAGTCAAGGTCGGGGTTGACGGATAAGCTCTTGTCCGCGGCTGCATAAACTCTGCCTTTATCGGTTTGTACTGCTACATAAACAGGACTTCTGCCCTTGTGGTGCCGACAGATGCTCTTTATCGCAGCCACCTTTTGTTCGGTAACGTCTTTAGCGTCCAGTTTTATTCTGACTTTGGCGGCCAGCTTTTCTCTAACATCGTCTATGGGTATCAGCTCCACAGCAATAATATTCGGTTCTTCCCTTCTGTAATCGAGCTTGCCCTTTACAAAAACGACCGTATCTTTGACTAACCGGTCGCCGAATGCGTTCAGCACATCGGGGAACATCACCGCTTCGACAGAGCCCTGCAGGTCTTCGAGGACAAAGACAGCCATTTTTGAGCCGGCGTTTCGGCCCTTTTGCGTAATATGGTATCTTATTTTCGCTATCATTCCGCCGATTACGATTTGCCGGTCCTGGCCGAAGTCAGTCAGTTGTGAGGTATTGACGGTCGAATAGAGGTTTATTGTCTCGGCGTGATGGCTTAAGGGGTTGCTGGTGACATAGAAGCCGAGCACCTGTTTTTCATAAGCGAGCATCTGCATTTCGGGCCAGGGAGGGACGTTCGGCAACTGCTTATGGTCCTGGGAATAGTCGTCACCTTTGACCATTTGGCCGAAGAAGGTCATCTGGCCGTTTTGTTTGTCGGCCTGGAAACCCGCTCCAATTTGCATTGCTTTTTCGAGGCCTGCCATCATTTGAGGGCGGGTTCCCCCGAGTCTGTCAAAAGCGCCGGCCTTTATCAGGGCTTCGATGACCTGCTTATTGACTGCTCGCAGGTCGACATTCTCGCAAAAATGAAAGAGGCTCTGGAATCGGCCGGTTTTTTCACGGGCTGCAATGATTTGCTCGACGGCCTTTTCGCCAACGCCCTTAACCGCCGCCAGGCCAAAACGTATGACACCTTTCTTCTTCTCATCATCGCCCTTTTTGTAAAGGGGCGTGAAATCGACACCGCTTTCATTGATGTCCGGCGGCAGGATTTCGATATCCATTCTTCCGCACTCGGCGATGTAATCCACGACCTTATCGATGTTATCCATCTCGTAGGTCAGAAGAGCAGCCATATACTCGACGGGCCAATAGGTCTTCATATAGGCGGTCTGGTATGCGATGATGGCATAGCGCGTTGAGTGACTTTTGTTAAAGCCGTAGCCGGCAAATCGCTCGATAAGTTCGAAAATCTGCTGGGCCTGCGTTCTGCTTAAGCCTTTATCGACACAGCCTGCTATAAATCGTTCGCGCTCCTTGGCAATCGTCCTGGCTTTCTTTTTGCTTATTGCTTTAATTAAGGTATAGGCCTCCCGCAGCGGGATGTCACCGAGGCGATTGCAGATGCGCATCACCTGTTCCTGATAAACCATAATGCCGTAGGTTTCATCGAGGATTTCTTTCATAATCGGGTGCGGCAGGTCCCATTTTGCGCCGTGCTTGCGGTCGACATAATCAGGAATCAGTATCATGGGCCCCGGACGGTACAGTGCGTTGGCGGCGATGAGGTCTTCAATTCTGTCCGGCCTCATCTTCATCAGCAGGTCCTGCATCCCGCCGGACTCAAACTGGAAAATCCCTTTTGTCTTGCCGTTTGCGAACAGCTCAAAGACCCCGGGGTCGTCAAGGTCAATTTTTTCCAGGTCGATATCCTGTCTGCTAATATCTTTTACGAGTTGCCGGGCCAGCTCCAATACGCTCAGGGTCTTTAGTCCCAGAAAGTCCATCTTCAGCAGGCCGACCATTTCAACTACAGGCCCTTCGTAGGCGGTTATGATGTCATCGGAGCCTGCCGCTTTATAAAGAGGTATGAAATTGGTCAACGGCTCATCGGCAATGACGACGCCGGCGGCGTGGGTTGATGCGTGGCGGGTAAGGCCTTCGAGCCTTTTGCAGATATCAATTACTTTCCTGGTCTGGTCGCTTTGTTCATAGGCCTGTTTTAACTGCGGCTCAGTCCTCAAGGCTTTGTCCAGTGTCATGTCAAGAGAAGTGGGGACGAGCTTGGCCAATCTGTCGGCTTCTGGTAACGGAACGCCGAGTACCCTGCAAACGTCGCGGATAACAGCACGTGCCTTCATTGTTCCGAAGGTTATGATTTGCGCAACGTGGCCGTATTTCTGGCGGACGTAATCAATGACTTTCGCTCGGTTAGCCTGACATATATCGACGTCAATATCTGGCATTTCATCGCGCTGCGGGTCCATAAATCGCTCAAAAAGCAAGTCGTATCGGATGGGGTCAACATTGCACAGGCCGAGGCAGTATCCGACAACTGTGCCGACGGCGCTGCCCCTGGCGCCTGCCGGGATATGATTTTGGTGGGCGTAATTGCAGAAGTCCCAGACGATAAGAAAATAGCTGGCGAAACCCTTCGATTCGATTACGTCCAGCTCTCTGTTAAGTCTGGCTTTTATTTGCTCGGTGATTTGGCCGTATCGCTGCTTTGCCCCTTCGTAGCAAATCTTAGTGAGAAAATCTTCCGGTGTCGAGCCATCGGCAGGTTTAAATCGGGGCGCATGACGGTGTTTTAAGTCAAGCTCAACATTACATCGCTCAACAATAGCCAGGGTATTATCACAGGCCCTGTTCCAGTCGGTTTGAAATTTCGAATTTCGAGCTTCGAGCTTTGGAAGCTGGCGCATCTGCTCGGTGCTCTTTAAGAAAACGTCTCTCGGATAAATAAGTCTGGTAGGGTCGTCGGTGTTTTTGCCGGTGCTTATGCAGCATAAGCAATTGTGGGCTTCGTAATCGTCCGCCTGCAAAAAGTGCACATCGTTGGTTGCAAGCAGGCCCAGTCCCATCTTATTGGCAAGCGCGATTAGTGCCTCCCGCACCTGGTACTCATCATCTTCGTGGATTTGGACCTCGATGAAGAACCGGTCCGGGCCGAATATCTTCAGATAGCTTTCGGCAGCGGCAACCGCAGCCTTATCGTTGCCGTTTACCAGTTGGGCGGGAATCTCGCCTTTGAGACACGCCGAGGTGGCAAGCAAACCTTCGCTAAATTCGGCCAGGATTTCCTTATCAATCCTCGGGCGGTAGTAGAATCCTTCGGTAAAACCAGCGCTGGCCAGCTTCAGCAAATTCCTGTAGCCGGTATTATTTTCTGCCAAGAGTATCAGATGATAGGCCGCATCGCTGATACTGCACTTTTGCCTGTCGAATCTGCTGCGTGGTGCAACGTATGCTTCGATGCCTATTATCGGCTTGATGTGCGCAGACCTGGCCTTTGTATAGAACTCGACGGCGCCGAACATATTGCCGTGGTCGGTAACCGCTATCGTTTCCATTTCCAGTTCTTTGCAGCGTCTGAGCAATTTGTCGAAGCTAATCGCCCCATCAAGCAGCGAATACTGGCTGTGCAGATGAAGATGCGTAAACCCCGTTAGAGACTTTTTCCTCTTGTTCTCTAACGGGGTAAATCCTTTACCTGACATAACTCGAACCGTCCGTAAGAATATTGTTTTTGGAATATGATAGGCTTTGCACTGACCGATGTCAAGTTGCCAACGCAGCAAAGCTTTTCTCCGCCGGTTTACAAAAGATCTTGTGGCTATAACCGCTCGGTATTATAATTTGTCAAATGCAATCTGCGAACTTCAGATGACAAGATTGGCAGAGGAACCATATGGGCCCTAACCGCATGATAGAAAAGCTGCTCCCCAAGCTCGTGCTCGGATTCGTTTTGCTTTGTTTAGTAGCATTTTTAACCGGGTGTAAGACCATCAAGCTGTCGTTTCCGATACCTGTCGCTGAATGGCCCAACACATTTAAGCTCAGTAAACAGGACTGGGACAAGAAGGTAGTAATGGTTAACGTCTTCGTCAGGGGACCCAACTACATCGAACCTGATCCACCTGAGCTTGTTATCCCGGGTCTTTCTCACACAACGGACGTATTGGAAGGTTGTAAGGCCGAGAACTTAGGATTTTTTACATCAGTATGGATGGTACAAGCCACGTTCGGTGTTCCTGCCAGGGATTTTACTGTCACGGTAGGGAAAGTGCCCGACGGGTTTCAGCAGATTCTTCCGCCACCATCAGAAAACTTTTCCCCCACACTCGGCAAGGAATACTTCATTATGATCTGTATGGAACCCATGGAGAAATCCGAAATCTTCTTGGGAAAGCCCTTTCTTGCAGCGGAAACACCGTTGCCACTGGGAGGAACCGTCGTCCAAGTAGAAGGGACTTACATTCACGAGCCATCTGGGATGGCTTTTCCAGAAAGTGTCGGTTATTTCCAGCGCGCGCAAATCCGCCGCTACGACCAATTAGGGTATAATGTATCGGTGGGCTACGACTTGAAGCGGTTAGTATCCAAGATAGCTTTTGTGACCGTTTACATCCACCCGGCTCAGCCTGCCAAAGGTCTGTCTTCAGCAGGTCTATTGCGAAATGAGCTCAAGGGAGTAAAAAACGCCATCCGCACCCTCCATCCCCGTGCAAAGCTGCTTTCGGAGGCTAATGTCCAGCTCAACCAGACTGGCGGAGTAGTGCAAGGCATGGGCGTCACCTTTAGTTACGAGCGACTGACTCTGACCGGCCGGCAGATTGTTATATCGAAAGCATACCTATTCACCCACGGAGACTGGTTTATCAAATACCGTATCACATATCCAAAGCAATATCACAGTCAGATTGACACAGAAATAGATCAGTTGATGCAAGCACTACGCTGGCCCGAACCGACGGACAACTAACGCCCACTTTCAAAAGAGCTTGCTTCCAGAGCCGGTCTGCTATCGAAGAAATCATGAAAAACACTTGCAGCTTAAACACCTCATGTATTACAATATGTTTAGGAATTCTTGATGTGCCAGGGGAGCCGAAGGCCGGGTGAAGACCCGCTGAGGCTGAGAGAGCGCAAAATTTGCGGTGACCCTACGAACCTGATCAGGTTAGGACCTGCGAAGGGAGGCAGTTAAAAGTGTAAAACGGAAAACGCAAAGTGCAAAATTATGGTAAAAACATAGAAAATTTTGACTTTTGAATTATAGTTTTTCGTTTTAAGTTTTAAGTCTTTAGCTTTTGTGCACTCCTTTTGCGGGCCCCGTTGGAAGTGAATCGTGAACTCAGATTGGCGCAGGCTCGGTCCGGACTTCTAACGGGCGGGAGTGCATTTTTGTTGGTAGTAAGTTGTTTTTTGAACTTTAAAAAGAGAAGGGAAAGGAAGCAAAAATGATAGAAATTGATATTTCGAGGACTATTATAGAAGAGTATTCCAGAAGGTTATCCGAGCATCTTGAAAATGACGTGGTTATAGTTGGCGCAGGGCCTGCCGGCCTGGCCGCGGGCTACTATCTGGCAAAGGCGCGGGTCAAGACCACCATAGTCGAGAAAAAGCTTTCCATAGGCGGAGGTATCTGGGGAGGCGCTGCGGGCTATAATGTAATTGCCGTTGAAGACAACGATATTTTGGACGAGGTCGGCGTCTCTACAGAAAAAAAGGGTGATTTGTATGTGGCAGATGCAATAGAATTTGCCACAGCTCTTGCATATAAAGCAAAAAGAGCAGGAGCAGCAATATTCAATTTGACCGAAGCTGAAGATATTATCCTAAAAAAGGATAAAGTTGAAGGGGTGGTGGTTAACAGCACCGCTATAAGAATGGCGGCCCTGCACGTTGACCCCTTTTGCATTTCCTGCAAATGCCTTATTGATGCGACAGGCCATCCGGCTGAAATAGTTGCAATGCTGAAAAAACGAAAGCCGGAGCTTTACCCGAAAGGGTTAGGGGAGAGTTTTATGGACGTGGAGACGTCTGAAGCCGGCGTGGTAGAAAAAACAGGCGGAGTCTATCCGGGACTCTATGTTAGTGGTATGTCTGTGTGCGCTGTTTTTAATTTGCCGAGGATGGGGCCGATTTTTGGCGGAATGTTAAAATCCGGGAAGAAAGTCGCTGAGTTAATAAATGAAAAAATTTAATCTTCCAACACGCCGGCAGTGTTTCGAGATAATAAAAGAATATCACGTTCCGCCACATATCCTAAAGCACAGTCTGGCTGTGGCTAAGTTAGGAGTCTTTCTGGCGGAGAGACTAAGAGAAAAAGGCGAAGCTGTTGATGTCGATTTGGTGGATAGAGCTTGTTTGCTGCACGATATTGTCAGGGTTTGTGATTTCAAGGATTTAGATTACGGCAATTTTGAGCAGACTGTTACCGAACAAAACGAGGCAAAATGGCAGCAGATAAGAGCAGCGTATAAAGGCACAGGTCACGAAAATGCTGCGTACAGCATATTAAAAGAAAAGTACCCTGCGCTTGCTTTAACTGTAAAAAAACACAGATATATGGCTATGCTGGATGAAAAGACCAGGCCGAGTACCTGGGAAGAGAAATTGCTTTATTATGCCGATATGAGAGTTATGCACGATAGGATTGTGCCACTGAAGACAAGACTAAGGGAAGGTCATAAAAGAAACGCTTTTCTACACGGCACAGAAGCTCAAAGTAAGATTAACACAGCCAAAGTTGACCCGTTAATCTTCAGATTGGAGCAAGAAATCTTTGACAGATTGGCTTTGACGCCTGTTGCACTTACAGATGAATTTATTGACTCATACTCCAATAAGACACAGAGAGCATATTAAGCCGCTATGATAAAAAAACAAGGTCTTGGGCCGGTCTGGAAGGATTGGACAGCGCATTTATCGAAGATAAGGACTAAGAGACTGTTACCTGTTTCCAGGATGTTCGCTGGGTGGCCCATATTCCTGAAACAACGGTAACGGCAAGCATAACCACAAATGTCACTGTAGTGAACCAATACCCCCACGCGGCGGTCTGGACGTGGGCCATTCTTATTACCACCGTCCCGATAGCGAACGATTGCAGAAACATCTTTACCTTGCCCGAGGCTGTGGCGGCAAAGTTGACGCCGCGAGATTCCGCAATATGACGCAATGCCGTCACATAGACTTCCCTCAGGATAAGTATGGCCGCAACGGTCCAATGTATTACTGCAAGGGTGGTGGAGGAAAGACCAAAAAGCTTCGGCTCGCCGATTATTGCAAAACAAATAAAAGTGCCGCAAACCAGCACTTTGTCGACCAGCGGGTCCATCATTCGGCCGAATTTGCTCGTGACGTTCAGTCTTCTGGCAATGGGACCGTCGAGCATATCGGTTATGGCCGCAGTGACAAAAACAACGAAGGCGATATCAAGAAAGAAAGTCCTGCTCTCGGCATAAGGTGGGGGGGTGTAGAGAATCATAACAAGGAAAACAAGGGTCAGGCCAAGCCGGGCAAAAGTCAAGATGTTCGGAATATACCATAGCATAACGCAAAGTTTATCCTGTTAGTAAAATAGTTCAAGACTAAATTTGCTCGACAATCAAATCGTAGCCCTTTGTGTTAACCACTCTCGTACTGATGAAGCATCCCGGCTTTGCCGAGCAATTTTCTATCAGGCACACACTGTCAATATCGGGGGCCTGACCGTAGAAGCGGCCCTTTCCGGAACCTCCTGCATCGATAGAATCAACCAGACAGGTAAGTTTGCCGCCGAGCAGCTTTTTGTTCCTGGCAAAGGCGATTTTTTGTTGGGTCAGCATCAGTTCTTCGACTCGCTCTTCTTTTATCCGGTCGGGTATCTGGCCCGGCATCTTGGCTGCGGCAGTACCGGATTCAGGGTAGTATTTGAAGCACCCCAGGGCATCAAACTTGGCCCATTTGACAAATTCGAGCAGCTCAGCGAATTGCTCCTCGGTCTCTCCCGGGAAGCCGACTATAAAGGTCGTCCGCAGCACAATATCCGGAATGGCCGAGCGCAATTCTTCAATAAGAGAGCAGATGCGTTCTTTCGTATCGGGCCTGCGCATATCTTTTAGAATTTCGTTGTTTATATGCTGGATGGGCATATCGATATAGTGAACGATTTTCTCACTGGCTGCGATGGTTTCGATAAGCTCCTCATCAATTCCAGCAGGATATGCGTACATCAACCGGACCCACCTCAAGTCAGCAGTTTCTTCGAGTTCTTTCAATAGCGCAGGCAAAGCGTTTTTTATTTTCAAATCCCGGCCGTAATAGGTGGTATCCTGTGCAATTACGTTTAGTTCAACTACACCTGCCGAGACCAATTCAGCAGCCTCTGCCAGAATAAGCTCCTGAGGTTTACTTCGGAATCGGCCTCTGATTGACGGTACGGTGCAAAAGGAGCAGCGGTGGTCACAGCCTTCGCTGATTCTAAGATACGCCCAATGACCGGAGTTGATGAGTAATCTCGCTCTATCATCGAGTATACCCGCTCGGGTTGTTTCACACGCGTGCTCGAGGAAAGCCGCCTTTTCATCCGAGATGAGGGTATTTTTGATTATCTGGACTATTGCATCTCGCTGGCCGAGGCCGATAATGGCATCGATGCCATCAGCTTGGTCAAGTAGCTCCCGGCCCAATCTTTCCGGCAGGCAGCCTGCGACGATTATCTTTTTTACGGTGCCGGTGGTCTTCCAGGCCACAGCGTCGTCTATTGCTTCGAGCGCCTCGGCTTTGGCAGGTGCGATGAAACCACAGGTATTGATTACCACGACGTCGGCATTTTCGGGCTCGGTGGTTATTACCAAGCCCGCCTGGGCGATTTCGGCCAGCATCCTTTCGCTGTCGACTATGTTCTTCGGACAGCCCAGCGCTACGAAGCCAACTGTTACCGACTTGTGTTTTTTCCTCGTCATAACTTCAGAGTGAAATTCCGAACTCTCTTAAAGATGCGGATTCGTGCAGTTTACGCATTTGGACTGTTTTATATCAATCCTACGACTACTGTTATGTTCTGACCGTTTACCGAAGAATTACACACTTCAGAATCACTCTTTTACCGCAAAAAATTTCGCTACGGACCGTGCGCAAGTTGCTTCTTCTAAGAAAATATTGAATAAAATCAGCACGGCTGCACGTCAAATACAAAAAATGCTAAGCAATTTTTCAGAGATTAGCACAGCGAGTGAGCTTAGTCATTATATTTTGGCCCACCCGAACAATTTTAATGAACAGCTCAGAAAAAGTACGATATAACAAATGTAATCCATATTTGTTGGGTTAGGCGTGGTTTCGTTATGTTCAGCTACCTTCTCAAATTCATCGATAGACCAAGGTTATTGTGGGCTTTGCCCGTTCTTTCGCTGCTCTGTTTCGGCGGCTGTGGGGACTTTTTCGCCCAGAAACCCACAGAAATTCAGTCGCAGACCATACTCGAAGATTTATCGCAGATTCGGGAAGTGCCTAACTTAAATACCCCACTGCCCGATATTTACCTCGCTGAGCCCAGGATTATGGAAGGCAAAGACGGTGCGAAGCTGTTCTACTTTACAAAGCATCACACGGTGGACAAGCTATCAACTCTTATTAAAGAACAACTCGGCTATACGGTCAGCGAGAGTCCCGCTACAAACCAGTTGATTGTCAAATGCCCTACCGTTGATGATGCTAAGGCGACTATTGAGTTTCTGAATCTGGTTGACGTTCCTCCAATCCAGGTAAACATCAACTGCCTGATACTCGAACGCTTCGCCGACGTAACAATGGACTGGGAAACCACAATCAAGATAGAGAACCTGCTGGGCGAGAAAATGACGCTCGGAGGTAAAACGGACTCTTCCGGCAACCTGCTGCCGGCGTTCCCAGGCGCTTCTTTGCGAGAATCCAGGCGTTCCACATTCGGCCTGGACCTCGGCTACTGGAAAGACCAGGGCATAACCGGCCATGAGTTCAGGGCTGTAGTTGATGTGCTCGTTTCGAGAGGATACCTCAGAATCCTGATGAACCCGACTATCGAAACGGTAAACGGCCAAAAAGGTATTATCAAGATGAGGGACAACGTCCCGCTCGAAAAGATACTGATAAAAGAAGGCTTCGATGAGCCATTTAGCCTGACCGAGTATCAGTGGGTTGAAGACTTACTCGAGGTCACTCCTTATGTCTATTCCGACGGCTTCATAGGTCTGTCTACGAAGATACAGCTTGGCTCAAAATCCAAACCGGAAGGCGTTGTTCAGACATCGATTATTACTGAGCGTACCATTGAAGTCGCGGAAAACCGAATAAAACCAGGCGATAGCTTAGTCATCGGCGGTATGAGAAAAAGCGAGGAGCGAGCGGTAGTCCGCGGCGTTCCTTTCTTCAAGGACATTCCACTTCTTGGCGTACTGTTCTCAAGTAAAGATTTTGAGGAAAAGGCCACAGAGGTTATTTTCATTCTTACCCCCACAATTTCATCCGGCGGCGTCAAACACACCGAAATGATAGAAGAGATGAGGCGAAAGATGGCCAAGCCGAAAGTGTGAAACGGCCTTGAGCGAAACGCTGCCGATCTATTTGAGTCTGCTGCATACACCAAATATGTTGGGCGGCGGGCCGCGAGGCTGAGTACGAACGCCTCAAGGCCGAAATAGAGAAAGCCGAAACTCTCCAGGAAATCGAGCAAATAAAAACGAAACTTCTCAAGACGACCGACCAGCTTCTTGCCGAAAAGGCCCAAAAAAAGCTGAAAAACCGAATGCCGAGTGAGAGCAAACTTGCTGCACAAAGCAGCAAAAATCCGAAGCTAACGCTCAAAAACACCTAAATTAGCGCCGCACAAAGCAAACTAAACACCAGCCCACAAACTGTGCAGCTTTTTTGCTTGACGTTCAGCCATCGGTTGTTTATACTAAATGATGTAGAAATTAGTCCTTAATGGAGGATAGACCTGTGGACGATGTTGATAGCAGAGATTTTGAGACCAAAGATTTTGGTAGCGAAGACCTCGACGACATGATTGTCTATGGCGATATGAGCGCAGTTACGCCTGATTCAAAGCCGATTCCTTTTGACGACGAGACTGCCAATACAGAGGTCTCACATTCGCCTCTGAACCTGGGCGGCGGCAGCGCAGCAAAAGCGTCCGAGCTGGAGTCAGCTGCCCAGCCGGTGAAAAAAGTAGTTTCTTCCCAAAGAATCACAGGCGTAAAGACCTTCTTTACGAAACTGCATCCGGGAGCCATGGACTTTCTCGATAAGCAGATTAGCAACTGGTTGAAGAACAATCCCAGCCTTGTGGTAAAACGAACAAATATCACGACAGGCGAAGTCCAAGCCAAAAAGACCGAGCCTAATATTATAGTTACGGTCTGGTATTAAGTTTTGAACTGCCGATAGCCAGAATAGATATTGAAATAACCCCGCCGAACCAGCGCTTAAACATAAGACTCAATTAGGCCTTGTCAAAGCAGCTTGTCTATTGCGGCAGCGATGTCTTTTTTGCTGGTCAAACCAACCCATTTTTTCTGAACCTGACCGTCCTTGAACAGAATTACGGTCGGTATCGCACTTATGCCGAACTCGATAGCACTGTCACGAGCTTCGTCGGTGTTTAGCCTGCAAATCTTTGCCTTAGCCGTATATTCATCCCCAACTTCTTCCAGGATAGGCCCCATCATTTTGCAAGGCCCACACCACGGTGCCCAGAAATCAACCAGCACCGGCACATCGGAGCTATGAACAACCTCATCAAACGTCGCGTCAGTCAACTCAATTACATTACCAACCATTGCTCAATCCTTTCCATATCACTTGCGGACAAACAACGGTATTCTACCGATGAGGCGCAGGCCTGTCAAATATTTAATTCGCCGTCCTTTGTTTTGCTCTTTGCTGGATTTTTCATCCGGCGCACGGAAAACCCGCCGTTGTGCTCATTTGGTAAAAAGAACTTGTTTTATTTGCGCAAAAACGTATAATTATGGTACCTAAATAAGGCACACCCGGATATAGCGGCTTATAATGTACGAAGAAAATATAAAACCATCTCTGTATTTTTGTAAGTGCTTGTAGTTAATACGCTTGGAGATTTGACAGGAGGAGTATTATGTGCAACAGATTGACATTTGCAGTTCTTATCGCCTCACTGCTGGGTCTGGTTAGTGGCGCTGACGCAGGGGTTGTTATCATGCAGTGCGACGTGGGTGGATGTGGTCCTCTGCAAGCCGGTTGGATCAGTCTGGGTAGTTGCGGGACCCACAGCAATGTTGGCGGAACGGGCATTGATGTGACCCTTGCAACCGGCAACCCGGGGGCGTGCGATTGTCGAGACCTCAACGGCAGCGGCCCCTTGGCTGATGTGGAAACCGATTTATTGTTTGCCGATAATGAGAAACAAAGCCCCAACTCGGATTTCATTATTACCTTTAGCAACCTCATACCGGGTGCAAGTTACCGACTGCTGAGCTACCACAGTCG
Organism: uncultured Pirellulales bacterium; assembly: GCA_964582985.1. Taxonomy (GTDB): domain Bacteria; phylum Planctomycetota; class Phycisphaerae; order Sedimentisphaerales; family Anaerobacaceae; genus CAZQYB01. The sequence continues at coordinate 11,085 of CAZOUM010000006.1, read as the reverse complement.
TACGGATGAAGGAGACACCACGATTCCCGGTGTCACGATTACCGGCGCAACGGTGGTTTCCGTGCCCGGCAGTATCGTCCAGAATCACGCTATCATGGACAACCCGGCAGAGTGTATCTTCATTGCCGGTGCCGGTGACGCCTCAATCCGTTTCCAGGGCCCTGACGGTGGTTGTGCCGGCTGTCAGGTGTTTTTGAACGGCTTTGTCCTTGAGCTAAATGCCCCCACCATAACGTTTGGGTCCGATGCTTCCGGCGGCGTCGAGACTATCAGTCCGGCGCTTGTTCCGGTCAACCTCATCAACCCCGAACCAGGCGAAACCTATACGGTGCAGTACGCTGCTATCGGCGGGACTGCCACCCCCGGCGGTGACTACACCCTTACGCCCGATACTCTAATTTTCAGCCCCGGCCAGACCACCAAGAACATCAGCATCGATATTGTCAATGACGGTGAGCCGGAGGAAGATGAGACCATCATCCTGGAGTTGTCGAACGCTACAGGCCTTGATGTAGTGCTGGGAGTTGACCAGCATACTTACACGATTTCCGATACGCGGCCCAAGGTTTTCTTTAATACCGCGACCAGTACGGGTCAGGAGGACAGCACACCGGTGATGATTGCCGTAGAGCTTTCCGTTGCCAGCGATGAGATAGTAACGGTAGATTACGCAGTCACCGGAGGCACCGCCACCAATGGTGTCGACTATATACTGGCTGATGGGACCTTGCAGTTTAACCCGCTCGACACCACGGAGTACATTAGTATCGACATCATTGACGATTCGCTCGAAGAAGAAGTTGAGACTATTGTGCTGTCCCTGTCTAATCCGGTCAACGCCACGCTGGGGACAACGAGCCAGCACACCTATTCCATTATCGACAATGAGCAGGGAGTTGTGTGGGACGGACTGGTCTGGTACTATTCTGAAAATTCGGGCGGACCGTTTGTAAACACCGACGGTGACCTGGAGTGGGACCCTGAGAAGGAGGGGCAATTCATAACCCGTATCCCCGCCCAGGATATAAGCGACGTCGACGATGTAGTGGAGATTTCGTACTGGCTGCTGACCGACGGTGACCATGATTGTCCGGATTGCTTCGGCTGTGATCCTTATTGCCTTGACGACGATATTACCTGTATCGCGGGAACCAGCGACTTCCGTTTCGGGATGTTTGAGGCGGATGGAGAATATATCACGTCCGACGGAATGGGTCATAACAACTCTATGTTTGTCGGCTACAAAGGCTACAACTGGCGCTTTGGTCCGAACATGTTGGACGGACCCACACGCTGGGTTGAGTATTGTAAAGGCCCCGACAAGCCCGAAACCCACAAGACCGGCAATTTTGCCAAGAAGCCGGTCGATTCGGATAGTCTCATGAGCATTAATGAAGGGCTTGAGGATTACATTCCCGGCTTTGAGTGCCCTCCCGGAACGTGGTCGTTGTTGACCTTGCGGCTTAAGCGGACATCTTCCAGCTCTATAGAGATGTTAATTACCTACAACGACAGAACATACACCTGGACCGACAACAACAGCGGCGAGCAGCCCAGTATGATAGATGTCCTTGGCGTCCACATGCGCAACGGCCGGCCTTACGACAGGCTCGTGCTGCAAACCCTCTGGCAGCCGCCGCCGGAGGCCTGGGACCCAAGCCCACCAGATAGTGCCGGGAACCAGTCTGTAGATGTAGTCCTCAGCTGGCAGGCGGGAAACTGCCTGTTCAGGCACGCTGTGTACCTTGGCGATGATTATGACGCAGTCCTGAATGCTACCGCCACCAGTACAGGCATATTCAAGGGTTATTTCAATCCGGGCGAGGAGACGTTCGACCCTGATGTAGATGGCGTTGACCCTCAACCGCTTGAGTTGTGGAAGACGTACTACTGGCGGATTGATGAGATACATAGCCCTGAGCCTCCTTGTTCGGACTATCCACCTATGACCAAAGGCAATGTCTGGAGCTTTACCACCGGCACTGACATAACACCTGCCGGCAGTCCCGGCCCAGCCGATGACGCCGAAAATGTACATCCAAATGTGGTACTTGAATGGAGGCCGGGCCAGCACGCAGCTTCACATGATGTGTACTTTGGCACCGATTCCGACGCTGTGGAAGCTGCGACTACATCTTCGGACGAATACGAAGGCAGACAAGACCTTGATGCCAACAGCTATGACCCCTGCGGACTGCTTGAATTAGCCACCATTTACTATTGGCGGATTGATGAGGTCAATGAGGGCGAGACGCTCGAAGGCCAGGTCTGGCATTTTACGGTCGACGATGGAAAAGCCCGTGACCCCAACCCCGCAAACGGCACCTGGAGTGCGTCAACAAATACAATCCTAAGCTGGACGCCGGGAGCCCTCGCAGCTGCGCACGATGTGTACTTTGGTACTAATTCGTACGACGTTAACGATGCCAATACTACGCTGACTTTGGATACATATATGGGCACACAGAACCTTGATGCAAATACGTATGGCTGCTCCGGGCTTGAATCTGCTCAGACTTACTACTGGCGGATTGATGAGGTCAATGACGGCAATATACGCAAAGGCGACGTCTGGAGCTTTGCTATGGTAGAGTATATTGTCGTTGATGATATGGAGTCATATACGCCGGGTTCGGGCAGTCCTCATCCAATATCTGATGAGTGGATTTACGGTACAGTGAACTTGACCGGCTCGGCACTCGACGTCGGGACGGCTCCAGGTGACCCGGTCCGCCAGGGCCAGCAATCGATGAAGTATACATACTGGAACGGCTATAATTTTGGCGCCGGCTATTACTCCGAGATAGAACGCCAATACCCCGACCCCTGCAACTGGACCACGTTCGGCGTAAAAGCGTTGACGTTGTACTTCTACGGCAATCCAAACAATGATGCCGGTGATATGGAGCAGATGTATGTCGGTCTAAAAGATGGCGATGGCCATTATGCAGAAGTCAGGTACGGCGACGGCGAAGATGAAGAGCTGAATGACATAAGGATTGCGCAGTGGCAAGTGTGGAATATTGACCTGCAGGATTTCAACAATGGCGGTGTAGACTTGACTGATGTCAACACGGTTTATATCGGTTTTGGTGACAGGTATAATCTGTTCATTCCTGGTGGCACAGGTACCGTATACTTTGACGATATTAGTCTGTATCCGCCCAGATGTATACTTTCATATCGTTCGGAGGAGCTTGCAGCAGTTGACCTGAGCAACAATTGCATTGTTGACTTTGCCGACGTTGAAATAGTGGCAGGCCAGTGGCTCCAAAGCGGCCAAAACACAGCAGACGTATACGAGGACAGCATTGTCGACCTCAAGGACTTCGCTGTCCTCGCAAATAGCTGGCTTGCCCAGCAACTGTGGCCTGAGTAATCGGCGCTGCTGCAAGGCCCGCCGGCAGCCGGGTCGCCGAGCATTAGAAACTTGACGCCTACGGGAATCCCTCTATCTAGGATGATGCTTTCACAACTACCAGAGAGACTCAAATTATCGCAATCCTTACTTGTTTACCGGCCGAAGAGTCGATATAATGGATAACGGCTCTTTGAAAATACAATACAACAGAAACCGCTATTACGAGTACTACACCGGCCGATGGCTAACACAAGACCCACAGGGCTATTTCGACAGCTTGAATCTGTATGAATATGTGCGAAGCAATCCAGTTGGCTTCTTGGACCCCTTGGGTGATATAGTTGGTTCAGGCTGTACCCATTGTCAAATCCGCTACATGAAAAGATGTTGGGTAACAAGCGGGGGAATAGAGATTGGCGTACAATGGGGAGGCTTTCTTGGCAGCCTGACTCAAACTCTCGCAATTGGGGTTATCCATGGTATAGCTAACTATGTAGGGAGCGCCATTGTTAGCACCGCCAGTTCCGCTGCGGCGATTTTAGCAACAGCTTTGCCAGGTCTGAATGTTATGGTGACCTCTAAAATAAGACCCTTTAAGGTAGAACATTTCTCGTTGCTGCGTGTGCCATGTGGCAGTGATTGCAGATGGGATATAGCAAGTGCAGCAACGGTCATCAAAGACGAAACACGTATTGGCCTTTGGTCTTCGGAAACCGACATGCAACCGGTTAGTACTGCCCCTTTCGAATTGAAAGAACTAATAGACGGATACAAGAACAATCTCGCAATGTTCTTCAGGCCGGGCAAGTACTGCACCTTCGAGACGTTCACGTGCGAAAAAGGTAATGAGGTCGAAGACCTAGACGGCGAATTCCAAATGTGTGAAACCTTTAAATGGAAAGGCGTTAGTTTTAGTTGGTGATAGTCCCGTTTATGAAAGCAACCTCATCGAGAATTATCGTAATCTCTTTGCTCGTTCTCGGAACGCTCCTTCTTGTTTTTGCTGCTGAAACTCTTCCCCTCGTTCCGATTGGCTACAGGCGAACCCTTCAATGGTGGGGGGAGAAAACGAGAACCACCACGGAGGAATGCCGCGCCAAACGACTGATGCACTTGAGGAAAATGGAGCGGCCGAAGCTTTCCGGCAAACAAGTAGCTGCTCTCTTAAAGCAAGAGAAGGTGATCAAAACCCAAGAGCTGTATGATATGGCTGATTGGTACGTGTACCACGGTAATGCAGACGTGATACGACAGGTCCTGGCCAATCGTCAGTTTGAGATGAAAATCACTCTGCCTGAAGAGAGGGGAGGATTTTCTATCAGCACTGACTATACAATAGCGAATGGCCGAAATGGACCTCGTTGGAACACAGATACTGAAATCCTCATTCACCACCAAGAGCTGCACAGGCATGCGGCAGACAAAGACACCGACCCTCATTTTATATACTACCTTCTGCGAGGCAATAGATGGTTCAATTCCGAGGATTACAATGTCTATTATGGCCAGCTACTTTTTTGTGATGAGATATTAGCTTACTTAAGGATTTTTGCGAATTGTAAAGACTGGCCGACAATAAGGTCGCTCTGCGAAAGGGCCATTATTGAGTATCCCTGCGTCTGGCGTGACTGGAGTACGATAGATGAAGTCCTCAAAATGGCAGAAGAGAAAGGAGCAGAACCCGCTTATAGGCTTTACATGCAGAGATACCATGATAGCTACCAACGGCGCACCGGAGAGATTGGGGAGCACAATGACCGGTCAAAAATGTACAAGTATGAAAGCGTATTCCGGGGCTGGTCTAGTGAGAACCTGCGAGCGGAAACTCGTATATACAACGTCGATTCAGACGAAGCGGTTATTGGTATTAGGAATGTTGAGAAGATTCTTTCGGTGCTGCAAGACGGGGAAGATATTACAGAACTCTGTACTCTGACTCCTCAGAATGTTATGACAATCCCATTGAAACGAGCAAGAGTTGTCGAGCTTGAATATAGAATTAGCGTGACTCCCCGTTGGTGGGAAGACTATCTGAGGCGAAATGTTGACAAAGACCTCCACGGTGACTCCATCCAAATAACCGCAACAACCAAAAAGTGACGCTTATCACAATCTCGCTTTTCGTGCCTATTAAACTTGTTAATATGATCTCAATCGTGTCGTCCTCTTGCCAAAGCCGCAGCTTGATTTCTGGTTCCGACCTTAGCATAAAAAGAAAGCGGTTGCTACTTACTCCTGCTTTAATAAGCCTTATTCTTTCGCTGCCAATCGCCTGCCGGCAACAAAACGCAGAACTACCTGCTCAAGAAAAGAAGCCGACGGTCGTGGAGCCTACGCCAAGAATCTCTTTTGAAAAAACAATTCATAATTTCGGCGAGCTTGGCATCAAGGAAAAAGGCCAGTGCGAGTTCAAATTCAAGAATACCGGCACGGCCCTATTAAGAATAGGAGAAATCACAGCCTCCTGCGGCTGCACCGTCCCCACCCTCTCCAAGAAAGAATACCAACCGGGCGAAGAGGGCATTATAGAGGTCAAGTATAAAGGAAAAAGCAAGCCCGGCCCTGTGGCAGAACGCATCTTTGTACCTACCAACGACCCCGCAAACCGCAAAATCACACTAATGGTAACCGCAAAGGTCGTGCAGCAGGTTGAAGTTACGCCGGATTGACGCTGGAATACAAGAACTGAGTAAACTACCGAAAAACGAGGCGAAGACCGATGAAAAATATCCTTGCGTCCTGGGTTGTCCTTGCTACAATCAGATTAACGAAATGGTGTTTATCTTCGACCGGCAAATAGGCGGGGGTAATTGTAACACGAATAAAGAAAACTTAAAATGAAGGGGTTCTATTATGGCAAATATGACGCGACGTAAATTCATCAAGGCCGCCGGGGCGTCTCTGGCGGTACCTCTTATCATTAGCAGGAACGGCCAGGCGGCTCCAAGTGAAACGGTGAACGTTGCTGTCGTCGGTGTAGGTCGTCAGGGTTCCGGCCATGCGGGCGGTTTCGCAGGTATGAAGAACAGCAGGCTTGTTGCTGTCTGCGACGTCGATTCCAAGCGTGCCGAGAAGGTTGCCCAGAATGAGTCGAAGGAGAAAGGCCCTGTCAAAGCTTACAGCGATTTTCGCAAGATGCTGGAAGATAAGAGTATCGACGCGGTGAGTATCGCTACCTGTGACCATTGGCATACGCCGGTGGCGCTGGCGGCGATTGTGGCGGGCAAGCATGTCTATGTTGAAAAACCATCGAGCCATACCGTACACGAGGGGAACCTGCTGATGAAAGCCGCTAAGCAATTTAATAAGTGCGTGCAGCACGGTACACAGCGTCGCAGCGACGCCGGTCATATGGCCGTCAGGGAAGCAATTAAAAAAGGCATAATCGGCGAATGCTATATGGCCAAGGCCATCAATTGCCAGCGCCGCCGCAAGATTGGCCGTGCCAAGCCCGAGAGTCCCCCCGAGGGCGTAAACTATGACCTTTGGCTTGGACCGGCTCCAAAAGTGCCGTTCACCAAAAACCGCTGGAGTTACAAATGGCATTGGTTCTGGGATTATGGCGGAGGCGACATTGTAAACGACGGCATCCACCACCTCGACCTGGCCGTCTGGCAAACGGGTATGGATAAGCAGTATCCGAAAGAGATAGTGACATCCGGCGGACAGTTGTGGTACGACGACGACCACGAAACACCGGATACCCAGACGATTATGTACATATACGATAAAGTGCAGGTCATGTACGAGATGCGTTTGTGGACTCCTTATGGTATGCACGGTTTCGGCAACGACACGGTATTCTACGGGACCGATGGCTGGCTTGAAGGTAATACGGCACACGTAAAAGGCAAGGAAATCAAAGTCAAAGCCAAAGATTATGGTATCGAGCCTACTGAAGGAATCTTTGAGAACTTCATTACCGCCGTGCGCAACGATGACCCATCGATGCTGAATTCTCCGATTGAGACCGGCGGCGTACTCTCTAATCTCTGCAATCTGGGTAATATCGGCACCCGGCTGGGCAATGCTACGCTGACCTACGATGGCAAGACCCAGAGAATCACCAAATGCAGTGCGAATCTGCGAAAGGCCAATGCCATGCTGACCAAGAAGTACCGCAGGCCGTACACGCTTGCCTACACCGGATAAGCGCAGTTTAGAGCGAGCATCAAAAGTCCGGCCCGAAAAAAGAGAGAGTAAGGATTAAAACTCTCAGTCTCAAGGATTACGCCGTCCTTGCAAATAGCTGGCTTGAGCAGCAAATCTGGCCGACGGAAGAATAGTAAGCATACATTAACCAGTTTTATTACAAACGGGATTCTGTGCTGGTCATCCAAAAACAATGCGGTATCATCTAATATTAATCGGAATTTGCCGCCTTTATCTTGCCTATCGCCTCATTAGCTGTCCTTTGCAAGTGTCCCTTGGTTTCTGAAGCCATCTTGCGCAGATAAGGCAGCGCCCGCGCATCACCGATCTCTCCAAGCGACCACGCCGCCCAAGAGAAAACAAAGCTCTCCGAATCAGAAAGTGCCTCTATCAGAGCTGGAACCGCCCGGGAATCGCCAAGTTTGCCAAGGGCAATCGCCGCATCCCCACGCGTGGATTTATACTCGTGCTTTACCATTTCCAAAAGGATCGGCATGGATTTCTCTCCCCCGACGGCTGGGAGAGCCTTAATTGCTGCTCTTCGAATCAGCCAGTCATCCTTTCTTGAAAGCTCTGCCAGCTTGTCAAAAGCTCGTACTTCCTTGAACTTGGCTAAGGCCCCCGCTATACCAAAAAGGGCCCTTCCCGATTCACCCAGATTTTTGGGATCCTCAAGAGCCCGCAAGAGCGGCTCCCTCGCCACGGGATCACCCATCTCTCCCAAAGCAATCGCCGCCTCGTGTACAGCCCCAAGGTCCGAACCTTCGAGCGCTTTTATCAACACCGGAACTCCTTGAGGGTCGGCGACAAATCTAAGAGCACGCACAGCGTAGTAGTGACCCACATGATCCTTCTCATCCACCACTCTTTCAATAAAGGGTATGGCAACTGGCCCAATCTTCCTTAGAGTACTGGAAGCTGCGGAACGAGTCTCTAAGTGTGAACTCGAAAGACCTTCAATCAAAAAAGGTATTGCCTTTTCACCTGCTTCTGCCAGAATATCTCCAATCACTCCAACGACTTTGTAGTCGTACACGATTAAACTCCCAACAAGTACCTTAAGGGCCTCTTCGTCCTCCACAGATCCGGGCCAGACTTCTTCGAGAGACTTCTTAACCGCGCTTTTACCGCCCATTATTGCTATCGACAATAGGGCCTGCTCCCGGGCCAGAGGCTCACCTTTGCGCAGGCTTTCCCGAAGAACTCCACTTTCCACGTTCCCTATCTTTACGAGAGCCGTTTTGATGCCCCAGTAAGTTTGCTGGTCACAAGCCCAAAGCGCCTTCGCTAGGCCCGGAAGCGCAGGTTCTCCAATCCTGCTTAAAGCGTCCACAGCATAGGACCCTCCGTAACTCGGCGGTACATCAAAGCTACGTTTATACAAGGCGAATGTTTCTATCAAAGAACCCACAGCCCGCAACTCTCCGAATTCCCCCAAGACCCAACTTGCTATTGGAACGCAGTCTCTTTTCTTTAGAAGCTGGATCATTATGTCAACTAGCTGCTTGTCCGACAATCTACTGGCCTTGTAGATTTCTTCCGCCGAGCGGTCTGCCTCGTGAAAATACCTGTCGGCATCGTACATATCGTTTTGCGCCGCGACACCGTCAATAAGAATGACCGCAACTGCTCTCGCAGCGTCTTTGCCACCGATATACTTCAGAAAACCAGCTGCCGTTTGAACCGGACGGCTTTCGTGCCACCCCACGACCGTTCGGTCAGCAATTCTCTTCAGAGTTTCTTTGAAAAGTCTTTCAATTAGAAAGGCAACTGCATTAGCGTCCTCTTTAACTAACACGCTTTCACGATGATGTGACGGAACTGAACCTGGCGTCCAAGAAGGTCCGTTACGCCGACGAGCCCATTCATCAAATTCCTTTTGGTACTGTTCGTATTTCTTCGGCAAAGCAATTCTCAGAATCAAAGCTTCGGTAATCGCTCTCTCATACCAGTTTGCAGTTTCGCCCAGTCTCTTCCCAAGAAAGACAAGTGACCATCCATCTCTGTTAATTATCTCTTCTTGGATTGGAGCGTAATCGCACGGGTCGGCCACTAACGCCTTTTCGAACAGTCTGCCAATGTCTTCCTCCTCCGCAAGGCACACCCCTACCACGAACATCAGCCAAAAAACAACGACACTGATACCACCCTTTGACTTGACAGCCCGCTTCATAATGCACCTGGCCCGTCTCTCTATCAGACCAAATTGCCTACCACTGGGTTCAAAGAGACCCAGTACTCCCTGACTCATTATAACACAAACTCATTACAAAACAAGCACTTAGTTTTGAAAGTCCGCAGAATTTGCTTCTTAATCCATGCATTAATTAAGAACCTATGCGCAACTAGGAACTAAGCTGCATCGGGATTTCCCCTTTACCGTTGATTTCACCGTGTTTCTCCGACCTTGTTCCCTCATATTACCAAATTTGCGCGAGACTAAGCAAATGTTTTGAGCATTATGTTACCAAGTCGCCTTGTTAATAGACCTCATCCCCCAAATGTTGGCTCACAGGCGCGCTGTCAACTTATGGAGAGTATTATACGTACCTGCGAAGTTGATGGTCATCACTCTTTTTTGTCTTCGGCGGGTTTTACCTTTTCGTATTCTTCGATAGCCGGTCGTTTGGTTTTTGGGGGCAGTTCGGTAACGGGAATGGGCCCGCCATCGGCGGGTTTCTGTTGCCGAGTTTCAGGGGACTTCTCGCCCTCGGCAGCGGTGGCAAGGATGGCGTTTTGCACAGCTTCTTCAGCGGGTTCTTCAGTTAGGGCCTTTAAGTAAATAGATGCAAGAGGCTTTGGCTGCTTGGACCAAACTAACTTTTCACGGACTAATTCCAGAAGTGCAAGGAACAATCCGATCATTACAACCCGGTTGGTTTTCGATTCGAACAGTCGTTCGAAACTCATTGGCCCTTCGGTTTGCAGACGATGCAGAATCTCTATCTGATACAAATCAATAGGCGTATCGTCCTTGATATGACTTATGTCAATAACCGCACCGGTAGCCTTAATAATTGCATCAAAGGCTTCGAGCAGGTCCCAGACGCTTACCTGTTCGAGGTCAATCTCAGGCTCAGCCTCGGGTTTCAGGCGTTCGATGATGCTGTCGGGGCGGGGGAAACGCTCTTTCTGTTGGTCAGCGGCAGCCTCAAGCAAATTCGCGGCGTCCTTGAACTTTTTGTATTCAAGAAGCTGGCGGATAAGCTCTGCGCGAGGGTCGGTCAAATCCTCGGCGCCCAACTGCTCGGGCTCGGCCCTGGGCAGCAGCATTGCCGATTTTATCTGCATCAGCGTGGCGGCCATTACTAAAAAGTCGCCGGCTAAATCAATGTCAAGACTTTTTAGCATCTCGATGTAGCAGATGTACTGGTCGGTGATTTTGGCAATGGGAATGTCGTAAATGTCCAGCTCTTCCTTGCGGACAAGATACAAAAGCAAATCCAAAGGACCTGCAAATATGTCAAGATTTACGCGGTAAGCAGCCAATTACTGCTCCTGTTTTCCAGAGGATTCGAGGATTTGCCGTGCTTGCTCCGCCTGGCTTTCAAGGACCTGCAATTCTGTCGCTG
>CAZOUM010000005.1:42838-79605 GCA_964582985.1 uncultured Pirellulales bacterium | reverse complement strand
CATACTTAATTACTTAATCACTTAATACGTATCTGCGAAATTAGCATATAAAAAAGCCCCGTGTCTATCCGTACCCCCCCCAATCAAAGTCCGCCCGAAGGGCCTCCACAATTTTGCATTTTACATTCGCCTGTTAGTCCGTAAGGACTCCATAGGAGAAGCGAGTCCTACGATTTTGATTTTTGATTTTTCTTCGAATTTCCTCCCTGATCCCTGGCCCCTGACAACTGACCCCTAACTTATGATTTTTGATATGTAATTTTGATATTTGCATCTTGATTTTTGATTTTTCTCCGTATCACAAGGAATTTGCCTCGCTGAATTTCCCGAATCCTCGCAGTTCTTAGCTTGTGCCCGCGAAGGCGGGTAGCGGGGACCCACTCCGTTGTCATCCTGAGCGCAGTCGAAGGATCTGGCCTACGAATATAATTCTCCTCCCAATACGACTTGTGCCCTTGTGACTTGTGCTCTTATTAGCCTGAACTCATTCCCCTCTCATCCCTGGCCCCTGACAACTGACCCCTAACTTATGACTTTTAATAGTCTTTGACTTAACCGTCACGGTCAGTTAACTTTCTGGGGGTATGAAGAGATTGCTTGCATCGTGTTTTGGTCTTGGCCGGCTGCCCGTTGCTCCGGGGACATGGGGGTCGCTGCCGCCGGCTGCTATCTTTGGTCTGATGTGGCATTTCGGCGCATCACCCATCCTGATTTCAGTGATAATGGCGGCTTTGGCCTTGGCGGGTTCGGCTGTTTGTGTAATATGCGCTCCGGCTGTAATCGCGGCAACGGGCAAAGCCGACCCTCGAGCGGTTGTTGCCGATGAATTTGCCGGCCAGGCACTTACATTTTTAGTAATACCACTGGTAGCCACAGGCACAATCTCGACAAAGCAAATCTGGCTCACCACACTGCTCGGCTTTTTGCTCTTCAGGCTGTTTGACATTGTAAAACCCTGGCCGGTGCGCAAGCTCGAAAAACTGCCGGAAGGCTGGGGAGTTTTGGCCGATGATTTGTTGGCGGGTGTCTTTGCGGCGGTAATCCTGCTGGTATGTTTTAGGCTGTGGATAGTTAAATAAATCAGGTAACAAGGATGGCGGCAGAATACTCTGTTGAAGTCTGCAGGAGCTTGGAGGAGAAGTTTCGCGGGGCCGAAGTGCATCGGCCGATGCGGGTCGCGCGCTATGACGCGGGGGCAGAGTTGGTCTATGACATAAAGCCGGTCGAAGGAGTGGCTGCCGGCCGGGTGCATCTGACGGTTGAGAAGTTTGTGGGCGGCGGCTTTGCCGGGCAGGTCTACAAGGTAAAGGTATCGGAGATTGAGCCGGAGAATAGACCGATAGGGGGGATTGAGCCCGGCGGCGTTTACGCAATGAAGATTCTTGTCCCGCCGGGAGGTGGTCATCGGCTGTTCCGCAACCTGCTTTACTGGGTGGGTTTCCAGGGTCCGTTCCAGCTTCAGGTCAACCCTGCCGCGGCCAGGGCCGGCGCGCTCTGGCAGAAATTCATCCGGCGGGGTGCGAAGATTCGATTTGGAGATGAAAGCGTTGTCGTCGACATCCACGCGACTTTTGTGGACGGCAGGCTCGGCAGTTGCGGGGAGCTGAGTGAGTGGGTTGACGGGCGGACGTGGCGGCTGGAGGTCGATGACAATCTGGATACGCTGAAAAGATGGAAGAGGCGCAGGAACGTCGACGCCGACAGGCTCGGCTCGGCGGAGTATCGGGCCAAGAAGCAGTTTATGGCTGACCTGGTGAGATTGCTGCACGATATGGGGGGGGACGAATTGGCCAGGCAGTATGAGTGGTGGACGTGCAAGAGCCAGCCGAACTGCCTGAAGCGCGAGGGTACTTACGATGACCCTTCGGCGGGGCTGGTGGCGGTGGACTTTAGAGCGGGCCTGGCACTTCTGCCGTTTCTGCCGATGAGCCCGGGGGATTTCAAGCTGATTGCCAAAGGGATTATGCGGGGCTCTGTTGTGCAGTTTGACCGGGGCAATATCACGAAGCTGGAGGCCTTCGTGCGGGGACACGGCGATGAGTTTGCCGATATGGAGCAGACGCTGGAGGAGTTGAAGGCGGCCGAGCAGGTCTATCGAAATTCGGTTCCGGATGTTGCGCACAACCGTATCCGTCTGCTCCACAGCCGAAAGCTCTGGGCAACGATGCTGGATAGCGCGGTGACAGGCTGGAAGGTGCGCAATCTTGTGGATGAGCGGTGCGAGCGGAAGCTGCGCGGGTCGAGGGTTTTGACCGTTTTGTTTTTCGTGATTGGTGCGATACCGTTTTTGGGTAAGCTGATTCGGCGGATTTGGGGCAGGGACGATTGGCGCAAACACTACACGAGCATGCTGACAAGCTGGGATTATTTCAAGCGAGCGGTCTATGCAAGATTGGCTGAGAAAGTTATTGTCTGGCACAGGGCAGGTCGACTTGACGAGACCCGAGCGATGAAAGTTGCGGGTTCGGTTTGGCGGTTTTTGTGCCATCTGCCTCTGTCGGTCCTGCCGGCTGGACTGCACAGGTTTCTGACGGACCGGGCGTTCTTTAAGGACAAGCTTCACTATCTGTTTGTGCGGCCTGTAAAACTATACTTCAGCGCTAAACTGCGCGAAGAGTGGCTGCGGGATATGGTTAGCGAGGGCAAGGAGAAACATATCCTGACCGAACAGGATGCCGAGACGATTGTGTCCCAACTGCATGAGCCTTATATTCAAAGATACCTGGTTAGTTTGGTTGTGCACCTTTTGACGCTGCCGCTTACTCAGATTGTATCAGTTATCGTGGCCTGGATATATTATCGAAAGACTGGCGACAAACTGGGTGCCGGCGGGATACTTGTTTTGTTCCAGGTAATACCGATTTCTCCGGGTTCAATTGCCAGAGGTCTTTATGCGGTAGGGATTGCGATTTACGACCGCAGCTTTAAGAACTATAACATCGCCGTGTTCTTGAGCTTTATCAAATACATTGGTTATTTAGCATTTCCGATTCAAATGACATATCATTATCCCGCGCTGGCAAGGTTTATGGCTGCGCACTGGTCCACCGGTGCGGTCCATATTGTACCGGTGTTCGGCGAGCGGGGCGCGCTTCTGGAGCACTGGATTTTTCGTTTGTTCTATAACTGGCCTTTGACGATACGGCGGAGGATGCGCCGGCGCGCTGAAGTGCGCTCGGCAATTAAGCCGCGATACTGGCACGTCGGTATCTGTGCAGTCCTTGGAACTTTTATCTTAGTAGAGGTCGATTACGTATATGTGAGGATTGTCGGGTCACTGCCGGGCTTATTGCAAATCTGGTGGCTTATGTTACTTCTGCCGTTGGCCTGTGGCGCTTTGGTGATTATAGGCTTCGGCGAAGGCGTTCTCTGGAAACGATTTGTCTCAGCTGCGATGTGCGCTATCGGCATTGGCTTACTCATTGCCGGGTCGCTGCCGGGCTTATTCCAAATGTGGTGGCTTATGTTACTTCTGGCGCTGGCGTGTGGGGCCCTGGTGACTTCAGGCTGTGGAGGAGCCGTGCTGTGGAAACGTTTTGTCTCAGCAACGATTTGCGGTATGGTCATCGGTCTGCTTTATACTGCTTTATGCTCAATAGTGGGCTGTGCGGCGGAACTATCGCTCGGAGACTTCGCAAAACGCTGCGCTTACGTCACATTTGTCTTCGCGATATGTTCGACTTTGGGGGCGATAGTCACTGAGCTGAAGCTGCCCGACCCGGATTTGGCAATATATTGAATGTTGAAGGTGTAATGACTTTATTAAGTACGGTACGTTAGAAGCCACAGGTAAATGTTATATGGAGAGAGAATTTATAGTCTGCATTCATGACGCATGCCCTCAAAGTTCACATCTAATTATAAGGATCATAAACAACATTACCCCTTTAGTGGAAAACATAATGACTGTGGCTGTGATACCTCAGTCATATGGAATACCTTGGAGATGCGAAGATCAAGATTTAATCTGCGAATTGAGAGAACGGACAACAGAGATCCTATTACATGGTCTTACTCACCGAAGAGTTGGAAATTGCAGCCCTTTTTCGTTTCTTATCGAAAAAGCAGATGAATTGGTAGGATTATCGGTTTCTGAAACAGAGACACTGCTAAAAAAGGGCCAACACATAATGAAGAACATGTTTGGGAGTCCCGCCAAAGGATTTGTGCCTCCAGGCTGGCAATTTGGCAAGGTTACTAAAACCGTGTTAGGCAAGCACAATATTGATTTCGCTATAAGCCTTCATTATATCATAGATACCTCTGGACACAGAATCCCCCTTGCGACTTGGTTTTGGGATTGTGGCTTGATTCCTTATTCTGGATATGTTGGAGAAATTGTAGGATATACGCTTTGCATGCGTAAAGATGTTGTTCCCTGTATTGTTCTACATCCCAAAGATGTTCAGCGTGGGTTTTTGCCTCGAGGTTTGAGACTTATACGGAGTTTTATTGAACAAGGATATTGTCCAATTTCATTTCAAGATATATATTTAAGAGTCAATAGGCAGGATTATGAAAAACATCATGAATCAAATACTAAATACACGTTCTAAAACCCTATTTCAACGTATCTCTCCTTTTCTTCCAATCAAAGGGCAAGTTTTAGATATTGGATGTGGGACTGGTCATAACGCACGAGAGATAAGGGATCGAACAGCATTAGATGTCTACGAAGCAGATGTTGAGAACATGAAGATACTACCCCCACCCCCTATAATATTTAATGGTTATGACTTGCCTTTTGAAAATGATAGCTTTCAATGTGTATTACTGCTCTTTGTCCTTCACTATTGCAAAGATATCGTATCACTTCTACAAGAGATAAGGCGAGTTACCTCTGGGGCGCTGATTGTTCTTCAGTCTACGTACGTGGGAATAATAGGGAAAGCAACACTACAAACAAGGGATTGGGTTGAGGGTACACTGGCATTTTACGTTGCACGATTAGTAGGGCTGATCGGGAAATATCCATGCCCTCTACACCCGAGAGAATTTCTGGAAAGAGAACGACTTGAAACTATGTTTAATCAAGCTGGTTGGTCAATCACGTATTTTGAACCACAATACTGGCCATTTGTGAAAGTCAGCAGAGATCTTTATGTTTTGGGGGAACAATGAACGAACTCGATAAGTTATTTTCGATTATAGTGCCTGCACGCAATGAGGAAGCACAGATAAGTAAGACTTTGAAGGCTATCATCAAAGCAATTGCGAAATTTGAGAATAAGAGACACATAGACATGGATAGCTCAGACTCAAGGGTAGAACTTATAGTAGTAGACAATGACAGTATCGATTCTACGGCAGCAGAAGTAAAATATTTCGTCAAAGAGCACTCCATTTTAGCCTTCAATTGTTCTTATATAAAAGCTGCTTGTGCTCGTAATCTTGGAGTAGCAAAAGCAAAGGGCAGAGTATTCATATTTGTAGATGCCGACACACAGATACCTGAAGATACTCTGTTAAGAATTCATAATTTGATAAACAATCATAGTTTTGGATGTGGAATATTCCGGTTGACGGGCCAAAAGAATAGTCTCAGGTCTTGGCTCTGGTGGACTTTTTGGAACCATGTTCGCAGACTACCATTACCTAAAGCCAAGGCTTTCCCAGCTCTTATGTTCTGTGCACGAGAATTGTTTGATAAATATGGGCCTTTTGATGAGAAAGTCGAAATAGGGGAAGAGTGGCCTATACTAACACGTGTATTTCGTGCGGAACCTGAACGTTTAGTTTATGATTATACTCTAACCGCATATAGTTCAAATCGTCGCATGGAACTACAGCCTTGGGGATACACAAGAACATTCTTAAAGTATGTATGGGCGATTTTTCTTCATAAAGGAAGAATTCGACACAGTGATCATGTAAGGGAGAGAAAGTAGGTAATTTTATGAGAATATTTGCATATATCATCATTTCTATTTTAGCTGCGGGTGCAGGACAATTGTTCTTACGAGCAGGAGCTATCGAGTCTGGTCAATTAATTTCACACAAGCCTTGGCATATTGTTAGATTGATTGAACTCATTTTTAATTGGAAGGTTATTATCGGCTTAATGCTATGGATTCTATCATCTCTTGCTTATGTGGCTGTCTTAAGTCAGGTAGAACTTTCTTTTATGTATTGTCTTGGAAGTATTAATTATTTAATTGTACCGTGGGCGAGTCACTGGCTGTTTAAAGAGCAAATTGGCCCGATACGTATCTTGGGAATAGCTGTGATTTTTATGGGTGTTATGATTACACTTTATGGTAAATATATCGAAACTTCAAAGTTTTAGTCTGAAAATGCTATTAAAACTTCGCTATCTCATTGTCTTATCAATTGGCATTATTCTTTCAAAGATTTCTTTAAATAAAGGAATAAAACGTAATATTAATGGAAAATTGTTCTATATTAAACGACGGCGACCGTGTACAACACCATTGATAATGATGGGCAATTTTCTTCTTCGAACATCTCGGGCAAAAGTGCATGTTTTACAGAATTTCAAATGGCTTGAGTGGAGCTGCCAGATTTATAAAGAAGTATTAAATTTAGAAGTACAGACTGATAATTACAAAAGACTTATTCTACCAAATCTCGAAGGTATTATACTTTCAGCTTTACTAAAATCAAATGATAAAGACATCCTCTTAAAACTAAAAATCATAGGGCTTGCGACTCGTTCTCTTGAGAAACTCCATCAATGCCAGGTAACCTGGCCCGATGGCGAGAAAAGACTTTTTAGCCATGGGGATGCAACCGCTGCAAATGTAATATGCGATGTGAAAAGTGGGAGCTGTATCTGGTGTGATTTTGACACTATTCATGATGACAACATGCCATCAGCATGGAGACACTCCGATGACTTGCGGGCTATTATTTATTCTGCTGCCAAATACTTGGGATGGGACGTTCTGAATTCCCTAGGCCGTGTAACCATTGAGAATTATCATAACAGAGGAGTACTTGAGCAACTTAAACAATCCATTGAAATGTTGCAACAACATCCAAAAATTTATCATTTAGCTCAAAGTAAACTTGGATTTCAAAAAAGAATTCGTTTGAATTCTATTCTTCTGTATGAACTGGAAAAGGTTCTAAACAAATAGTTCAAATACAGGCTTTTCTAAGTTGTTATGGAAATGATAGTAATAAAATCTCACCTCAACTCATAACTTTATGACAGGAGAAAATTCAATAACCTCACTGCTGTAATACAGAGAGCCTCTATCTACAGCTTGAGTTCACGGCAAATGTAAGTGAGGTCATCAGCTGTCAAGTAATGCAATGACCTTGCAACCGTAAAAAGTGAGGAAAATCCATACAACCGGGCTACAACCAAAAGGCCAAATAGCATGTGAAATCGCAAAAATCATGAATCCACAAAGTTAGTAATATCAAAGACTTAAAAAATTACAAAAAATGATGAACGTTTTGAACATACGTTTGACACTGGAGTGAATGTCCTATTGAATGTTTCCAAACAAACGGACACGGTGCGTATTTTTATTAGCTTTTTATTTTGGGAGACTACCTGCAATATTAAATTTATTCCGTCTCTTTTTTTTGAAATGTTTATAGGTAATCATTACAGCACTAAATGGCAAAATACCCAACATGACGAGTTCAGCTTTTTAGAAAATGGGAAAAGCTGCTTGGCGAACCCGCCACACGGAGAGGCGGGTTTACTTAAACAGTCCTTCTCGTATCGAAATCACTGTTCCGTGAGAACCTTGATAGTTCAAAGTGATTTTTGTAGAATTATCAGCATTGAACGGAGAAAATCATGTTTTGTAAGAGTTTAAATGGGAAATGTCAGTTAATAGTGAAAGGCCAGGAAATGAATAAGTTAGCCATAATCGTTTCACTCGGATTGCTCACCCAATCACTCTCTGCAGGCCAATTCCATGTTTCAATAAAGGGAAGCGATAGCAATGCAGGAACCGCCTCAAAGCCATTGAGAACCATCTCTGCAGCCGCTCAACTCGCACAGCCCGGCGACGTGATAACCGTTCATCAGGGGACTTATCGCGAACGCGTGAATCCGCCTCGAGGTGGAACCTCCGACTCGAAGAGGATTGTGTATCAAGCCGCCAAGGGTGAACAAGTCGTCATCAAGGGCTCTGAGGTCGTCACCGGCTGGAAGCAAGTCCGAGACGGTGTATGGAAGGTTGAAATTCCAAATACGTTCTTCGCCAACTACAACCCATACAAAGATCTCATCAGCGGTGACTGGTTTAACCCAAGAGGAAGAGACCACCACACCGGAGAAGTCTATCTAAACGGCAACGCGCTCTTCGAAGACGTTTCGCTCGACAAGATCAACGAACCCGGCAAAAAAAACTGGTATTGCCAAAGCGATGATAAATACACATATATATGGGCGAATTTCGATGATATCAATCCCAATGCCCAACTCGTTGAAATCAATGTCAGGCCAACATGCTTCTATCCCGATAAGCCCGGCAGAAACTACATCAGCATACGAGGTTTTCAAATGAGCCAGGCCGCAACTCAATGGGCCGCTCCTACTGCCGAACAAATCGGCCTGATTGGTACGCATTGGAGCAAAGGCTGGATTATCGAGAATAACCGAATCAGTGATTCCAAATGCGTTGGTATTACTTTGGGTAAAGACAGGGAATCCGGACACAACAAACTTGAAAGTGCCGATGGGTACAATAAAGTAGTTAAGATAGCTTTAGAAAATGGCTGGTCGAAAGAAAATATAGGATCGCACATTGTTAGAAACAATACCATCTACAATTGCGGGGCTGCCGGAATTTGCGGAAGCATGGGAGGGGCTTTCAGTCAGGTGACCGGAAACCACATCTACAACATCCATATCAACAAGCCCTTCAGCGGCGCGGAAATGGCCGGCATCAAACTGCATGCCCCCATTGACACCTTGATAAAGAATAACCGCATCCACGATACATGTCTCGCCATCTGGTTGGATTGGATGACCCAGGGTACTCGTGTGACCGCCAACCTGTGCTACAATAGTACCTCACAGGATCTCTTTGTCGAGGTCAATCACGGCCCCTACGTCGTAGATAACAATATATTTCTATCCAAAACTTCACTGAGAGACTGTTCCCAGGGAGGAGCATTCGCGCATAATATGCTTGCCGGCAAAATCCATCGAAGCCCGCAATCGCGCCATACCCCATACCATAAAGAACATTCAACTGAAATCGCCGGCCTCAGCAGCACAAGCGGAGGGGACAACCGATTTCACAATAATATATTTCTCGGAGGCAAAGGACTCAATATCTATGACGACGCTAAACTTCCCATGTACGTCGATGGCAATCTATACCTTAATGGGACAACCCCATATCACGCGGAAACCAACTTCGTTAAAATGCCGAACTTCAATCCGAATATCAGGCTCGTCGAACAAGACGATGCCGTTTATCTCCACTTCACCTTGCCGCCGACAAATAAAAACCGAAACAATCAGCTCGTAACTACTGAATTGCTTGGCAAAGCCGCAATTCCAAACCTGTCCTATGTAAATCCTGACACCACACCTTTGAAGGTTGACACTGACTATTTCGCCAGGAAGAGAAATGAACAGAATCCTTCCGCCGGACCCTTTGAGAATCCTGGAGAGGGACAACTCAGCCTGAAAGTGTGGCCCCTGAGAAAAGAATAAACAGTTTTGGAGACTTCGTGAAACGCTGCGCTTACGTCACATTTGTCTTCGCGATATGTTCAACTTTGGGGGCAATAGTCACAGAGTTGAAGCTGCCCGACCCGGATTTGGCGTAATTTGGTGTGGTTGGTGAACCCAAGACTCAAGACTCAAGGTCTAAGACAAAAGGCTAAAGATGCGGGGCTTTTTTATATGCCAATTTCGCAGATACGTATTAAGTGATTAAGTAATTAAGTATGTGCGTACATACTTAACTCAACTACTATCAAATATCAAGTGGGAAGAGAGAAAGGAGAAAGGAGAAAGAAGAAAGGAGAAGGGAGAAGGGAGAAGGGAGAAAAAGGGTTTAACGTTGAGGGGATTGCGGTTTTGGGTATAATAGCGGGATATGAAAACTGCCTTAAGGCAGATAAATAATGCGATGTGAGAATCGGAGAAAATTCGAGACGAGTTGGCACATCTGCCGAATGCGTCCAAAAACTGCATGAAGTGACGGGAAGAGGTTTGTAAGGAGAAGATTGAAAGCTTTGTTTAGTACCGCGTTTTATACGGTTTCCTCATCATTTAGGGGTTTTACTCCGTACACGGGGCTTTATTACCTCAAATTGTTGTTGGAAAAAAAGTTGACAAATCTTCCAAAACCACGCAAAATCCACCTTTACTTTATACCATACTCAGAAGAATGTTGAAGACGCCTTAATTTCAAAGGACACATTAAAATGATAACAGATGTTCTGATTAGAAATTTCAAATGCTTCAAGAGCCTCACCGTTCCCGAACTTGGCCGAATAACACTTATTTCAGGTCGAAACAACGTAGGCAAAACTGCTTTGCTCGAAGCTCTTTTTCTTTTCCTGGATCAACGCAATCCAGGCATGATTCTAAATCAATATAGTCGGCGCGGAATTAAAAAAATTACTCTAACGACAGAAGCTATATGGAGCCCAATATTTTGCGATTATACTAAGGATAGGGAAATCCTTGTTTCTTTAACTAAAAATGGCAACCCTGAACAAATAACAGTTCGGTTTAATCGAGAATTTGCACCTCCACCTTCAATGACGGTCCAAACTGAAGAACAGCAAATATCTACAGATGAGGAACTTACTACTGTAGCTGTGGAAATTGAATACGCCGCCAAATCAGGTGAAAAAATCATTCTATACCATTTCTGTGACCCCAATAACCAAAACCGCCCTACCGTTTTAACTCAAACAAAACCTGCTAAAATTCCACTACAGTTGGCCAGTTTTTTGCCAAGTAAAGAGCACAACCAACCAGGTGAAATTGCAAAGCAATTCAGCAATTTAGCACAACAAAATCGGGAAAATGAAGCTGTTGAATTTCTCAGGATAATTGAGCCTCGTCTTGAAAGCCTCAAGATCATCACAGAAGGTCCAAATTCACTTGTTCATGGCAAACTCAAAGACCTCACGCATACTCTTCCAATCAATTTTATGGGTGAAGGTATGGAAAAACTTCTGGCTCTTATAGTTGCTATCACACATTCGCCTAACCGTGTCATTCTTCTCGACGAGATGGAAAACGGCCTTCACTATTCTATTTTGCCAAAGATTTGGGAGGCTCTTGGCAAAGCACTGCGCAAATATAACTGCCAGCTTATCACCACTACTCATAGCTATGAATGCCTCCAGGCAGCACACGAAGGTCTTTCTGAAATGCCTGATGACTTCAGACATATCCGTCTCCAGCAAAAAGGCGAAGAGATATCTGCTAAACTTTCAAACTATGAAATGATCGGCACTGCTATAAGAACAAATCTGGAGGTAAGATAATTTGTCCAAGCCAGAAACGATCACTCACAAAAAACTTCTTCTTGCAGAAGGCCGAGACGCTGAACTATTTCTTGTATGGGCAGGAAGATACTTCCGTCGTGAGAGAGACTTTCAAGTAATGGACTTTGGAGGCATTAAGGAGTTAACTAATTTTCTCTTGTTGTTAGCTAACGACGAATCTTATGATAAAGTCGAGACTATCGTCATCGCTCGTGATGCAGAGGAAAATGCCAATGACGCAATAATCAGCGTCCAAAATTCTATGAATGTGGCAAAAATTCCGGTTCCAGAAAAAGCTTTTGAGTACACACAAAATTCTTCTCTCAAAACCGCATTTATGATTTTTCCAGGTCCTGAACACGAAAATGGGCGATTAGAGGACTTATGTCTTTCGACAGTCGAAAAGGATCCTTTATTAGAATGTGTGCATGACTATTTGGAATGTGCAAAGGCTAAAGGAGAACCGCTTCCACGTATCCACAAGAGCAAGCTTCATTGTTTTTTAGCAGGAAAAAATGATTATGCTGGGTTACCTATCGGATTAGCGTCGCGTGAACACGCCTGGGATTTTGACCATCCTGCATTAGAGTCATTTAAGAGGATTATCCAAGAAATGTAATCCTCCAACCCGCAGTTGCCGTCAAAGGAAAAACCTTGAATTAATCCCGCAAATTCATATAATTACAAACAAGGTGCGAAAGGAAGATAGAAAGTTTTGTTTAGTCACAGAGGACGCAGAGATCGATAATTTCATCGATACTCGTTCGCATTAGCCGTTTTCCAAAAAAAGTGAAAAAAATCTGCCGGTGGCAGCTTGACTTGCCTGTGGCAACCACCTATACTTTCATATTCCCGACCAACTATCGGGAGAAAGTGAGGTGCGAACGTGGGTTCCGAGCGCTGTTATGTGCGCTTCTGGAGGTTCTTGAAAGACAATCCAGCATTCGTTTCCGCGCTCTGTGCGGCCCTGTCCCTCTGCTTCATGATCATGGTTTGGGTTCACTCCTGCAGGCTAACTGCGCCTTGGGAGAAACCCATTCTCACTTGTACTCGGATCTCTGTGCATACCCACACCGTAGGCCCGGACGAGCGCTTGTACTTCAACCTGACTATGTTCATCAAAAACATTGGACGACGCCCCGCCAAGAGTGTTCGTATACAGATGTGGCTAGGTGACAGCAACGACCCCGCCAGGACGCAACCTGCAATGGACTATACAATCGCAAACACAATTTATGCAGAGACTAAGTACGACCCATACCTGAGAGGCAAGTTCCCGCCTGGCGTGGACGACGTGACCGCATTTGAGAAAATCTGGCTGATATACCTTCGCATGACCTACGAAGATGCGTTTAGCTGCAAAAAGGAGCGCCCGACAGAGGGTTACTACCTCTTGAACCAATGGAACAAGACCGTCGATCACGCCACTACGCAAGACAGAGATAAGTTTGAGCCTTACCTGCGAAAGTTAGGCGCATTCAATAATTGACAAGACTTCCGCTACTCTGCACCTAATTGCTAGGGTCCGTACGGCGAGAAGCCCCACCAGTCGTGCAAGGAGAAGCCGGGCTCGCTGTATACTACCCACCGCCCGAAGAAATGGGGCAGGCAGGAGGGAAAAGATAGCGTACAGCGTTTAGCGGGTAGCGTATAGCGGGTAGCATATAGCGTTTAGCGTTTGGATACTTCTATATTGACCGGCACGGCAACGTGACGGCTTGTGCCTTCATTGCTTATTATGTTGACAATATTTATGATTTGTATAATAGTAGGAGAACTCTGTCGGATGCTCTGTTCTCCGATTTCATGAAAAATGGCCGAAAGACGAAGAATTGTGGGGTTTAACTGAAAAAATCTGGGAAAATGAATATTTGAATGTATAATGGATGGCCGGTCGAGAGTACGGCTTTTGAGGTTTAAATTGTTTTAGCAGGGCTTCTGAGAGATATTTTCCCGGAGTCTGTTTTGGGAGGTCTTTGAAATTATGTCAAACGCTTACAGTTCCCTATGCGACGATTTTTATCTCGATATGTACGTTAATACCGAGCTTGAGCTGCCGACGCAGCGCGATACCATCCTGGCGTTCTTCGAGCGTATACAAAAGCAATTCGGCTCTATGGGCTGTTTCTACCGGCGCGAAGATAACGAATACTGCCTGGAAGAGGACCGCAGCGCCGGGCGATACCGGTGGGTCGCTCTGGAGACAGACCGCATCAGCTCCGGGGTAGTTAATCCCTCAGACTTCGAAGAGGCTTACTGCCAGGACAGATTGGTACTTGAGCTAGCCCCATATATGCTTGGGGTAAGCCATCTGGATATTGACTCACTTGATGTCACCTTCGGTATGGATTTTGACTATATGGGCAGTCATGACGAGGTTATCGCCGAGGCGCTGCTGGGCGGCACGGCCTTCAACTGCCTTCTTGAGCTGCCTTCTGCCCAGCCCGTTGGCTTTTCGCCCGCAGTGGTGACAGCACTTTCGGACGATTGCCGTACGCAGGCGCGAATAAGCGTTGAGTCGAAGACGAGCGTTTATGGTGTTGGAAAACAAAAACACAGGTCCGATGAAGCAATAAGTTTGTCTCTCACAATTCGCCAATACTCTTCGAGCGCCGAGAAGTTCGACGTGCTAAAATCTTTTGAAAGCCAATGCCGGCTTGCGGAAGATTTAATGGCTGAAAAAATAGTGCCGAATTTTGTCAAGCCTTTAACAAACGTTATCGCAGAAAGACGTTTGACATAGATTACGGGAAAAATAGATGGCTGTCGAGGCCCCGCTAAGCAAGCACAAGAAAACAAACTTTAAGATATATATTGGCGCCTGCATTATTATTTCAGTTATCTTTGGTTACGATGGCTACTTGAGCAAATATGAGTGGTCACATCGCCGCAGCTTCTATGAAAAACACATCAAAGACGGCCGACCTGACGAGACGATGATTTTCAACCGAATTACCCCAATTGTTCTGGCTGCTGGTGCCGTTGGCTTGGCTGTCCGGTTTCGGGCCCTCAAAGACAAAAAACTGCTGGCGGACGAAAATGAACTGGTCATAAGTGATAGAGAAAAAATCTCTTATGATTCCATACAGAAAATAGACAAGACCCACTTTGACGCGACAAAGGGCTACTTTGTAGTCACATACAAGAATAAAGACGGCCGTGAAGTCAACCGGAAAATAGACAGCAGGACCTATGACGGCCTGGGGGCTGTTTTAGATGAGCTCGTGGCAAAAATCAGTTGAAACTATCAGAATAGCATCTATAATTTAATCGGTTGACCGCAACATGCTGAGTTTATGGGCTGTTGCGGTCTATCTTTGGGAACATATTTTTCGAGGTGGACACAAGAATGAATTGTTGCGTTGTCGGATTACAGTGGGGCGATGAGGGCAAAGGCAAGATTGTTGATATTCTCGCCGAGGACAGCGATATTGTTGTGCGGTACAGCGGCGGCGCCAACGCCGGTCACACCGTCATCGTAGGCGATGACAGATTCGCATTGCACCTTTTGCCCAGCGGGGCGGTCAGGCCGAATGTTGTCTGCGTAATCGCAAACGCCGTAGTAGTTGACCCCGACACACTTATAAAAGAAATTGATACGTTGGCCCAAAAGAATATCACGCTGGACGGCCGGCTTTTTATAAGTGAAAACGCCCACCTGGTCCTGGATTATCACAAAAAGGAAGACCAGCTGCGCGAAGAATCGCTCGGCAAAAAGAAGCTCGGCACCACCATTCGCGGCATAGGGCCCTGCTATGCGGATAAGGCAGGCAGAAGCTACGCGGTACGTATGGGTGATTTAAGAGACCTCAAAGCGCTCAAAGCCAAACTGCAAACAATAGTGGAGCGTAAGAACAAGATATTTGCCGCTCTCTACGATGCTGAGGCGATGAGTGCAGATTCGCTTTTTGAAAAGTGCAAGTCATACGCTGAAAGACTTTTGTCTTTTGCAACCGACACAACCGAATTCCTGCACAAGTCAATTACGGACGGCAAATCAATCCTGTTCGAAGGCGCGCAGGGCACTCTGCTGGACATTGACCACGGCACGTTCCCCTTTGTAACCAGCTCAAACTCGAGCGCGCTCGGCATGCCGGCCGGCTGTGGCGTGCCGACCAAGATGGTCGATAAATTTCTGGGCGTGGCCAAGGCCTACACAACAAGGGTGGGCTCCGGTCCTTTTCCTACTGAGCAGGACAACGATATCGGCCAGTACATCCGTGAGAAAGGAGGCGAATACGGCACGACGACGGGCCGGCCGCGAAGATGCGGGTGGTTCGATGCCGTCGCAGTAGCGTACGCCGCCACCATCGGGGCGATAGATTCGGTAGCATTGATGCACCTTGATACACTAACCGGCCTAAAAGAGGTAAAAATTTGCAGGGCATATAAGATTAACGGAAAAGAGACTACGTTTTTCCCCGCCAACATAGCCAGACTTTCCCTTGCCAATGCTGTCTACGAAAGCGTTCCCGGCTGGGAAGAAGAAATAACCGAAGTGAACAACATTGACGAGCTGCCGTTGAATGCGCAGAACTTTGTTTGCCGAGTCGAAGAAACGATAAGGAAACCGATTACAATCATTGGCGTTGGTCCAGAGCGAAGTCAGATAATATTCAGATGATTTTTGATTCTGTCAAGTTTCCATTTTGCAATGTAACGCAGAATGGTCGTCCTGGAAGGTAATAAATTGCACGAGACCTTCGAAGAGAAACGCAAAAAAACAGGCAAACGTCTCGGTGTGCCTCTCGAACAGATGCCGCGGCACATTGCCATCATTATGGACGGCAACGGCCGATGGGCACGAAAAAAAGGTCTGCCCCGGTCTGAAGGACACCGGCGTGGTGGAAAGACCGTCGAGAAAATAGCCCAGTACTGCGTCGATTTCGGCATCGAATCTCTGACCTTGTATTCGTTCAGTATAGAAAACTGGAAAAGACCCCAAATTGAAGTAAATGGCCTTATGTATCTGTATGCACAGTACCTCGTAGGGATTCGTGATACGCTGATGAAAAACAACGTTAAGCTTATTCACCTCGGACGATTGGCTCAGCTGCCGCCAGCGGTAAAAACAGAACTTGGGATAACCATCGAAATGACGGCCAACAATACAGATATGACACTTGCGCTGGCGCTTAACTACGGCGGCAGGACCGAGATTTCAGATGCGGCGAAAAAGATTGCGCAAGAATATAAAGAGGGCAAACTGCGTCTGGAAGATATCGACGAACAGTGTGTGAGCCGGCATTTGTATACTGCCGGACTCGCCGAGCCGGACCTATTGATACGCACCGCAAACGAAATGAGGGTCAGCAACTTCCTGCTGTGGCAAATTTCATACAGCGAATTCTATGTAACAAAAACTCTCTGGCCCGATTTCAAAAAAGCGGACCTCGAAAAGGCAATACGGGCTTACGCAGAGCGAACGCGACGTTTCGGTAACATCAAGGGGACCTCAGATTGCAACCGAAAGCATTTGATAGCAGCCGATTGGGCCTGACTAACCACGGGCAATTATGCTTAAATACAGATTGTTCTTTGGCACGTTGATGACGGTATTCTTCACTGCTGTCGTCATTTTTGACGGCTGGCTGGACGGCTCGTTGACCGCTTCGACAGCAGACGATAAAGCGGTACAGGGAACGATTTTGTGTATCCTTGTCGCCGGGTTGATTATTCTTGGCCAGTTCGAATTTTCAAAGCTTGCTGCGGCAAAAAACTTGAAGATTTTCGCGCCCGTTTCGATTATCGCGTCGATTCTTTTCGCAGGCACCTGGTATTGGCTTCAGCTTATAGCAGTCCCTGCGGGAATTTACCTGTTTTTGGTTTCTGCGTTTTCAGTATCAGGATTGCTTTTGTACCAATACGTTCTCTACGGTACTTCCGGAATTATTGCCAACTGCGGGGCAAATTATTTTTCTATCGTTTATTTAGGGGTTCTGAGCGGCTTCGTGGTGGGTATCCGGATTGACTTCGGTCTTTGGCCGCTGCTTATGTTCGTTTTTACCGTAAAGGTTGCCGACATAGGGGCTTACGCAATCGGGAGTTTATTTGGCAGCCATAAATTTTCGCCCAAGATCAGTCCTGCCAAGACCTGGGAGGGTGTTGCCGGCGCTATTGTCACTGGAATTGTGGTTGCTGTTCTCTTTGCAAAATGTTTTGGTATAATGCACTGGTGTCCGGCAGCAATTTTCGGCCTTTGCTGCGGGCTCGCGGGTCTGTGTGGCGATTTGGTTGAGTCAATGATAAAGCGAGATGCTGAGCAAAAAGATGCGGCAAACAACGTGCCCGGTTTCGGCGGCGTATTGGACATCATCGATTCGCCGCTGCTGGCAGCTCCGTTTGCGTATCTGTTCTTAATGTTTGCGGTGAGCGGTCCTGTTTTGCAGTGAGCTGTAAAGTTCGGACGGTTCTGACAGAGGAAAATTTTGGAAGTTACCGTAAAATTACATTCACCAGAGAGACAACTTGAGCTGTTTGGCCCGGCCGACTCTCATCTTCGCCTTTTGCGCCAGTTCCTTGGCGTTCAGCTCACTGCCCGCAAGGCGAATTTAATAATCACAGGCAAAGAGAAAGATGTAGATAAAGCTGTCAAGGTCATCGACAAAATGCAGAAGCGCCTAAGTAAACGCGGCTCGCTCACCGCCGAAGATGTAACTGCTTTCATTAGTCGGGACAGCTCCCCGGAAGCTCTCGAGAGCACCGGCGCTGTCACTGTCTATTCTCACAAGAAGGTCATTGAACCTTCCACCAAAGGACAGCGCAGATATATTGAAGCAATGCTGGCCAATGACCTTACCTTCTGTATAGGCCCTGCGGGTACGGGGAAAACGTACCTGGCGGTTGCAGTTGCGGTCTCAATGTTAAAGAAAAAGCAAGTCAGGAGGCTCGTCCTTGCCCGCCCCGCCGTAGAGGCCGGTGAGAAACTGGGCTTCCTACCCGGTGACATCCAGGCAAAGGTGAATCCCTATCTTCGTCCGCTCTTTGACGCCCTCGAAGATATGATGGATTTTTCTCAGATGAAAAAATTCATGGAACTGGATATTATCGAGATTATTCCGCTTGCGTTTATGCGAGGCCGAACGTTAAATGAGGCCGTTATTATCTGCGACGAGGCGCAAAATACATCGCCGTTGCAAATGCTAATGGTCTTGACAAGACTGGGACATGGCTCCAAAATGATAATAACAGGTGACATAACGCAAATTGACCTGGAAACGGGCCAAAAAAGTGGAATGGTCGAAGCAATAAGAACGCTGCGGCGAATTAAGGGTATTTCCTGTGTGAAATTAACGCAGACGGACATCGTAAGACATCGACTGGTTCAGAATATCGTGCAGGCCTACAGAAAAAAGGAAAGAGTTAAAAGCTAAATACAAGGAGCGATTTTAGTTTGTCTTGAGCTTAAATTACAAGATGGGGGCAAATGAATGTGGTTTTCGAAAAAAACGAGTCCTCGGCGCAGGCAGTTGCGCAAGAATATGGCTGGTGAGCGGCTCCGGCAATTAAGCCGACTTGCGGACACTGATTATTTAATCTCGGCCTTCCTGTGGCTTCTTTTCGTGGTCCTCTGCGTCTCTATTTTATCCTTCGGACTGATACAACAAGCCCGCTATCGGGATGTGATACCGATAGTTTTTATAGTTGTGCTGATTTCTGTGGGTGCAGCTTTATACATCTATCACTACCAAAAGAGGATAATAAAAAACCACGCCAGAGCTGCGGCACTTACCGGTCTTCTCATCTTGTTGCTGGCTACGACCAAACTCGGCGTGCATCTGACTAATCAAACCTCGTGGGCCACGGGAACGGCAGTCACGACAGCCATCATCTTGACTATTGCCTATGACCAGCGTTTCGCAATAGGTATGAGCATATTCTACTGTATGTTTGCCTGCTTTGCTGTGGAACCGCAGCAGATACTCGGTGGGTATCAGCTGACGAATATCCACCTGTTTTTGACAATGACCGCCGGTGTTATTACGTGTTGTTTCTCGTTAAGGGAAATCCGCACGAGAATGAAGCTGCTCGAGGTCAGTACTTTGGCGGCAGCAATTGTGTTAATGACAGCAATTGCTCTGGGTTTTTTGGACAAGACGTCACGAACAAGCCGTGTTTTTATCAATGCAGGCTATCACGGGCTCGCCACTTTTCTGGTGGGATTACTGATACAGAGTTTGCTGCCGCTTATCGAGAAAATCTTTCGTATTGCGACAAGCATGACGCTCCTGGACTACAGTGACGCCAATCAGCCGTTGTTGAAAAGAGTTGCGATGGAAGCCCCCGGCACTTTTAGCCATAGTTTGCTGGTAGGCTCCATTGCTGAGGCGGCTGCGGAGGCAATCGGCCGGAACGGACTTTTGTGCAGGGTCGGGGCCTATTACCACGATATCGGAAAAATCAATAAGCCCGGCTACTTTGTGGAAAACGAAGTGGGCTCGATGAGCCGGCACAAAGAACTGTCGCCGGCTATGAGCCAGTTGATTATTGTAAGCCATGTCAAAGACGGCGCAGAAATGGCCAAGGAATACGGCTTACCCGCGGTGCTTCGGCAGTTTATCGAAACGCACCATGGTACAACACTGGTCGAGTATTTCTATAATGAGGCGAAAAGAATCCACGACGAAAAGCAATCTTCGGATGGCCCTGCACCTTCTGAAAGTGAGTTTAGATATTCCGGGCCAAAACCACGAGCAAAAGAAGCCGCAATTGTAATGCTCGCTGATGCTGTCGAAGGAGCTGTCAGGTCACTGGGTGAAGCGACACCAACGAGAATAGAAGCTGTTGCGCACAATATGGCGATGAAGCGTCTGCAGGACGGACAGTTCGACGAGTGCGATTTGTCCCTGCGGGAGTTAAGTCAAATAGAGGCAAGCATATCAAAGACACTTGCGGCACACTATCACGGGCGAATCACATATCCAAAGCGGCCCGATGTGCCGGCCGAGGCCACCTCACAAAAGGAACCTAAAACAGAGGTTCAGGAAAAGGCGCCATCTCAATCGGAGGAAGCCAAACAAAAAACCGATAACAATTATGGCTCCCGCTAAGCACAATCAAGATATAGTCGTTCAAATCACCAAAGATTTCAAAAGCATTGATGTTAATCTGCCAAAGCTTAAAAAACTGGTCAAGGCTGTGTGCAATCGTTTTAAGCTTTCAAAAGCGACCATCAGTATCGCGATAGTCGGCGACGGCGAAATGCAAAAACTAAACAAACAGTTTTTGAATCGTAACCGGACCACAGATTGTTTAAGTTTTGATTTGTCCGATGATGCGGATAAATCGGCAATTTTTGATTTTCGAACTCCAATTGGCAGTCGGAAGTTTTTTGAGCTGGTAGTTAACGCTGAAATGGCCCTGAGAGAAGCGAACCGGCGAGGCCATTCGGGCGAGGCGGAGTTAGCACTTTACATAATCCATGGGCTACTGCACAACCTCGGATTCGACGATTCCCGACATACAAAGACCAGAGAAATGCATCGGACAGAAGATGAAATTTTACAAGAACTCGGCTTTGGTTCGGTGTATAATAGAAAAACAGGCAGCCGATAGCTGAAAGAAAAGAAGACTATATGCTATAGGCTGCATTGAAAGGATAGCAAGTGGTTCATATTGGCTGGGTTGTATTGCTGATTTGTTTTCTTGCCGGCGGCACATTGTTTTTCTCTGTCAGCACTATCGCGCTGCGCATATTTTCGCGCATAAAACTTCAGGATGCTTTTAAGAGCGTCAACAGCGTGACAGCCCCGGAAAAGCTCGCGGATAAATTAATGGAAAACGCCGACGAACTGATTTTGACCTGTTCTTTGTATCGGCTGGTTTTCAACATGTGCATATTGTTATTGCTGGTTGCTGTTTTCGCGAGCACCCAGCCAGCCGGCCTGCAAATCACGGATTATCTTCTTACGTTCATTATCGCAGCGGCAATATTCTCAGTTTTTGGCGTTGCAATTCCTCACGCCTGGGCGAAGTATGCGGGCGAGAAAACGCTGAGCCGAATATACAAACTTCTTATGCTTTCTAAACGGTTAGTTTGGCCAATCCTCTATGTCCTTAGAGTCTACGATGGCTTTGTCCGCCGACTCGCCGGCGTGGTGGAAGCAACACCGGAAGAAAAACAGGAAGAATTCTTAAACGGCCTCGAGCAGCGCAGAATGGAGGGCGTGGTTGATGAGGAAGAGCAGGAGATGATAGAAAGTGTCCTGGAATTGAGCGACACGACCGCTGATGAGATTATGACACCACGCACAGACATAGTGGCTGTTGAAGTCAATTCTGATTTGCAGGCCGTCCTGAAAACAATAACTACCGCAGGTCATACCCGGGTGCCGGTCTATGAAGAGAATATAGACAATATCATCGGACTTGTTTACGCCAAAGATTTGCTTAGCGAAATCGGTAAAGACGCACAGGATTTTAAGTTGCGCGATAAAATAAGAGACGCCTATTTTGTCCCTGAGACGAAACCTCTTAGAACTCTCCTGCACGCATTTCAAAACCAGAAGTTACATATAGCCGTAGTACTCGATGAATACGGCGGCACAGCAGGTATCGTTACATTAGAAGATATTCTCGAAGAGCTTGTCGGTGAAATAACCGATGAATATGAAAAGACCCCGCCAAAACCCATAAGAAAAATTGACAAAAACACGATTGAGGTCGATGCGAGAACGTATGTAGATGACTTGAATGACGAGCTCGAATTGGACCTGCCCGAAGACGAAGATTACGATACGATAGGCGGTTTTGTATTTTCTCATCTGGGCTATATTCCGAAGACCGGTGTAAGCTTCGATTATGAAAATTTAAAATTCACAATCGCCGCTGCTGAGCCGAGAAGAATAAAACGCATCCGAATCCAGAAGACCGCAAACCAATAAAATGTTGACGAAGGACCTGGCCATCTGCATACGCGCTGTTGATTATTCCGAAACGTCCCAGATAGTGACATTCTTCACTAAAGAAACGGGCAAGATTGCCGCCATTGCCAAAGGCTCGAAAAGGCCCAAATCGGCATTCGACGGCCCCATTGAAGTATTCTCGCACGGGAGGATTGTTTTCTCCGACTCAAGCAGGGAGAAACTTGCGACGCTGACGGAATTCGAATCCGCCTATGGCGGACCGGGCTTTACCGGGCTGCGGAACAACCTTTTTGCGTTGAACTGCTGCCTGTTTGGGGCTGAACTACTAAATAACTTAACGAATGAATACGACCCCCATCCGGAACTCTTTGATAGTTTTCTGCAGTTCTTGCAAGATACCAACGAGGGACGAGGGACGAGGGATGAGAGACGAAAAACGTTATCGTTACTTATATTATTTCAGTTGACTTTGCTTAGGGAAACCGGCCTGCAGCCGATACTCAATGCCTGTGCAAACTGTAAAAGTGATTTTAGCGCGAATTGGACTCAAAGCTATTTCAGCAGCTCGGCTAACGGCCTGATTTGCAGGGATTGTGAGGGTAGTTTTCCCGACAAAGTAAGACTGACCAAGACAGCCGCAAACTGCCTAAGCAACCTGAAACTACTTGCCCAATCTGAAGAACAAACGCTCAATGAAGTCGAAGAGGTTTTGATTCACCATTTCACCGAGCTTTTCCACAAGCCACCCAAAATGGCAAAGTACATCCTGCAAAGCTGAGGTGCTTTAGAATTTTTTACCGGCGCATTGAGAAAGGCGTGAAGAGTTTGCGTAATCCAGCCAATTCGCATATCATAACACCCACAAGAATCTGCTGGCCTATGCTACCTTGAATAAGTTTTTAGACAATAATTTGATTGAGGATTCGCTTCAGCCTGTTTTATTCCTGGATTCCCGCTTTCGCGGGAATGACAGGGTGTCGCGGGAATGACAGGGTGCTGTGATTGCGTAAAAACTTTGTAACAGTAGCGTAGCCGGTTCAGGAAATATTGGTTCATAATACCAATTGTGTTTAATTGTTGCGCCAACGAGCGTCATTGCAAGCGAACCGAAGCAATCTCTCCCGTTCAAGGATTGACGAACCTTGAGATAGGACAGTTTTGTACGCTTGCTACACGAAGCGCAAGTATTAAGTCCAATTGATATAAGAGGGAGCTTATGGCGGATAAGAAAATCTACGGTCTGCTGCAAAAGGTTCTGGAACATCGATACCTGCCAGCCATCTTAGCCGTTCTGGCCTTTGTAATTATGCTTGCGGCCTTAAAGGCGGGCTGGGGACCAATGGATGACCTGCGACATCGGGTAAAGCTGGTGGACCCTTCCCAACTGCCTGAGCAAATGCATGATACCGGTATGATCCCCAAGAACTCCGGCAAATTGTCCACTGTACTGTTGGAACTGAACAGCAGTGTCCATACCAGGAGCGATACCAGGAGACTAAAAGACTACGGCGTTCTGCCCTGGTGGACCAGTGATGATTACAAAGCCTCCAACTGGCGGCCGCTGGACAGCTTTACCCACTGGCTTGACTATCGTCTCGAACCGGATTCAGCAGCGATGATGCACGCACATAATCTTTTCTGGTTCGCGGCGGCGATACTTCTGGTTGCAATCCTCTATCGACGGCTGATGGCACCGGCCTGGGTGGCTGGACTGGCGGCGCTACTTTACCTTTTGGATGACAGTAACTACTTCCCCGCAATGTGGCTGGCAAACAGGAGCCTCCTGATATCATTAGTGTTCGCAATTCTAACCCTACTTGCTCATCATCGATGGCGCCAATATCATTCGGTGGCTGCCGGCATAGTCGCTCCTTTTTGCCTGCTTGCTTCACTATTGTCAAGCGAAGCCGGTATCACAACTTTCGCTTATCTTTTCGCATACGCTCTTGTTCTCGACCGTACAAGCCGGCTTCGGCGAGGGCTCAGTTTGGTCCCGGCACTTTCGGTGATAGTCTTTTGGCGCATAGTCTATAACGCACTTGGTCACGGCGCATACAGCAGCGGCTTCATTATTGACCCGGCCGGTGAGCCGCTTCGTTTTGCCTGGGCGGCACTGGTGAGAGGCCCAATTCTGCTTATGGCCCAGTGGAGCCCTCTGCCAGCCGAGATGTTTAGTTTTGTCTATTGGCGGGAGCAGGTAATTGCCTGGGAGGTTTCTGTAGGGGTGCTTGCCCTGATATTTTTCATATTTTTGCCTCTGCTTCGTAATAATCGCGTGGCGAGATTTTGGTTCATTGCGATGCTGCTGTCGGTCGTGCCAATCTGCGCCAGTTTGCCTATGAATCGTAATCTGCTTTTCGTCGCAATTGGAGCCTTTGGTTTGATAGCACAGTTTGCTGGAGCGTTACAGGCTAAAGAAGACTGGCTGCCAAGAAACTGGTTATGGCGGACAACGTCCCGTGTGCTTGTCATAATACTCTTAATGGTTCACGTAGTATTGGCGGCGGCCGGACGAATTGCACAGCCAAAGATTATCGAATTCATCCACGGCCGATTCAAGTCAACGATGCAGGTTGGCTCGCTGCCGGGAGTAGAAAGTCAGGACCTTGTGATAGTTAGCGCACCCAGCCCATTCACTTTATTTTATGTTCCCAGCTTCCGGGCCCATCACGGCCAGTCCTTGCCGCGAGCTATCCGCACACTGGCACCCGGTTTTGGACCGCTCGAAATTACGCGAACGGATGAAAAGACCCTTTTGCTCAGAGCCAAAGCCGGCAATATTCTGTCATATCAAAAGCGGGTCGGCTCACCTTTTGTTTACTTCTACAAGCATTTCAATGATGCGTTCCGAGACAAGAAATTTCCATTTCGAGCCGGTGAAAAAGTCGTGCTGCCCCGCTTAACCGTTGAGGTCATCGCCGTTGACGACGATGGCCAGCCAAGCGAGGTTTCATTCAGGTTCGACGTTTCACTTGACGACCTGAGTCTGAGATGGCTTCAGTGGAACTGGCAACAAAGTTCTTATGTCCCCTTCGATGTCCCAGCAGTTGGGCACAGCCGCGAGATTGCAGGCCCCGCCCGATGACATTTCCGGCTCGGCGACGTTCACTTGAGTAATTTATTCTTATAAGGCTGGAGGCGTATTACCTGAGAGGACCGACACTATGCTAAGCGTTAATCACCGCCATAAATTTTCTCACAGATTCTTTGGTCTTCCAGGGAGGAGCGAACACCTTGAATTTTCTTGCTTTTCTAATGTCTTTTTTTAGTTTAAGACGGTACTGGCTGACGTGATGAAAGTACTTCTTTCTCTCGTAATAGTCTGCCAGATATTCCTGTTCACTTTGTCCCGGCGTCGGCACCAGAAGCACTTTTGTCTTGTTTAGCTCTGCAAGCTCCATTATCGTGCTGTATCCTGAGCGAGCTATTATGAATTTTGCGCGATTCATAATATCTTCCTGCTGCTTTGTGTTTAGAAAACTATAGTACTCAACGTTACCGGGAAGATTCTTTGATGCGCCATCAGGATTTCCGCCTGCAATTATGATTTTCCCTCTTAATTGATTCAAGGCGGCAAGGACCCTTTTCTCAAAGACGGTTCTTTGTGGTTCCGGACCCGAAAGCGAAATGAAATATTCTACATCTTCGTCTGTGTCTCTTTTTTTCAGGTGTGAAAGTATCCCGATGTACCTTATTTTATCTTCGTTTACATACCTTAAATTGTGAGAGAGCTTTCCGGAAAGGTTTTGTCCCTCAAAGTCAGGCACGATAACATATTTGTATTTTTTCATCCTCGATGCAAGCCATTTCTCCGCAATCCTCTCGGTTCCGAGTGGGGTCTTGAATCTCAACTGATGATTTATAAGATAGGAGTTGTCGGGACTGTCATATACATCGTACCTGCAGTCGGAGATTACCTTGTCAAAGTGCCCGGCAATTATTTTTACCGATTTCCTCCTCGCATACTTCAAACTCTTAATCATCCAGGGAGAAGTAAAAGTAAACTTAAGCTTAAAGAAACGGCTCTTCGTATAAGGCAGATAAATGCTTGGAACATCATAGTATTCACATTTATTTTTAAATCGGCCTTTCAGGACTTTCAACGCCCAGCCGGTCGATAATATGTGCACCTGGTTTTTTTTCAGAAGCTCCGCAATTAAAGGGATGTCTCTTGTTGCGTGGCCCAGCCCCCAATCAAAAACTCCAAAGAGTATCTTCATAATTTCGTAACTTACGCTGCACTTGCCAAGTTTATTGCCCGTCCTGCTCGAAAAGCTCCGGCTGAGTGATGGTATGTTTCTTTTTAGTCAACTTTAGTCCCAGATGCTCGCGGGCCTGTTTGGTGATTTCTCTGCCGCGCTTGGTCCGACGCAGAAAACCAATCTGCAGAAGATACGGCTCAACCACGTCCTCAAGAGTGTCCCTTTCCTCTCCGAGTGTGGCGGCGATTGCATCGACTCCGGCCGGCCCACCATCATAAACATTGACCAGCGCGCGCAGGAGGGCTTTGTCCAGCTCATCCAAACCCAGTGAATCAATCTGCTCCATCTTGAGCGCACTTTCAACAATATCGACGCTGAGGACCCCTTCGCCTTTGACCTGAGCGTAGTCCCTTACACGTTTTAGCAGTCGATTAGCTACCCGAGGTGTCCCCCGGGACCGGGCCGCAATCAGTTCCAGCGTGTCATCCTCACAGTGCAGTTGCAGCAAACCGGCCGACCTGCGTAAAATCTGCGTCAGTTCCTCTGGAGTGTAAAAATCCAAATGATACAACATCCCGAATCGGCTGCGAAGCGGAGCACTGAGCAGGCCTGCCCGCGTTGTTGCGCCAACCAAAGTAAAACGCTTGAGCGGAAAGTTTATCGTCTTTGCGTGCAGCCCGCTGTCAACGGTAAAGTCAACCTTGAACTCCTCCATCGCCGGATAGATAAACTCTTCGACTGGCGTGCTGAGCCGATGGACCTCATCGATAAAAAGTATATCCCCGGTGTTTATATTGCTCAAAAGGCCCATCACGTCACCTTGTTTGACGAGAGCCGGGCCTGATGAGCAGCGGATGTTGGCCGCCATCTCGTTTGCAACAACATTAGCCAGCGTGGTCTTGCCAAGGCCCGGCGGGCCGTAAAACAAGATATGCTCCAACGGCTCAGACCTTTGCTTTGCCGCTGTTATCGCAATTGAAAGCTTTTCCCTAACATTGCACTGGCCAACGCACTCGTCCAGATACTTAGGCCGAAGTGACACATTAAAGCTTTCTTCCTGTTCGCTGAGCGCCTTTCCACCTATGATTCTACCTATTGCCATAATATGAAAACTAAAAACTGAAAACTAAAAGTGAAAAACCATAATGCAAAACTCAAAACTCATCTAATTTTGGATTTTACGCCTTTAGACTTCTATTCCTTGTTTCAATCTGTAGACCAAAGGCACCAGCTCTTCCGCCGAATTTACCTCGGGGTGCCTGTCACACGCCAATTCGATTAGTTCCATCGCCTCGCTTCTTTTTTCACCCCAGGCTATAAGAATCTCAAGCGCCTCAGCCTGGAACGGTTTGAATCTTATCTCTTGCGGCCTGACTACCTCGGCCCCGATTGCAAAAGTCTCCATCTTGCCGCGTAATTCAGCTATGATTTGCTGGGCGGTCCTCTTTCCTATTTCCGGAAGTGCCGTAAGCGCCTTGTCGTCGCCATTTTCTATCGCCGCAGCTATAGTAGCAATCGGCATACTCAGTGACCTTAATCCCTTTTTTATACCTATCCCTTTGACGCTGATAAATTTCGTGAAGAAGTCCCTTTCGCCCTCATTCAAAAAACCAACCATCCTCGGTATCAAGTTACCGCCAGCCGGTGTCCCTTCATAGTATTCCATCGTGCAGAGGGCAATGTCTGTGCCGACTTTGTCGCCAAGCGCACTTACACAGTAACCTGGCAGCATCACCTCGTAACCGACCGCCCCAACCTGCACGAGGGCACTGTCACTGTTGAGATTGGCGAGTTTGCCTTCGATACGTGCTATCATAATCTGCCAGTCACCACAGAGCCACGGCTTATAGAATTTGCGCAGCAAATCGCAACTGCTATTGCATCGGCAACATCGTTCGGCTCCGGAACACCCGGCAAAGACAAAAGCGTTTGAATGGTTCTTTGCATTTGTTCCTTTGACGCCCTGCCGTTGCCGGTAATTGATTTTTTTATCCGCGTCGCACTAAAGCTTCTAACATCCACTGCTGCCTCCGCACATTTTTGCAGTATAACGCCCCTTGCATGTCCCATCAATATTGCTGTTTTGGGATGCGCGTAGTGCGAATATAATTCTTCCACCGCTACAATCTCAGGCCTGAATTTTTCCAGCAGCGACCCGGTGTCTTCAGCAATTTGATTGAGCTTTGCTTCTATTGCCGGGCCACCACTTGTGCGAAAGACGCCGGCTTCAACCAACTTTTCCCCTGCTGAGCTTGTCTCTAAACAGGCATATCCGCAAACCTGCAGACCCGGATCGATACCGAGGATTTTCATTTCCTCCTCCACTCAGTCTTGTCCGGCCTGTCTTCCAGAACAATGCCGATTTCATTTAGTTTGTCGCGAACGGCATCTGCAGCGCCAAAATTTTTTTCTCTGCGAGCTTCATTTCGCTGCTCAATCAAGACGTTGACCAGCTTATCCAGCATTTGCTCATCTTCCGGGCTCATTTCCGGGTAATCGTCTTTTACAATTCCCAACACCTCACCACCCAATCGGCCAAACAAAACCTCGACTACACTAAGGGTCGCCGCGGTTGTATTGCTGTCTTCGAGAAGCCCGTTAGCCAGTCGAACCATATCAAAGATAACCGACATCGCAATCGAGGTATTCAAATCATCATCCATCGCAGCTTCAAATTTTTCTCTCAACTGTTTCAACTGGTCTGCTACTGCTTCATCTGGTTTGCCTTCCGCAGCAGTACTGATTCTTTTGCGCACAGCCTTGACTGTCTTGGTTATCTTTTCATAGCCGCTCTGGGCCGCGAACAAAGCCGCATCCGAAAAATCCAATGGGCTTCTGTAATGGCTGTTCAATATTAACTGTCTTATCGCCAGCGGGTCATAACTTCTGGTCAACCTCTCGTGCGCGCCGGAAAACGCCTGCTTTAGAGTGATAAAATTGTTCAAGCTTTTGCCCATCTTTTGGCCGTCAACGGTGACCATATTATGGTGCACCCAGTATCGAACGAACTGGACACCATTGGCCGCCTCGGACTGAGCAATTTCGCACTCGTGGTGTGGAAACTGGTTTTCGAGTCCGCCGCCGTGGATATCAAAGGTCTTGCCGAGGTATTTCATACTCATTACCGAGCATTCGAGGTGCCACCCCGGATAACCCATCCCCCAGGGACTCGGCCACTGCATAACGTGGTTCGGCTCCGCTTTCTTCCAAAGCGCGAAATCAACAGGTGCCTTCTTGTCCGGCGAAACCTCTACACGAGCGCCGGCCAACATCTCATCCACATTTCTGCCCGAAAGTTTCCCGTAGTCAGGAAATTTAGATACATCGAAGTAGACCGAGCCGTTAGCTTCATAAGCGCAGCCCTTGTCCAGCAGTATCTTTACCAGGTCTATCTGCTCGGTGATATGGCCGCTTGCTCTCGGACTGATATCCGGTCGGAGGCAGTTTAGTCTATCCATATCATCAAAATAGCTTCGCGTATAAAATTCGGCCACGGCCATCGGATGCTTCTTTTCCTTTTTCGCCGCTTCGACAATCTTATCCTCACCTTCGTCCGCATCGTCGGTCAAATGACCTACGTCTGTTATATTCTGCACGTAGGTCACGCTATATCCCAAATAGCTAAGATAACGGAGAAGAACGTCTAAGCTAACGTAGCTTTTCGCGTGTCCCAAATGTGCGTGGCCATATACGGTCGGCCCACAGACATACATCCCGACCCTGCCTTTTTCCAAAGGCTCAAAAACATCCTTGTTTCTTGTCAGACTGTTGTAAAGCTTAAGTCCCATTTTTTACAATTCCACTAATTTTTAATAATCTCCGGTTTCCGGCCTTCTTTAAAATACATGCAAATCATAATCTTCTTCTTTCAATCTGTAAAACCTACGTTTTTATAAAGTTCTTTTATATTTCCTTTTCAAAAGCACTATAGCCGTCGCCGCCATTGCCTCGCCGGCGCCTATCTCGCCGAGGCCCTCGTTCGTCTTTGCCTTGACGTTGACCGCGTTGAAATCAATTCCCAGAATACTTGCGATGCACCTTTTCATCTGGGCTTTGACGGGCTGCAGCTTCGGCTGCTCAGCGTGTATAGTTAAATCAATATTGACAATCACCCAGCGTTTTTCTTCGAGTCTTTCCTTCACATCAAGCAGAAGCCCCTTGCTGTCGGCATCTTTGAACTGTGGGTCAGTATCCGGAAACAGTGTCCCTATATCGCCCATCCCGCTCGCACCCAACAGAGCATCGATAACGGCGTGTAAGGCGACGTCACCATCGCTGTGACCTGCCAGACCGGCACAGTGCGGCACAAACACACCGCCGAGCATCAGCTTCCTGTCCACACCTACTTGGTGGATATCGGTGCCGATGCCGGTGCGATATTCGTGGTCGTGCTCTTCAATCACAGTATGCCCTTTGTACTGGGGACATCCGTCCCGACAATTCTAACGGCTGCGCCGAGTGCCTGACCGAGTCCCTTGAAAATCGCCTCAGCCATGTGATGGCTGTTTGTCCCGTACGGCACGTTTATGTGCAGATTAAACTTGCCGTGATTGGAGAAGCTGCGCAGCAACTCCTCCAGACACTCGACATCGAAGTCACCGATCTTGTCCGTCCTGTAATCAACGTTATAGACGCAGCTCGGCCTGCCGGACAAATCGACGGACACATTCGCCAGAGTTTCCTCCATCGGTACAGAGCTGTGCCCGTATCTGGCAATCCCTTTCTTGTCGCCAAGTGTTTTGACCAGACACTCGCCGAGGCATATCGCTATGTCTTCAGCCGTATGATGCGCATCAACATTCAAATCGCCTTTGGCCTTGACTACCAAATCGAACTTGCTGTGCTTGCTCAAGTGGGTCAGCATATGGTCCAAGAAGCCAATTCCAGTGTCGATTTCATATTTGCCGACGCCATCCAGATTAAGCTCAACTGTACAGTCGGTTTCCCTGGTTTGCCTGTGAATTTTGGCGAATCTCTCTTCCATAAGAATGGTCCTATTCTGATAGAATCTCTTTCAAAGCCAAGAGCAGCGTATCATTTTGTTCGCTCGTACCCACCGTTATTCTTATTTTGTCTTCCAAGCCCGGCAAGTCAAAGTACCTGATATAAATGCTGCGTTTTACCAGTTTGTCATAAATCTCGTTGGCTTTGCAATTTTTGTTTTTGGCGAGAACAAAATTAGCAGCGCTGTCGGGGACTTCGAACTTTAGCGCCCTTAGCTCTGCCGCCAATCTCTCGCGCTCCATTTTTACCTTTTCGATATTCTCTTTGAAATATTCCTGGTCCCTTATCGCCGCGGTGGCCACGGCAGTAGCAACCGCATCAACATTGTATGAATCCTTAATTTTCATCAGACCCGATATCAGGGCCGGCTGCGCAATTGCATAGCCAAATCGTATTCCCGCAAGAGAGTACCCTTTGCTCATTGACCGAAGTACAATCACATTGTCGAAATCCTTAACCAGCCTTGTGCAGTTTTTGTCTGCAAAATCCACATACGCCTCATCAATCAACAACACTTTGGAAATCTCATCTGCCAACGACGCCAGTTCGTCAACACTTACGAAGCTGCCGGTCGGCGCATTGGGATTACAAACTATGGTCAAAGCCGCGCCGGTTTTTGCCAATTTGGCCGGCAGATTGAACTCACCATCGAACGGAATCTCAAGCGCCCTGCAATTTTGCAGTTTGGCCAGAACCGGATAGAGGGAATACGTAGGAACCGGATATGCGACAGGACGACTCTCATCACAGAACGCACGGAAAGCAATATTGAGCAAATCGTCTCCACCGTTGCAGCACATAATCCAATCAGCTGGGACTCCATTGACCTGCGCCGCCGCTTTGCGGAACTCCTGCGCAATCGGGTCGGGGTACCGACGAAGCTGTTCTACACTTATCCGGGCCAATGCGTTCATTACAGCAGGAGACGGTGGGTAGGGATTTTCGTTGGTATTTAGCTTCAGCACGTCTGCTTGCTTCGGCTGAAAACCCGGCTCATAACCCTTGGCCTTTTCAA
This sequence comes from uncultured Pirellulales bacterium, assembly GCA_964582985.1. Classification (GTDB taxonomy): domain Bacteria; phylum Planctomycetota; class Phycisphaerae; order Sedimentisphaerales; family Anaerobacaceae; genus CAZQYB01. The sequence continues at coordinate 47,071 of CAZOUM010000005.1, read as the reverse complement.
CATTTCGCCGAAAATAACCCATAATTCTTACAAATCCGAAATTCGAATATCGAAATCCGAAACAAACTCAAATGATAAAAATTCAAAATATCATTCCGTATCCCGTAACATAGGCCACGATTCACTGTACCGGTCTTGCACCCTTCAATTATGCAACCGAGATTATACGGATATTTGGTCGGAAGTAAAAGGGAAGATTTAGCGATTATTCGCGAGATGATAAACGGCCCAGATATTTCCCAGCAGAAGCAATTGGGAATCGCCCTTGAATTTACGAATCACGGGTCACGAGCGACGAGCTATTTTTGGCAGTAATCTATTAGGCGGGCAATTTCGCTGCGGAGGTCTCTGCGGTGGACAATCATATCAACAAAGCCGTGCTCGAGCATAAATTCAGCGGTCTGAAATCCCTCCGGCAGCTCCACCTTTATTGTTTCAGCGACGGTGCGGGGCCCGGCAAAACCAATCAAAGCCCCCGGTTCGGCTATTAAACAATCGCCTAACGTTGCAAAGCTTGCTGTCACCCCGCCGGTAGTAGGGTCGGTCAAGACTGAAATGAAAAGTCCCTTGGCTTCATCTAATTTTGCCAGCGCCGCGGAAGTTTTGGCCATCTGGCCCAGTGACACCACACCCTCGTGCATCCTTGCTCCACCTGAGCAGCAAATCACAACCAGCGGCAAAGATTCTTCAATCGCTTTATCAACGGCCGCACAAAACTTTTCCCCGACTACAAAGCCCATAGAGCCCATCAGGAAATTCGGCTCCATCACCGCCAGGACAACGCCTCTACCCTTAATAAAGGCCTTGCCGATTCGCATGGCCTCCTTGGCACCGGACTTTTTCTCATCAGCTTTGAGTCGCTGTTTATAAGTGGTCCCCCTGTATTTAAACCCCAGCGGGTCATGGGTCGTCAAGTCGCTTAATATCTCCTCAAAAGAACCCTCGTCAACCAAATACTTAATCCGTATTGCCGCCTCAATGCGAAAATGATGATTGCATTCCGGACAAACGTTGAGGTTCTTTTCGACGGCACTCTTATAGAGCATATGCTCGCAGCCTGGACAACGCATCCACAGCCCTTCGGGCATTTCCTTGCGCGGCTTCAATGAAAAACCGTTCCACTGACTTTTAGCTTCTTCGGCCATAGCTATAGCGTCTCCCAAAAACCTACATTAAAATCCTACCAGAAATTCACAGACAGGGCCACAAAAATTACCCCGTGATTGTTTGTTTTGAAGGCGAGCAGTGAGAAAACCTGTTTGTGTTTGTAAAATGAAATTCGCCGAGCATGCTGCCGGAAATCCGCTTAAAATCGGGGGCTAACAGCATGTCCGGCGAATGTAAAGAACTATCTATTGTGCCTGTTGCGGTATCCCGGCTGCTCGACTAACTTGAACAGCCCCGTAGCTCAAAAGCTGTGCGAGGCGTTTTTTGGGAGCGTCCAGTCCGCCAATAATGGTGTAAACCCTCAGACTATTCCTGCCGTCTTCATAGATTCCTCGATGGATGGTTGCCTTGCCGGTTATCTCTGACAGAACATCAAAAGCGTAGTTGATATTGTCCTGCAGGCCTTTGACCTCTGCCATTAACTTCCTGCCGCCGACAACTATGCAACCGGCCACCTTGGCGGTGGACAAATTGAACCCATTGGCCAGCGGCGTCTTTTCGAGGTTGCTTTTTATGGCCTGGGATATCGCGAACTTACTACTAAATGTATTTACTTTGCTCATGCCCATTATTGCACATCCGCCTGACTCCATAATGCTGTGATAATCTGCAGGGTCAAATGAGGTGTACCGGCTGCTTAAGGCACTGAGCCTGTTGAAAATATCGAACAGACCCGCCACGGTGTTGTTTATGGTTGGCCAGAAGGATTTTACCGTCATCATTGGATACAACTTGTTAATCTTTTCGTTATCTATGATGATAAACGGCGATATTTTACCTTCTGTTGCCATTTGGCTCAATTTCCAAGCCACATCATACGCATTTTGAGCGACCAATGGGGAACTTGCTTCGCCTACCGTCGGTAAAGTCATAATCACACCCACCTTCTTGTCCGGGTCGGTCAGGCCGATGTATCGAGCATATCTTTTGGCAGCCTCGATCAGACCTGTTGCGCTTCCACCGCCTGTGCCTCCACCGGCTCCAAAACAAACCATGATGTGGTCAATCTGAGAGCCAAATGTTTGCCTGGTTAAGTGCAGAATTTCCTGCTGATATTGCTGGACGGCACCTTTGCCTCTTTCCATGTCATTACCGGCGCCCTTTTCCCCGATGTCCATCAGGAACTTTTGATTTTCCGGTATCTCCAGCAAATCCGTATCGTGATGAGTAGTGTTCACCGCCAGGGCTTTTCTGTAACCCAGGTCATAGAAGGACTTCACCAATCTTCCACCACATTGACCGGCACCAATCCAGGCATAGCGGGTAGAGCCCTTGATATTGTCGTTAACCCCAACCTCAGGCTCAATATTGGGCTCATATTGTTCCAAATCCAAAGTGGGTATTAACCGTGAGTTGATATCAAATTTACCTTTTGCTCGAGCAAGACAATACCGCCTAAAGCGGCAATTGGTGTATGAACATCGACCATCTGATTTTCCAAAGCAGGGGTTGTGACCTTCTGCTTTCTGGATGGCGCGGATAAGTTCAGCCTCTTTCATATCCCCCGGGATTATGCCGAGACCTTTAGCTTTTTTTTTGCGTTTGATAGATGTTCCTGCTCTTTTCATTATCTCTCGGTCTATATAATTGTTTGTTAAACTTATTTTTCAGCTATTGTCTGTTGTTAAACACTCACTACGGACATTTGCAGTGACATCGCCTTTGTTGGCCTGTTAACCGGCGGTTATGCTAAAATGAATTTCGCCGGATATGCTGCGCGCCATCTCAGAAAGAAGGTTAGCAGCACACCCGGCGAATATAAAAAGTCATCTATTCGCAAAGCGTTAGTCGTTTAATTAACGAGCACCAACAACTATGCGGCTTTTCAGCTCTTCCAGCCGCGCTGTACAGGTCTCCATTCCTCCTATAACCGTGTACACCCTTAAGGACTCCCTGCCGTCTTCGTATATTCCTCGATGAATTGTGGCTTCGCCCGTTATTTCCGACAAATTATCAAATGCATAGTCGATGTTGTCCTGCAGACCTTTGACGCTGGCCATTAATTTTTTCCCGGCAACAACTATGCAGCCAGCCCGTTTGGCTGTAGACAGGTCGAATCCACCGGCAAGCAGTGTCTTCTCAAGGTTTCTTTTCATTGCCTGGGACAGCGCAAACTTGTCGCTAAATTTGTTCACTTTGGTCAGGCCCATTATGGTGCACCCGCCGCATCCCATAATGCTGTTATAATCTGAAGGGTCAAAGGAAGTGTACTGGCTGCTCAAGGCACTGACCCTGTTGAAAATATCAAACAGAGTTGCGACAGTGCTGTTTATGCTGGGCCAGAACGCCTTTACCGTCATTCCCGGATACATCTTGTTTATCTTGTCATTGTCTATAAAGATAAGAGGCGATATTTCCCCAGCGGCAGCCATTTGGCTCATCTCGTAAGCCGCGTTATACGCATTTTCAGCTATCAATGGGGAACTGGCTTCGCCGACGGTGGGTAAAGTCATAACTACGCCAACCTTTCTGTCCGGATTTTCCAGTCCGACATAGCGTGCGTATTTTTTGACAATCTCAATCAACCCACCGACGCTTCCGCTGCCGGTACCACCACCAGCTCCGAAGCAAACCATGATATGGTCAACTTGAGTGCCGAACGTCTGTCTGGAAAGGTGTAAAATTTCCTGCAGATACTGCTGGACGGCTTCTTTGCCTCTTTCCATGTCCTTGCCGGCACCCTTTGAACCTACGTCCATTAACAACTTTTGTTTCTCGGGAATATTGAGCAAATCCAAATCGTGATGAGTCGTGTTCACAGCCAGTACCTTTTTATAACCGAGGTCATAGAAAGATTTCACCAATCTTCCACCGCACTGACCCGTACCGACCCAGGCATAGCGGGTAGAGCCCTTGATACGGTCCACAACGCCAACCTCTTGCTCAAAATTAGGTTCAAATTGCTCCAAAGCTAAGGAGGGCAGCAGCCAGGCGTTGAAATCAAATTCACCTTTTGCCGTTATGGGGCTTCGTCTTTGGGCGACTTTCTTTGTGGTTTTTCTGGCTGCCTCGGCCTTCGGTGTTACATGCTTCTTAGCTGCCACGTGTTTCGAAGCGGCGCTCTTT
>CAZOUM010000005.1:0-42738 GCA_964582985.1 uncultured Pirellulales bacterium | reverse complement strand
GATTGCCTTGGCCTTCGGTGTTACATGCTTCTTAGCTGCCACGTGTTTCGAAGCGGCGCTCTTTCTGATTGCCTTGGCCTTCGGTGTTACATGCTTCTTAGCTGCCACGTGTTTCGAAGCGCTCTTCTTTCTGCTTGCCTTGGCCTTCGGCGTTACATGCTTCTTAGCTGTTGCGCGTTTCGAAGCGCTCTTCTTTCTGCTTGCCTTGGCCTTCGGCGTTACGCGTTTCTTAGCTGTCGCACGTTTCTTCGAAGAGCTTCTCTTTCTGCTTGCCTTGGCCTTCGGCGTTACGCGTTTCTTAGCTGTCGCACGTTTCGAAGAGCTCCTCTTTTTGCTTGCCTTGGCCTTCGGCCTTACGCGCTTCTTGGCTGTCGCACGTTTCGAAGAGCTCCTCTTTTTGCTTGCCTTGGCCTTCGGCGTTGCACCTTTTTTTCTCGCCGTTTTCCTGGCTTTAACCGATGTTCTTGCCATTTTTATACCTCCCAACTGAACTCTGTCATACAAACTTGTTTTCTTAACTTTTCTAACTACTTTTTAACGCAGATGGTTTTGCTACCCGTGCTTTTTATCGGCTTGTCGAGTTATCGGCTATCAAAGGCAGGCACATAATCTCTTTTTTTCAAATAAGTCGTTTTTCAACAATACCTTGCACAAACTACCGGTTCGAATGTAAGGAGATAATCAATAAGTTTACACACACCGAGAACAATGGTACCCCCCTAAAGCGGTTAGAATCGAAAAAGCCCCAGAATATTCGGGCCTGGTTGTTTGTGGTCTCGAAGCCCACCACGGCCCCCGGTTTCAAAAATACGTGGGAAAGTGGAAAATTACTGATTCGCCCGATAACTTCTCATAAAACGGTCGAACCGTTAAAAACCGGATAATCGTGTGAAATCACCCGGCAGCCTGCCGAATGGCCTTTATCGCTGCAATGCGGTCGGATTTGGAAAATATTGCGTTACCCGCTACAAGCGTATCGGCACCGTAGGAGACAACAATTGTGGTGGTTTGCGCATCTATTCCACCGTCAACTTCAACCCGTATATCAGGGCCGACAATCTCTCTGACTTTAACAACCTTTTTTGCCGCCTCATCAATAAACTTCTGTGCCCCAAAACCCGGATGCACGGTCATTACCAGAACCATATCACAAAGCGGCGCAACCGCCTCTATCACCTCCACCGGCGTTTCCGGATTAAGGCATATCCCTGCCGTAACACCAAGCTTGTGTAACTTATCGATAAGCTTTTCACTGTCCCTGGCCGCTTCGATGTGAAAGGTTATGTGGTCAACGCCGGCTTCAACAAAACGCTCTGCGTACTTCTCCGGCTCACTTATCATCAAATGACTGTCGAAAACCAAGCTGCTGTACTTGCGAAGCTTCGCGACCACCGGCGGTCCAATCGTAATGTTCGGCACAAAGTGGCCGTCCATAACATCCAGATGAACGATTTTCACCCCAGCCGATTCAATCTCTGTTATCTCATCGGACAGCCTGGCAAAATCAGCGCTCAATATCGACGGCGCAATCTCAATTGTCCCGGCTTTCGGTAATCGCATTCTTGCTGACCATTTATTGGAAACAGATTTATATCTTCAATAAGGAATTATGAACTGCAAACTGTGAACTTTACTTGTCATCGAGGATTTCAATACACTTGAATTTTTTGCCTTCCAACAATTCGAGCGACGCCCCGCCGCCGGTCGAAATATGACTTATCCGGTCTGTCAGATTGAGTTTTTCAACCGCACTTGCACTGTCACCGCCGCCGATTACACTGCGCGCACCTTTGCTCGTGGCCTCGGCAACAGCCAGCGCAACGGCCTTTGTCCCTTTGTCGAAAGGCGGTATTTCAAAAACACCCATCGGTCCGTTCCAAACAATTGTCCTGGCATCGGCAAGCTTGTCTGTAAAAAGTTTCCTTGTCTCAGGGCCGATATCCAGACCTTCCCAATCAGCCTCGATGTCGCCCGAGACAACCTTATTCTCAGCGCCAGCTTTGCATTGCCTGGCAACAACCGTATCAACCGGCAAGACCATTTCGCAGCCGACCTCGTCGGCCTGCTTGAGCAGTTTAGCAGCCTCATCCAGGAAATCGTCCTCGCACAGACTCTTTCCAACGGTTTGCCCGTCGGCCTTGAAAAACGTGTAGGCCATTGCTCCGCCGACCAGGATGCAGTCAACCTTATCAAGCAGATTTTCAATCACTCCTATCTTGTCGGAGACCTTCGCTCCGCCTAATATCGCCACGAAAGGTTTTTCCGGATTACTTATCGTTTTGCCAAGAAACTTCAGCTCCTTTTCTATCAAAAAACCGATGACCCTCGGCTTGCCTTCCATCATCAAGGCAACCGTATACATTGAAGCGTTGTCCCGATGCGCAGTCCCAAAGGCGTCGTCAACATAGACATCCGCCAGGTCGGCCAGTTTTTTTGCAAAGTTATCTTTGGCTTCCCGCAGCTGTGTATCTTCCTTTGCGGCTTTGTCTTTTATCGTTTCTTCTTTATGAAAGCGCAGGTTCTCAAGAAGCATACACTGGCCGCTTCTGAGCGTTTCCGCTTTGGCTTTTGTTTCGGGCCCGATGCAATCGTCCGCAAAAATAACCTCCTTGCCCAACAGTTCAGATAATCTCTTCGCCACAGGCGCCAGCGACAGCTTTTCGTCCCTTTTACCTTTGGGTCGGCCAAGATGGCTCATAAGAATCAAAGCGCCGCCACGTTCCAAGATGTTTTTTATGGTCGGCAGGGCCTTGACGATTCGGTCGTCGCTGGTGATATTGCAGTGCTCATCCAACGGCACATTAAAATCGCACCGCATTAAAACCTTCCTGCCTTCAACATCAATGTCAGCAACGGTTTTTTTCGCCATCTCTTAACTTATCCCAACAGGGTTTCTATTTTTGATTCCCAGGCCTTACATTGCCGCCATTCTTTCCATAATATCAACGGTGCGGTTCGAATAGCCCCACTCGTTGTCATACCAGCTTACGACCTTAACGCATTTGTCCTTCACGATTGTGCACAGAGAATCAAAAATGCTCGAAGCAGGGTCATTAATGATGTCACTGCTGACTATCGGCTCATCGCAATAGACCAGAATACCCTTCATCGGCCCTTCCGCAGCCGCCTTCATTGCTGCGTTTACCTTATCCGCCGTGACATCCTTCCTGACATTAACCACCAAATCAACAACGCTGCCGACCGGCACCGGTACCCGAATAGCAAAACCGTCGAGCTTGCCGTCAAGCTCTGGAATAACTTTACCAATTGCCTTTGCAGCACCGGTAGTTGTGGGGATAATATTCACTGCCGCGGCACGCGCACGACGCAGGTCACTATGAATCATATCCGCAACCTTCTGGTCGTTTGTATAAGCGTGAATAGTTGTCATAAGGCCCTGCTCGATGCCGAACACATCGTTGAGGACCTTTGCCACAGGCGCCAGACAATTAGTCGTACAGCTCGCATTCGAGACACATTTGGTGTCCCTGGTCAACTTCTCATCGTTAACGCCTAAAACAATTGTAGCATCGATTTCATCCTTTGCAGGCACGGTCAGGACAACCTTTTGGGCACCTGCCTTGATGTGGTCACCGTAGCCGCCCTTGGGCGATTCCTTCGTGCGGAAAATACCCGTCGCTTCTACAACAACCTTCACCCCCATATCTTTCCAGGGCAGCTCAGCAGGACTTTTGACAGCCAGGACCTTGACAGCTTTGCCGTTAATCACCAGCTCGCCGTCTCCTGCCTGGACCGTCCCGCCCCATCTTCCCATCACCGTATCGTACTTGAACAGGTGCGCAAGACTTTTTGCGTCTGAGAGGTCGTTGACTGCCGCTACTTCCAAATCGCCTTTCCGTTGCGTAATGATTCTCGCCACGGCTCTGCCGATTCTGCCGAACCCGTTAATTCCAACCTTTGTTGCCATTCTTAAATCTCCTTCTTCAAATACCGTAAATGCTGTTCTTGCCGATCCATCTTCGTACCAAACGAAAAAACCACTTTATTTATAACCTCCGGCCCTGTCAAGAGATTATTGCTGGTCAAGCGATTTGGCGATTTGCCGTCCACGGCACGCATCGAGGCCCATTTTGCAGGATTTTTTTTGTGATTCTTTGTAACATATCTGGTTCTCGCGTCATTATAGCTGTGATTATGGTTGGTGTTATGGCAAAAACTGCGACTCAGACAAACAATGACGATTTGGTACGGCGGGCCCGCACGGACGCCGAAGCACTGGGCCAGCTTTACGATTTACATTATGACCAAATCTTCAAATTCTGCCTATGCCGGCTTTTTTCCCGCGAGGCTGCTGAGGACATGACTTCTGTCGTTTTTCTGACGGTTGCACGCGGCATTTCCAGCTTCAAGGGCCGAACCCGGAGGGATTTCAGGAATTGGCTGTATCGTATAGCCGTCAACCACGCAAACTCGTACATAATGAAAACATCACGCCGCAAACAGCTCTTCGAAGAGGCAGCACGAATGATGCAAAGCAGAAGAACCGACAGCACCGACCACACTCTCAGGCTGGACTGGCCAATCCTTTATGCGGCTATCCTGAAATTGAAGCCAAACCATCAAACTATAATAATCCTGAGATTTTTTGCAGATTTTGAGTTTGAACAGATAGCAAAAATTGTAAAAGCCAGACCTGCCACCGTGCGCGTGACACTGCACAGGATTCTCAGAAAATTGAGGACCCACCTGCAGTCGATTATGAATGGAGAAGTATAAAATGTTCGAAAACGAATCCGATTTCAAAGAACTGGTTGACCGGCTCAACATTGACACTGAGCCGGACTCCTCTCATCGCGACAACCTTCGCCAAGAGATGCTCTCGGCCTTTGGAGAAGCGCGCCGGCCCCGACCCGTCAAGATGGCAGCCGCAGGTGCGTTGCAGACCATAGCCCGGACAATCCTCAAGAGCAAAATAACCAGACTTGCCGCCGCCGCGGTGATAATAATAGCTGTACTCATCGGCGCTCATCTGCTTATAGGCCCAACTGACGGAGCTACTGTCGCATTGGGTCAAATGGTACAAAACATGAAAGCTATGCCCTGGATGCGCATCGCAAGCGAGCAGGAGGAACACTGGGTTGCGTTCGAGTCGAAAGTCTGGGCATGGAAAAATGCCGACGGCAGTGTCGTATTTTCCGACTATGGAAGACGCGAGAGTTATAAGTATGCTCCCACCTCACAGACCATTACCGTTACCTACCTGCATGAGGAGAAACCTCCAGTCGAATTCTCGTCTGCTTTCTCTGTCGTTGACAGTGTGTTGGAAGAGGCCGTCCGACAAGGCGCCAAAATCGCACGAGAAACAGGGGAATACGAAGGCAACACCGTTGAGATTTATAATATCTCACTGGGGGGAAATGGCGTCGCCACTGGGCTCCAACTGTATGTAGACCCAGAAAGCCGTCTCGCAATAGCAGGAGTTATAGCGTTCTTTATCCCACAGCAAAATCTTTACACGGCCGCCAAGGTCGAATTTGAGTATCCGGAAAATGGGCCGACGGACATCTATGCGCTTGGCGTGCCGGTGACAGCAAAACTTTTGTTTGACGGCGTGGATTCGGACGTGATGCTTGCCGCTGAGTTGAGGCGGGTTGAAGCGATGTTTGCCGCTCGTAATGTTAATGGCCTGCTGGCAATGCTCTCAGATGCTAAATTTGAAGAAACAAAAATCGCAGTCGCAAATTATCTGGCGGAAATCGGAGACGCGCGGGCCATTGAGCCTTTGGAGAAATTGAGCGCAGGGTGGACAGATGATGAGCAGGCAAACCCGTTCGCGGCCGCGGCAGCGACAATTCAAGACCGCATTGCATCCTTAGAGGAGGAACCCATACCGGCTGTTGATGCCAATACTGTTGAGGATACGAGCGTGACGAAAGAAGCTGAAAAAGCGCTGGACTTTTTCGTAATACACGCAGAAACCGCTGCGCCGCTGCAGGGCGTTGAGTTAGATATTAAGATTCAGAGGGAAGGACCGGATGACAAATACGACGATGTAACAGACAAACAAGGTGCGTGCAGAATAAAAATCGGTCCCCGGGAAACAAAGTATGTCTCTATAGAGATACGCAAAGAAAACTTTGTGCCCATGGAGGCCCGGTTTAGCACAACCGAAGCCGGCGGCACCGGTATCCCGAATGAATATACCCTCGCGCTTGGGCCGACCGTTTCAATAGGCGGTATCGTCCATAACGAGCAGGGCCTACCCATTGAAGGCGCAACTGTCAAAATCGACCGTTACACTGACCGTGCATACAAGCCAGAAGTCCGGATTTCCATCAGCGACCACGTTGTTAAAACAGATAAGGACGGCAAGTGGAGCTGCAATTCTATGCCGAAGGAACTTGGCAGATTTGGGATTATGCTGAGCCATCCGGAATACGTCGATGACACTCACGGACGAAACTGGCAACAGCTCAACCTCGAACATTTGCGGGCCGGGACGCTGCGAATGTTGATGAAAAAGGGTGTTTTGCTTGCCGGCTACGTTATCGACCAGGCTGGAAATCCAATAAGAGATGCATCGGTGGTGCGCGGAGAATACCATGATGACAGATTTAAGACCAAAACCGACGACCAAGGCAGGTTTGAATTCGGACAAGCCGACTACGTCACCGAAATACTTACCGTCCAGGCCGAGGGGTACGCGCCCGAGTTGAAACAAGTAGGTGTTCACAGGGATATGGGACCTGTCGAGTTTACACTTGAGCCGGGCTACAGCATCTATGGACGCGTCGTTGATGTTAATGGCAATCCAATCAACGAGGCCTACGTAAGGGTTGTTGAATGGCGTGGTTACTCAACAATCGAATGGAGTAGCAGGACTGATAAAGAGGGCCGTTTTGTCTGGGACAGTGCCCCGCCCGATGAAATCAAAATTTATGTACGTAAGAGTGGATATATGGACAGTCGGCGCAATTTGCTCGTCGCAAGCGAAGACGAGTACGAGATAGTCCTTGGGGCGCAGCTAAAGGTTAGCGGCATAGTGGTTGATGGCAAAACAGGCGAGCCAATACAGGAATTCAGCGCAACCAAAGGTATACAATGGGAAAACGGCTCTAAGCACTGGGAAAGAGGCTCATCTTCCGTTAAGAGCTTCACAGATGGAAGATATCAATGGGAATTCAGCACCTCCTATCCAGGGCACCTGATTAGAATCGATGCCAAAGGTTATCTGCCGGCCGTCTCAAGAGTATTTGACAGCAATGAGGGCCTTGTGCATTTTGACTTTAAGCTTGCAAAAGGCCGGGGTCCTCAGGGTATTGTCTATCTGCCCGATGGCAAACCCGCAGAGGCTACCGAGGTGTATCTGGTGACAAAAGGTAAGTGGGTGCATTTTGAGAACGCCACAGTCGCCGATAAAAGAGACTGCCTCTATGTTACAACAGACGCCAACGGGACCTTCGAACTCACACCCCAAACTGAACCCTATAAACTCGTGGCAATTCACGACGAGGGCTTCGCCCAGGTCACTGAAGAACAGTTCCTCGAATCTCCTGAGATTTATCTTCAAAAGTGGGGCCGTGTTGAGGGAGAAATATTTGTAGGCAGCAAACCCGGAGCCGGAGGAAAAGTCCACCTTTACAACCCCTACTCGCACAACGACCCCAAAGGCATCAATTTCTACTTTGGCTATAACGCAACCGCCGATGACCAGGGCCGATTCGTAATCGACCGCGTGACGCCGGGCCTGATGAAAATAGCAAGGTCAATCGTAAGCGAAGACGGACGACGCACTTCATATTCGGGCGGGAAAGATGTCGAGGTCGTCAGCGGTGAAACTTCTTATGTCACCATCGGTGGCGATGGCAGGACAATTGTCGGAAAAATTGCCAGGCCTGCTCACCTAGAACCCGACTGGCCCTGGAACTGCGCACATGGCCGTATTAACGTGGATGGCCCGGACCAAATGAAACTGATGGCTCAAATCTACAAAGAGATAGAACTGCCCAGGCCGGCAGAGTTTGAACAGATGACTTCCGCCGAAATAATGCAATGGTTCCAGCAATGGGCAATGAGCGAAGAAGGCCTGGCCTGGCGAAAAGAAATTGAGCAGAGAATAAAAGAAGAGCATGGCGACATCCAGCAGCAGCACTACGGCCTGCAGATAAACTCCGACGGCGGCTTCAAAGCGGATAACGTGGCCGAAGGCAACTACGTTATAACACTTACCTTTATGGGCAAAGGCAAAAGGGCCGGCGAACCCGATTACCGTAACAGACTGGGCGAGGGCAAGTATAAGTTCACTGTGCCCGAAATCACAGACGAAAACATTGACCAGCCTTTGGACCTGGGTCTGGTCCATCTGGAAATGAAAATGCATTCCCAAATGCAGATTGGCCAAGCCGCTCCGGCATTTACGATTGATACGCTTGACGGCGGCAAGGTCAGCCTTGCAGACTATCGCGGCAAGTTCCTCCTGTTGAATTTCTGGATATTGCAAGCGCAAACCCAACCGGGGGCCGACGAGCAAATGGACAAAGTCAAGCAACTTTATCAGGCATATAGCGACGACGCACGCTTTGACATCCTCGGGATTACAATGACCGGTTCCGTTGACCTATACGTAGAAATCGCAAAGAAATATTTGGCCGAAAGAGACATCACCTGGAAACAGGGCACAATCGGCTTTGAAAACCGAGAGCTAATGCAGTCTTACGGCGCGACCAATTATCCATTCAATATCCTCATCGACCCCAACGGAACAGTTCTTGCAACAGGTATCAATGGTGAACAACTTGAGCAGACCGTCGCCGAGGCACTGGGGCGGCGCAGCGGTGAGTAGGATGCTTAGCGGGTAGTTGTCAGGGGCGAAGGCTCCTGGCTGCCATATATTCGGGCGGGGAGAAACAAGCTGATTATCCGGACTATCCCTCAGGCCCTATCTGCAAAAAGTCGAGCTTTTGAGCATCCTGTTACGGGTTCTACGTGATTTGCTCAACAGCCGTCATTGTCAGCTCATCGTTACCTTAGTATCCGCCGATATTTTGACTGCGCAAAAAGTGCGTAAAAAGCAGACTGTTTGTTGGCTTCGAGTGCTGATTGTTTGAAGGAGTAATAGTATGGCCGCTCATGAGAAGACGCCAGGGCGCACTAATAAACAAAAAATTTGGTTTTTTTGTTTGATATTAGTGATTTTTCTTCTTTGTAGTTGCGAGCGGCGTTCAGAAGAAGCCGGGCTCGAAAGAATCAATATTGCTTTTCAGAAATGGGTAGGCTACGGCCCTCTTTATCTTGCCCAGGAGAAAGGATTTCTCAAAGAAGAGGGAATAGAGCTGGTCTTTATAGATGAGCAGCTGGACTCAGCGCGACGAGACGCTTTTAAGCGAGGTATGCTCGATTGCGAGGCGGGTACAATTGATTTACTGGTCTCCAAAAGGGCTGAGGATACACCGATAGTAGCTGTTCTGGAGATAGACCATTCTCTGGGAAGTGACGGGATAGTCGCAACGAAGGACATAAGGACGGTAGAGGATTTGATAGGTAAGAAAGTAGCCTTCGCAAGAGATGATGTTGGTGAGACTTTTATTTCGTATCTATTCTATAAAAAAGGCTTGTCACTTGATGATATCACCATCGTTCCCAGAAGGCCTGAAGATGCGTGGAAGGCTTTTTTAGAAGGTGAGGTGGATGCGGCAGTAACCTGGGAGCCGTGGCTGTCGAAAGCAACCGAAAGGGACGTGGGGCATATCCTGATTTCATCCAAAGATGCGCCGGAGATAATAATAGATACACTTAACGTAAGAGAAGACATAGTGAAAAGCAATCCGGGACTTGTCAAGGGCCTGATGAGGGGATGGTTCAAGGCCCTTAAATATTACAAACAGCATCCGACCGAGGCCAGCGAAATTATTGCCAGGCATTATGATATAACGGGCGAACAGTATAGAAAACAGGTTGAAGGCCTCTTATGGGAGGACTATGCAGCGCAAATCCGTCCCGCCGAAGACGCCGAGTGGATAAACGCTGTTGTCACTATCGCTGAGCTTAAACTTGCGGGAGGAAGAATATCTAAGAAGCCGGACGCACAGGCAAGCATGAATAGAAAGCTGCTGAAGGAGCTTTATGAATGAAGATTGCCAATAAGATAAACTTCGCATTTTTTATAGTAGTAGTGCTTCTTATGGGCGTTTCAATGCTCATTTTTCACGCGGCAGCGAAAAGCAATCTGGAAGAAGCTATATTTGCGCATTTAAGCACAACCGCACAGTCAAGAGGTAACCATATAGAAACGTTTTTGGAAGCGAACAAAGAATCAATTAAGCAGCTATCAAAAAGTATTGTCATTGAACAATTCCTGTTGGCAGGCGAACAGGATGCCGACTATGGTCAAAAGTTGAACAACGCTCTTCGAAGATTAGAGACCACGGCCCAGGTCAGGAAGCATATTTATGAAATTTTTGTTTTGAACAAAGATGGCGAAATTATTACCTCCAGCGATACGGGCAAAATCGGCACAGACAGGTCCACTGACATCTATTTTCTGGGAGCGAAAAATGGCCCTTTTATTAAGGATGCTTACTGTTCCGAAACAACTGGAAAGAAGGCCCTGGCCTTTTCCGCACCAATCAAGGACAGTGAAACGCAAGAGCTTTTAGGTGTAATTGCTGCCAAGGCCAATTTAAATACGTTAGATCGCATAGTCACTGACAAGACCGGCTTAGGCAAGACGGGGGAGATTTACCTGGTAAATAAATACGGTTATATGATAACCCCTTCCCGTTTTATAAAAGATACTTTCCTTAAACAAAAAGTTGATACTGAAAACACAAAAAGATTTGTTGAAGATGTCAGAAAATTTGGTACAGAGCCACATCTCCATAAGGCTGCTGTATATACAGATTACAGAGGCGTTAAGGTCCTGGGGACGCACGACCATATACACGATATGCAATGGTGTCTTTGCGCAGAGATGGATGAGGAAGAGGCATTGGGGCCTTTGGCTGCGATAAAACTTATCTTCATTGTTATATTCTGTGCTGCCACGTGCATTGTGTGGTCGATTGGCAGCTTAATTTCAAGGGCCATAAGCGCACCGATTCATAATCTCCATAGGGGGGCTGAAATAATAGGCCGGGGTAATCTGGATTATAAAGTAGGGACAGATTCAAAGGATGAAATTGGCCGGCTCTCACGGGCATTTGACCAGATGACCGAGGACCTAAAAGAAACCACTACCTCAATTGACACACTCAACAAGGAAATCGCCGAGCGTCAGCAGGCGGAGGAGGCATTGAAGGAGGCCAAAGAGCGGGCGGATATGCTGGCCCGGGAGGCACAAGAAGCCAGTAAGGCCAAAAGCGAGTTCCTTGCTAATATGAGTCACGAAATCCGCACACCAATGAATGCCGTCATTGGTTTTAGCCAGATACTTGCGGAAGAAGAACTCACCGATGAGCAGAAAGGATATGCTGATATCATTCAAGACAGCGGCAAGGACCTCTTGAACCTTATAGATGATATCCTGGACCTGTCCAAGGTCGAGGCCGGTAAGATAGATATTGAGATTATCGACTGCTCATTGACAGAGCTGCTTGCCGCCATCGAATCATTGGTGGGGCCGGAGATAAAGGTAAAAGGGCTTGACTTCGAAGTCGCGGCAGGTGACGGCCTGCCCACACAGATACGCACCGACCCCACTCGTTTGCGTCAATGCCTACTCAATCTTATAAACAATGCTATTAAATTCACCGAACAAGGACACGTTTATGTAAACGTTTCTCTGCAGGAGATTGATGATAAGCCATTCATCCGTTTCGATGTTGAAGATACTGGCATTGGCATCCCGGAAGACAAGCAGAAAGCGGTGTTTGAGCCGTTCACTCAAGCCGACGGGAGCACCACCCGCAAGTTCGGCGGTACAGGTCTGGGACTGAGCATTGCTAAAGAGTTGGCCGGGCTTCTCGGCGGAGAACTTACCGTAGCCAGCGAAGTGGGCAAGGGCTCGGTATTCTCGCTTACAATACCGGCTGGTCTCGACGTAACAAAGCAGCCGTTCCTGGACAGACACAATATTGCCGGGCATTTGCCCCGGGAGCAAGACGGGCCGGAGCAACAGCGATTTTCCGGTCACGTACTGGTTGCTGAAGATAGTAAAACCAGTCAGAAGCTAATCAAATCGCTTCTGGCACGACTGGGCCTGGATGTGACAATTGCAGAAAACGGCAAAGAGGCGGTAGACAAAGCGCTCACCACACGCTTTGACCTGATATTTATGGATATACAGATGCCCAAAATGAATGGATACAAAGCCACGAAAATGCTTCGCAAGAAGGGGATTACAACACCAATAGTTGCCCTGACTGCTTACGCGATGAGGGGCGACGACGCCAAATGCATCGAAGCCGGCTGCGATGACTATATGAGCAAACCCATTGACCGCAAGAAGCTTCAGCAGGTCCTTGGCAAATACACGTCGCCAAAGAGCAAAGATGCAGGCGGCCAAATCGACTCCATAAAATCCCAGGCAGATGAGCTCTGCCGGGTGGTCTGCGATACCGGGGAACAAGCTGAGCCAGATTCTGAGACGCTGCGGAGCTGGAGCGAAGAAAGAGTGATTGATTGGGCAGACCTGGCAAACCGCTGCAATAATGATGAAGAACTTGCCAAAGAAATCGTGGAAGTGTTTTTCGCGGATAATTCAGCACGTTTAGAGACGCTGGCTGAGGCGATAAATACAGCCAAGGCGGGGGAGATTCACTCGCTGTCTCACACGCTGAAAGGCGCGGCGGCCACCATCGGAGCAAAACCCTTATCAGAAGCCGCCTTTAAGCTTGAGCTTGCCGGCAAACAGGGCGATATGGTAAACGCAGATGCGTTTTTTGCCGATATAAAGGCGGAGTTTGAAAAACTGAAATCATTTGTGTCCGAAGCCAATTGGACCGAAACAGCAAAACAACAAAGTAATGAACAGGCAGAACAGCTGCAAAGCAAATAGAAACCAGAATCGATAAGGGAAATGATATGAGGTCTTTGATTGTAGAAGACGATTTGACCACTCGCAAACTGTTGCAGATATACCTGTCTGACTGTGGTGATTGCTTCGCTGCTATTAATGGGCATGAGGCTGTCGAAGCGTTCGAATATGCTTTGGACAAAGGCGAGCCCTACGGCCTGATATGCCTTGACATTATGATGCCCGGGATGAACGGCCATGAGGCGTTGAAGGCAATTCGCAAGGTAGAGAGTGACCGCGGAATAAAGCGTCCCGATGGTGTCAAGGTGATTATGACGACCGGCTTAAGCGACGACAACAATGTAACGCGTGCCTTTGAAACAGGTTGTGAAGCTTACCTTGTCAAACCTGTTGATAAAGAAAAGCTTTTTGAAGAGATGGAAAAACTCGGCCTTGTTGCGCGACAAGTAAGCGAATAAGAAGATGCTGAGAAAGCACCCTCCAACTCCATCTTCTTCATCAATCCGGTCCGGCGGCGGCACTATGCCGGCTGGTATCTTTGCACTTATAAAATTATACCATCGACGAAATATTTTTCCGGTGCTTATCATTTTTCGCGAGCTTTGTTTTGCTTTGCGTCGAAAGCTTACAATTACTCGTCGGTTTCTTGCTGATTCATATAAACATCCAAGAGGTGCCGTGCCTCTGTATCTCCCGGCTTAAGACGCAAAACCTCACGGAGCGCCCGTATAGCCTCCTCGGTCCTGGCCTGCGTCGCCAGCGATTTCGCAAGCATCCTATGTACTATTGGATTATTAGGTTGAAGCTGCCGGGCCCGCTCAAAATGCGCCGTGGCCTTGTCAAACTCGCGCTTTCTGCTCCATGCTACCCCCAGGTTGAAATGCGCATGAAAATAATCGGGTGCAAGATTGACAGCCTTCATCAAATGGTTAATTCCCTCATCCGGGCGATTTGTTTCGCTTAGCAGCTTGCCCAGGATCAAATGTGCATGGGCGGAGTTAGGCTTGAGCCGAACCATATTACGCGCCGGCACAATCGCCTCGCTATGTTTACCCTGCTTTGACAGCACAGATGCCAAATTCATTTGTGCCATATAAAAGTCGCCGTGCAGTCGTATCGCTTCTCGATATTCGGCCACGGCCGCATCAAGTTTGCCACTCGCGTGATATCCTAAGCCGCGGGAAAAATGCCACTTGCTCTGCGAAGGCAGATAACCGAATACCGGCTTGCTCAGCTCCAAATACACCGCAACCCCTATACAGCCACAAATTGCGAGCCATCGCCAATCCCGGCTTCTAATGAATTGTCCCACCCTGCTTATCGCGTATGCTCCGAAAAGAAGTACAAATGGGATAATCGGTACGCGATATCGAGCCGAAGCCATGACAGGCAGAAACGAGATGAAATACGTGGCTACAAAAAGAAAAATCAGCACACAAATCTCCACCTGTCTTGCTGCTTTAGGCGACACGGTGTCTTTGGTTTTTCTGGCGGCTCTCAAATCAAAAAATGCCAGCCCACCGCCCACGATACATAAAGCCAGAAACACCGAAAAACCAGGACAGTATCGCAGTACTGCTGAGTTTTCTCGATCATAGTGAACCACCTTACTGTCGGTTACCTCCACCGGTCCCCAAAAAAGTGCTGCTTTTGTAGCCACCAGTCCTAAAACACGTCTGGGATGTTCCCGCATATACTTGAGGGCTTTCCTTGTAAAATATGCCGAGACTTCCGAATACTTCATAGACCTTGCTTGTTCGCGCTGCACGCCCCGAACGATCAACGGATACGTCAGCCAGCCCCACGACGACCTGCCTGTAAGTTTCTCCAGGCCTGGAAGCCTTGCGTTGACCATGTCAGCCATCTCATTATTGGCGCAATAAAGCGCGAGGCCTCCATTACAGGAAATAAGCATAAAGTCGTCCGCCACCGCATAGTTGCGTATTGTCGCCGGCGCGATAGCCAGTGTCGTCGCCACCGCAAAAACCAGTCCTGTCAAAATGTAACGTTTCTGCTGATTTCTGCGTCGCGCCACCCACCAGCCCCAGGCCACTATTACAGGCAGCAACAGCAGCATGCTTGGCGAGGTCAATACGCATATACCTAAGAGGACACCGGCACCTGCGACCCTGGGGTAAGTGAAGTTCTTTGTCCAGAGCCGCAGCACATTAACAAGCGCAAGAACCAAGAAAATCAGCAGTGCAGGATAGTGCAGTTCACCTTCAAAGTAGATGAATCCCCAGTATATCGACATGAAAGCAGCTAAGATCAGACCCAACCGCCGACCGAACAACGATTTGCCGAGTAAGAAAGCCAGTACCGCACTTACCAACCCCAAGCCCATTTGTACAATCCGCGGTGCCAGGTAGTTAGTGCCGAACGCCCGGTATATTAGAGCCAGAAAGTAAGGATAACCGGGTGGCCTCAGAAACGGAATCTTCTGTATCTGCACATCGGGTAAACCCTCCGGCGCCGTCCAGTCGCCGGTAGCCAGAGCCCTCGCCCAGTAGTCGTGAACTTTCATATCCCCCAATGGAAACGCAAAATCAGGCTCTTTAACAAGCCCCCGCAAGTACGCCCCTCTCAACGATATACCTAACAGAAGAATACCGGCTAAAATCAACCATTCCTGGGTAGTTGTCTTTTCCGCCACACTACTGTTGGCAGTCTTCTGACCAGGTTGCATTTTCAATTTCCCTGCTTCATTGCCGTCAGCGGCATCAAGGCATACGAACAGGACCACTCACAACAACTATGCCGATTTGCAAAATCAGACAATAGCATGCTTATTACTCATTTGTGATTCTGAATAATTATACCCTGCGACAAAGATTTTTCAAGTATTTACCATTTATCGCAGCACTTGTTTTTCTTTGTGTCGAAGCGATTGTCCCATAATATGCGTTCTTGCCAAAGTATGGTTTAGACCGTTTTGGGACGAACATTCATAGGGCCTAAGCCCTTGCCACAAGAAGCCTTAGTTGAGGAGAAAAGCTTGGATTTTTTGAGCATTTTTTGTTATAATAGTGTGTTGAAAGATATGCGCCAAAGTCTCGGAGGCGGTCCGAAGATGAAAAGGTATTTGGTATTTGCAGCATTTGTCTTGTGCTGCTCGACAACCTGGGGACGGGAACTACAGGTCTCTCCCGAAGATTACAACAGCATCCAGTCGGCGATTGACGATGCCAATGACGATGATGTTGTGACCGTTGCAGCGGGTACGTACCAGGAGAATATCGATTTTCTGGGAAAAGCTATCACGGTGCGGTCCGTTGACCCGAATGACCCCAATGTGGTAGCGTCAACGATAATTGACGGTTCAAATTCAGTTGACCCGAACTTCGGCAGCGTGGTAACTTTTAAGAACGGCGAGGATGCCAACTCGGTCCTGAGCGGCTTTACGATAGAGAACGGAACGGGACAGTCGGACCCGTGTGGAGCTTCGTGGTATTGGAAAGGAACCAATGGGGGCGGTGTTTTCTGCAGGGGCGCATCGCCGACTATCACGAAAAATGTGTTCAGAGACTGCGAGGTTGGATACGGCGGAGGTGCGATATACTGCCATTACGAGGCGAGTCCAACAATTGTGGCGAATACCTTTGTTGGTAATTATGCCGGCTGGTATGGGGGCGCGGTTTTTGCGAGGCTCAAATGCTCGCCGACGATCTCCGACAATGTATTCAAGCAGAACCAATGCTATGTCCTCGGTGGGGCAATATATCTGGCCGACCAGTGCTATTCGAGAGTTACCAACAACTGGATTGAAGGCAACAACAGCAAACAGTTGTCAGGCGGGGCCATTTATTATTTTGTAAATTCTGCTCCGACGATTGCAAATAACTTTTTCGTTGCCAACAGCAGTAAGGTTACCGGAAGCGCGATTATGGCCAGCGGGTATTCGGCCGGTTGGGTCATAAACAATGTGTTTACCGACAACCAGGTGAGGCAGACATCAAGCTATGGCGCTGCGCTGGGTATTTATACGGCCATAGTTATCGCAAATAATATAATCGCTGATAACGCAGGCAATGGCATTTACGCCAACAGCGAAGGGGCTGGCTCAACTATTCATAATAATAATGTTTGGAATAGTAGTCTGAATAACTATGCAGGCGAAATAACAGACCAAAACGGTATAAACGGCAATATATCGGCAGAGCCGCAGATTGGTCCGGAATTGCCCGAGCCTTTGAAGTCTTTTGAATTGCATCCGAACTCACCGTGCATTGACGCAGGGACCAACGGTTATCTTCCCGGCTGGCTTACGCTGGACTATGACGGGACTGCTCGGGTTGTCAACGGCGTTGTCGATATGGGGCCCCAGGAGTATCGTGCTCTCGCGGTGCCGCAGGATTTCAATACGATTCAAGAGGCAATAAGTGCTGCTGCAACAGGTGGTGAGATTGTCGTTTGCCCCGGCTTCTACCAGGAAAACCTTGACTTTCTGGGCAAAAACATCACACTTCGCAGCCTTAATCCGCTGGATGTAAACTGTGTTGCGCAGACAATAATCGACGGCAATGAAGCTTCAAGCTGTATAACCCTTAACAGCGGCGAGGACAAGCGATCTGTAATCGCAGGTTTGACAATCCAAAATGGACACGCCAAGCTGACGGATAAGGAATTTGGTGGAGGGATTTATATTGCTGATAATGGCGGTGCCACCATATTGTACAATCACATCCGCAACAATGTGGCCGACCGGTATGGAGGGGGCATTGACACGCGTCATTACAGTGATACGGCCATCGAATACAACCGGGTGGAGAATAATTTCGCTACCAATGGCGGCGGCGGGATTCATGTAGGGGCCAATGCCGACTGCAGAATTTTCAGAAACTATATCGCACAAAACCAAACCCAATTTGCCCGTCAGGGAGGAGGAATCTATTGTTATAACTGGGCGAACGTGGATATCGTCGAGAATGAAATCTGCCACAACTGGAGCTCCTCAGGCGGAGCCCTGTACGCATGGAAAGCAACCGGAACAATTTCAAGAAACCACATCTGGGGAAACTTTGGCAATGCCATCGGAGGGGCCATTGCATTGCATCCTTCTGCCATTGCACCTTTTTCGAAGATGACCATTGAGAACAACCTCCTGGCGGGCAACGAGACCGCCGGCCGAGGCGGCGCCATATTCCTTTTGCAGGGCTTTACAGACATTATCAACAACACAATTGTCGCAAATATCTCCTCAGCCTCCAGTGGTGCCGGCATCGCCCTTGAAGCGGCTGCACATGCCGATATTGTAAACAATATTGTCGCAGATAACCTCGCCGGCTCCGGCATTCACGTAAAGCCCTTTGACCCCAACGTTGACCCCAACATCGTCTCAAACGACCTCTGGAACAACCAAGGGGGAAATTATTCAGGAACGCTGACAGACCAGACCGGCGTCAATGGCAATATCTCCGCCGACCCCTGCTTTGCCGAGCCCGGCTTCTGGGATGCCAACAGTACTCCAAACGACTCCAATGACGATTATTGGGTGCAGGGTAATTATAAGGTTGGATATTACTCACCCTGCCGCGATACGGCAAATTCGGTTAATGCGCCCCAAGATGACCTTGACGGAAATCCAAGACCTCATTTCACCGGTATAGACATCGGGGCATACGAGCTGCAGATATACGATATAACGGCGAGCGGCACTGTTGATTTCACAGACTTGTTTCTCTTAGCCGACGACTGGCTTGCCGAAGGGCCGTCAATGCCCGCTGACCTGGATACTAACGGCATTATCGATTTTCGGGATTTTGTACTGCTGGCCGACGGCTGGCTTCGTTAGTCAAGTACCCGGCACGCGGCGGCAATAAAAGCAATCAATCCATTTTCCGGCAGAGCAGTAGTCCTATAACACATCTGGTCAAGTCAAGTGCCGGGCTGTTTGAGTCGATAAGGAAACAGGTTGTTAGAGCGCCAATAGTGCGCTTCCGGGCAACGGACGAGAAACTTACGGAACGGAAAATGAGAAGAGGATTTTCACTTGTCGAGATTCTGATAGTAGTGGCCATTCTGGGTATTCTGGCAGCTATCGTTGTCCCACAATTTCAGTCTCATTCGCAGCAGGCCAAAGAGGCAGCCGCAAAGGGCAATCTGCAAATTCTGCGTCAACAGATAGAGTACTACGCCGCTCAGCACAACGGCCTTGCGCCGGGCTACATAGGGGCAAATCCGTTACCAGGCTTCATGATACCCGACCAAATGCTCTATTACACCAGCGTAATAGGCCAGTCCGCAGCTACCAAATCAGACGACTTTCCTTACGGCCCTTATCTCTCAAAGATGCCTGAAAACTCTTTCAACAAAAGAGCGACCATAAGAACGCTCCCAAATGAGCCCTTTCCAGATTCTGCCAGTGGCACCTACGGCTGGATTTATAAGCCGCCCACAAAAGAAATTCGACTCGATTGGCCGGGGACCGACAAACACAACGTACGTTATTACGATTATTAGCGCGGCTTTGTGCCTCAATCTTTGACCTTCTCGAATGTTAATGGCGTAGCAGATAAATCGTTTGGGTCTTTAGCGAGACGCGTCCCGTAACCGAAAACCTCTATAAAATTCGGCTCCCAGATTTTACCGTCTTTAGAAACCTCTCCAACAAGATAGTACATGATATTGCTGTCCAGCCGTTTGTCCATAAGGACAATGTGAAACTCCTGAACGTCCACACTGACAAACAGCTCACGTGTTTCGGGAGTATAGTCAACTGTACAATCTCCCACTTTGTAAGTGCTTATACCTCCGCCCCTGAGTTCAACTTTCGTCGTCCGGTTGGGCCTGATTTCGACTCGGCCCATAGGGATAACCGCCGATGCGACTTTTCCGTCCGGCGAGAGTACTATTTTCCACGGCGAATCGTAAGCTTTCCATGTCCCGGCAATGTCCGGCGGCAGAACCGACCGGCCCTGACAGCCGACAAAGGCCAGCGCGATAACACCACACACAGCCGACAAAACTAACTGTCTCACAATCCGACTCCCATCTGCAATGGACAATTGAAGTATTTTAACCGGGACACTACGAACTTACAATAAAAAAAGAGGCAAGTCAGAAGACCTGCCTCTTTAACAACTAACTTTGTTGGCATCTGCCGCGTCTTATTTGCGACGACGACGCACCAGGAACAGACCACCGAGACCAAGTAAAGCAATGGTCATCGGCTCCGGAATTACGTGCAACACGACGTAGGGCAGGTTGTCATCCGGACCCGGAGCAGCATATACGCTCATATAGGGGCCCAAAACCGGGTCAATGATGATGTAGTCGGACTCCACTTTGTACTCGGGAACGTGGAAATCCCAGCTTGCCAGAATATCTTCCGGCAGCGGCATCGCCGTGCCGGTTAGTAATACGTCCATGCCCCCCCCGTCTTTGGGGGTAACCGCTATAGAGCCCAAGCTGAGAGCCGGATTAATGTATCCGGTATCTGCCACATAATCACCGTTGCTGACGTTAATAGTGAACTCGCCGAAGCCACCATACTGATACGCCAGGTCGTTTACCCAAATGACGGTGATAATATCACTGGGCTTCACGTCTTCGCCCGTCCACTCTCCACCGTTCACCAGGATGTCAATCACAGCGGCGTTCGCAACACCAGCCATTGCTAAAATTGTCAAAAACACAAGTAACTTTTTCATAATCATACTCCCCCTAATCACTAAATAATAAACACATTTTACAGCCTATAGAGTTCTATAGACCACCAATAACAATCTTTCAACTTCTGCTCCAACCATTACGGACCAGTCGGTGGTGCAGGCATACAGGTGCCCGAATTAAAGGGAGGACCATATGGGCCCAGAAAGCCCATCATTGCTCCCAGATCGGCCATACTGAGCACACCATCGGGTACTGGGCTGGCCGCACCGGCGAGATCCAAACACTCCATTCCGGGGGGTACTGGCCCAGCATTGAAGGGAGGACCAAATGGGCCCAGAAAACCCATAAATGCCCCTACGTCGGCCATGGAGACTATGCCATCCGGGTTCGGACCCGAAGCCCCGACGATGTCACCCCAGCACTGGCAGCCAGCGTCCACGCACAAACATGGGTCATTCGGCAGGGTGGGGTTAGCCGGGCTGTTGTCCTCTAAATTCGAGGTGCCGAGTCTGCCGTTATCGGCGAATGTGATACAACACGAGCCGCTGACGGTGATCCTGACAAGGCCGCTGCTGGTTGCCGGTGGCACGTTGTGGTCCGGGTCGTTGTCAGCATAGAGCGAGCACATGGCAATTGTAATGCCGTTTGAATCAAGGCCCGGTAAAAGGCCGTCGTCGGCAGTACAAAGGCACGGAATGACTCCATAGTCCGGCGTAACACCGCTATAGGTGAACTTCTGCGGATTGACATAGTAGTCGTCGCTGAGGCATTCCACGGCAGTAATCGTCTCGTCGTTGTCGAGCTGGATGTCCAGGCCGAAACAACGAACGACATCGCCTTCAGTGCATTCGTAGCCGATGAGAACATTCGGCTCGCCTATCACCGGCTGCACGGCAGTAATGGTCACCGCTGCCGAAGCCGGCACGGCGAGTATCAGCACAACCAAAGCACAAACAATCTTTTTCATAACTTAACCCTTCCTTTCTCTTCTTCTTTTGCAGAGCCACACACTCTGCACCATCTTGGTTTTGCTAATTAACAACTTGCTCCTGCCCAAAAAGAAAAAACTCGTCGTTGTGCGGCGCTTGTTCGATATACCGAAACTTTAATTGAACAGAGCGCCTCGGCCGGCAGGAATGGCCGTTGGAGAAATTATTTCTACTCGTCCATCTCCTCCTTTCCCGCCAAACGGCGAAAATGGTGTGTTACAACGACTATAACACACAACGTTAGTATTGGTGAAGGCTGAATGTATCCTATCACAGGCCGTGGTACAAATCAAGAAAAAAATGCAAAAAATACAAAAAAAATTAAAGAAATTGTAAAATATGAACACAATAGTAGAAACGGGGTCCCGGGAAGCGTCTTTGGCCTGTTAATTTGGGCAAGTTGGCCCTTCTGCGCAGTTTTCAGTCTTTCGGCCCTGTTATTGGCTTTCGGCGGTAAGAAGCCGGTTTTTTTGCGATTTTGCGGTTTGTATGTGCAATTTTGGCTGGATTTTGGTATTTTCCCACTATGCATATGCACAATTTTCTGAAAGGACGGCTGCTTCTTGTCAGATTCGCACTGCTGGCGGCTGCTCTTGGCCTGATAGCGGTTGGGATAGCAGCAATATACTCAGCCAGCCACCCTGCAGAGCCCAGCGCTGCGAGCCGGGTCGGTGGTATCGGAGATTTGTGGAAAAAACAGGCTGTTTTCGCGATGGTCGGCGTGGCCGGTTTTATTGCAGCTAATCTGTTCAACTACCGCCGATTTGGCGCAATAAGCTATTGGATATACGCCTTTGTGCTGCTGCTTCTTGGCGTGCTGCTGCTCGATAAGTTCGTAGATATTCCGTTTGTTCCGGTGGTCAATGGTGCGCGGAGATGGCTTCGAGTCAGTATAGGCGGCCGGTCACTGCCCGCGGTGCAGCCATCGGAATTTTGCAAGCTGGCTTATATCCTGGCCTTGGCCTGGTATCTGCGCTACCGTAGTAACTACCGAAACTTCACTGCTCTTGTCGGCCCTTTTCTTCTGACCGTGCTGCCGATGGTCCTGATTCTTCTCGAGCCGGACCTGGGCACCGTGCTGCTGATGACGCCAATCTTCTTTGTTATGCTCTTTGTTGCCGGGGCAAAGGTCAAGCATCTGCTTATTGTAATACTTATGTCACTGCTAATTAGTCCGCTGCTGTGGCATAAAATGAAGCCTTATCAGCGGACCAGAATAAGCAGCGTGCTGCTGCAGAACGAATGGTTTCAAGAGAAGGCCGAGCGGTATCCGATACTCGGCAGGACTCTGGTCGGTAAGAAGTTCAGTAAGAAGCAGTGGAATGATGACTGGGGCTATCACCTGCTGCGTTCGAAACTTGCGGTTGCCTCCGGTGAAGCGACCGGATATGGTTTTCGGCGGGGGCCTTTTATCAAGTACAATTTTCTGCCGGCAAGGCACAACGACTTCATATTCGCTATCATCGCCCATCAATGGGGCTTTGTGGGCTGTTTGGGTCTGCTGGGTCTTTATGTGGTCATTATTGGGTGCGGTCTGGAGGTTGCGGGAAACAATACCGACCCGTTCGGCAGATTGGTGGCGATTGGTATCGTGGCGATGTTTGCAGTTGAGGTCATCGTGAATGTGAGTATGACAGTGGGGCTGATGCCGATTACGGGCCTGACTTTGCCGTTGGTCAGTTACGGGGGTTCGAGCCTGCTGGTCAGTATGATGGCTCTGGGACTACTAAATAACATCGGGCGGTGCAGACCTTTCAGCGTAGCGAAAAAACCGTTCGGATAGTGGATCGTGACTCGGACAACGAACCACGAGAGACGAAATGATAAAAGGCTTCAGACAGATTGCATCTCTTACGGCGGTCAGCAGGGTGTTTGGACTGGTGCGGGACATCACGTATGGGCATTTCTTCGGTGCCAGCGGGTTGTTTGACGCCTGGATTATCGCGTTCAGGATTCCCAATCTTAGCAGAAGGCTTTTTGGCGAGGGGGCGGCTTCGGCCTCGTTTATTCCGGTTTATAGTGAAGCACTTTACAAAGACCGCGAACAGGCGGCGAAGCTGGCCAATACGGTTGTGACCGTTCTGTTTATGATTTTGGCGGCTCTGGTGCTGGTGGGCGAGGCCGGCATCTGGCTTTATTACAAGTTCTTTGCCCGAACGAGCGAAACGGAACTGATACTGTCGTTGAGTTCAATAATGCTGCCGTATATGTTGTTCGTATGTATGGTTGCGATGCTGGCAGGTATTCTGAATGTTCATAGGCACTTTGCCTCGCCGGCTGCGGCGCCAATCGTACTGAATATCTTCATTATTGGCACCGTCGTTGTGACCGGCTGGACATTTGGTCTGCAGGCGCGGGAGCAGGTTTTTTGTGTTGCTGTTGCGGTTCTTGCCGCGGGGATAGTCCAGGTAGCGATGCAGATTTGGCCGCTTCGACGCGCAGGTGTTTCGATTCGACCGGCGTGGGAGGTTCATTCGGAGTCATTCAGGAAGATACTGCTGCTGATGGGGCCGATGATATTAGGTCTGACAGTAACACAGATAAACACACTTGCCGACGACCTGATAGCGTGGTGGTTTTCAGGCTCGGAAGAAAAAGGACAGTTTTTTGAGTTCCTGGGCGCCCAGATTAGATACCCAATGTGGCGTGGCTCGGTATCGCATTTGTATTACGCCCAACGTCTCTACCAACTGCCGTTGGGGGTTTTGGGCATATCGCTGGCAACTGCGATATTTCCGGTGATGAGTAGTGATGCCGCCAGGAAGGACTTTGCGGCGCTGCGAGCAATTATATCTAAAGGCATGCGTGGGACCATATTTGTCGCGGTTCCGGCAACTGTGGGCTTGCTAATGGTGGCCGAGCCGCTCATTTCGGCTGCGTTTGAACACGGCAGGTTCACCAATAAAGACACAGCTATGGTGGTGCGAACGTTGGGCTTCTATGCCTTGGGATTGTGTGGATACTTTGCTCAGCAGATTCTTGCCAGGGCGTTCTATTCGATGCAGGATTCGAAAACACCGATGCGAAGCGCCTTGATAGCTGTCTTTGCAAACTTCTTACTGAACCTGACCCTGATATGGTACCTGGGACTTGCCGGACTGGCCTGTGCAACAGCAATATGCTCATACCTACAGGTGGTAATCCTTGTTGCGGTACTTCAGAAGAGGTTAGGTCATTCGATATTGGACGGGTTTTGGGCTACGTTAATTAAGACAGTTCTTGCAACCGCCATTATGTATTTGGTGGGAGCCGGAATCCTGTTCTTAATGGCGAAACTGCCCGACAACAGGTGGTGCAACATTCTAAGGCTTGCTGTTGTAGTGCCTTCAGCGGCAGGCGCGTACCTGCTGGCGGCAAAATTGCTGCATATCGAGGTACTTTCTTTGCTGACCGGCCGAAAACAACAGTCAATAGAAAAATAGACCGCTTCGATACGCGGGGTCTTTATTTATAGGACCATGTGGCGCAGTGGCAGGGGGGGCGTGTAGAAGATAATATGGAACTCAGATACGTATCACTGATTGCAAAACAGCACCGAATCAAAGAAAATCCCCAACTTCGATTATGATTCTACGTAATCCCTTTAGAAACTTCGGACCGAGCTAATAATATCATACGAAAAGCAAAAATTTCTAACGGGGTAAAGCAAGAAGGGTAATCGTCCGAAAGTATATTTATTAAAGGGCGTTTTTCGGGCTTTGCTGGAGACATAAATGCTCAAGAACACAAAAGCAGCGAAGCACAAGCGCACTTGGGCACGTGTGGCGTGTGCGCTTGCGGTCTGTGGACTTGTCCTCAGTTCGTGGTCGGTCTGCGTCCTGGCAGAGACAGGTTCTGCAGGTGGTGTGCAGCCACCGGCAGAGCAGCTCTTTTCGCCGTCTGTTGGTCAGAAATTCTACGAAATAGCTTATGAGATGGCCAACACCGACGACCTGTCGGCTGGAGAGGTCGAGCAGGCGATTATCTTCTTATTTGCCGCGAGGAATCTGGACAGCAGAGCCAATTACGTTCTGCCGGAGATGATTAAGCTGGCCTGTCGAGGGCCTGTGGGTCAGCGTGCCGAACTGGTGTCTCATTTGCTTACAAGCTATGTGAGTGAAACCGCTGACCTTGAGGTGATAAGAAAGGCGGTTTCCTATCTTCTCGGACAGCTAAACTCCCGGGAAGAACGAGAAAACACTATTAAAGAGATGCTTGAGAAGCTGGGCGGCAAGAACAGGGTTTTAGATTCGGAGCTTGCTACACTTCTGGGCCTGTTGATGGTGGAAAAAACCGACCTGGAGAATGCTCAATTTTACCTGATGCAGGCCTGTAACAGCAATAAGTACAACAAGCTTGCCTTTGCGAAGCTGGTCGAGCTTGCGCCAGAGCAGGTAGGGCCGGCGATGTATCTTGAGTATCTGAGATTGGGACTGCGCGAAAACCCGCTCGATATGGAAACAGCGCTGACATTTGCGCAATATGGTGAGAGACTGCTGCTTTACGAGACGGCGGCGAAGGCCTATGAATACTGTGCGGATTTGTTCAGGTTTCTGTATCCGTCTGAAGCGCTGCCTGCTTACGTTTATCTGCCGTGGGCAATCAGCAGCTACAATGCGCAGGGAAGCCAAAACAAATGCCTGCAGATAGCTTCGGACGTGCGGCAAAGCGGACGTTTTGACCTGTTGCTGGAAGCCATAGCAGGCAAAGCAGCAGCGAGACTTGGCGATGAGCATCAGGCAAATCAGATACTTGGAGCAGCCGAAGAAAAAGCACTTGCGAACGCGATTGGTGTTCGGCAGGTCGAAAACTATCAGCCCCAAGCCGCGAATTACGAGCAATTGGCGTGGTTTTATTGCTTTGCATTGCCGGATGCGAACAAGGCACTTGAATGGGCCAATAAGGCCTACTCGACCGAACCGAGCTCGGCAAATGCGGCGGCGATTCTCGCCTATTCACTTGTTATGAACGGCCAAACCGACCTGGCCAGGACACTTATCGGTAATTATGAGCAAAGCCAAATTGCCGCTCTAACACTGGCTCAGATTCAACTGGCTAAAGGGCAACAAAATTCGGCGATTGAGATGTTGAAATCGGCCGTTGCAGCAGACCCCGGTTCACTGGTGGCAGAGCGTGCCAAAGAGATTTTGGCTGAGCAAGGTTTGCGGTATTCGGCACCGATTGACCCTAATATCGTCCTGTCGTTGTTAGAAAACAGCTTCGGAGCAGCAGTTGTTCCGACATTTGTCAGTCCCGACAAAGTAATCTCGGTTCAGCTTAATCTGTCGAGCATTGAGTTTTACTACGGCAGCAAATTGGATGGGACTGTCGCGATTACAAATAATTCTGCTGAGCCGCTAATCATATCTGATGACGGGTTGTTTAAGGGTAATATTCGGGTCGGCGCGAAAATCAGCGGGGACCTTGATAAGGAGATATCAAATCTGGTATCGGTGAAGATTCGCCCTGCTTCGCCTATTGAGCCGGGTCGAAGTATCCTGATTGCTGTGCGGCTTGCGACAGGCGAACTCAGGCGCATACTATTTACCTATCCGCAGGCATCTTTGGATATAGAATTTACCGTTTACCTTGACCCCATAACTACTGTCGAAGGCAAAGTCACCAGCAACTTGATGTCGGTAGAACCGGTCAAAGTGGTAGTGAAGCGTCCGGGCGTTGAACTCAGCCGCAGATATCTGCAGAACCGACTCAATTTGCTCTCGAAAGGCCGAGAAGGTCAAAAAATCAGAAGCGCAGAACTGTTTACCGGCCTGTTGATGGAGCAGCGGGCGATGGCGAATCGTGAGCCTCTCTATAAATTCAAGTATGCCGGCTGGATGCCGGCTGTGTTGAAATCCGCATTGGTACGGGCGGCAACCGACGATGACTGGACTGTCAAGGTGCACACAATGGCCGGGGCAGCCTCTTTGGAGCTGGACTATGAGTTGATAAGTGCAGTGGCGGAGAACCTGAACGATACTCACTGGCCGGTGCGCTTGATGGCTGTTTTTCTTCTGGGCAAATCTCAGGATGTAGGTTTCCGCAAGGTCCTGGACTGGACAGCAAAGCATGACTCAAATGAGTACGTGCGGCGGATGACAGTTGCCCTCGGCGGCGCAAAGCCTCAAAAGCAAGAGCACAAACAGCCGGCCCCAGCCACGCCAGAAAAGCCCTCGACCAAACCGGTTGAATAGGTTTTTTACATAAAAATTACATCCTAAGACCTTTCTTTTTTAACCAGCATTTGTTACACTAAGGCTGGTCATTTTTGCAGTGCGCGGGACGGTGCGAGAATAGCACCGTTTTGTAAAGGAGCCGAAGAATGAAAAGAATAATCGCACTCAGTCTGGCGGCATCGTTTGTCATTGCTGCGCCTGCCTCCGCAAAAGATTTACTGGTGCCGAAGGAATACAAGACGATTCAGGCGGCGATTGACGATGCAAACAAGGGCGACACTGTTATCGTAGCTGATGGCACCTACACCGGGCGGGGCAATCGTGATATCGAGTTTAAAGGCAAAGCAATAACCGTTATGAGCGAGAGGGGCCCTGAGAACTGCATTATAGACTGTCAGGGTAGCGATGCGCAACAACACAGAGGTTTCCACTTCCACAGTAAAGAAGATGTTAATTGTATTCTGGATGGTTTCACCATCACCAACGGCTGTGCCACTTCCGGCGGAGGTATTTACTGCGCGGGGTCTTCGCCTGCGATAGTCAATTGCATAGTCAACAAGAATGTGGCGGCCTTTGCAGGCGGCGGCATTTCATGCATCAACGGCTCACCGTCGATTAGCAGTTGCACTATCAGCGGGAATTCAGCAAAATGGGGCGAAGGTTGGGGGGGAGGTCTGTACCTGGGTAGATGCTCAGGAGTAATCAGCAAGTGCAACATCGAAAACAATTCCGGCAAACGCGGCGGCGGTGTTTGTCTGTTTTCGTCGTCTGCGACAATGACCGATTGCAGCGTTTTAGGGAATTCGAGTAGCTGGGGTGGAGGAGTCTATTCGGAAGACTCCAAACCAACAATCAGTTACTGCGCGGTCGTCGGTAATTCCGCAATGACAGCTGCGGGCGTCTGTTGTGACTCCGGCGAGATTACCAACTGCATCATCAGCGGCAACACAGGAAATTACGGCATAGGTGGCATCGAAGGTTCCGGCACAATTGTGAACTGTATTATAAGTGGCAATGTAAGTAGAGCGGGCTGCGCGGGCATTTCCGGCACTTCGCTGTCAATTGCGAACTGCACTATTATAGGCAATGTCGGCCGGAAGCATGACAGAGGCAGAGGTTGGTGTTTGCCGGAGTCGGCCAAGATTACCAACTGTATCATACGTTTAAATAAACCTAATCAACAATTACACATAGGAACTGAGCCTCCCAATCCCAATGGGCCGACTCTGATATACTGCAATATCGAGGGTGGCTGGGAAGGCGAAGGAAATATAGACGCCGACCCGATGTTCGTTATGGACGGGCCTGATACAATAGCCGGAAGCTGGACGGATGCACCGAGCTACGACTCGACTAAGAACCGCACGAGCCTGACAGACGAAAATGCCTCGTTCGCTGCGGGACAATTGGTCGGCAAGCTGATACAGGTTAGCACTACCCACGCTAAACAGGCCCTCATAACAGCCAATACCACAACAACGATAGAGGTTACCGGGGACCAAAGAGGATACGGCAAAGTGGGCAATACTTATCGACTGGTTGATTACCATTTGCGGCGCGGCTCTGCCTGTATTGACGCTGGGACGAGCGAAGAAGTCCCAGAGACCGACATCGAAGGGAATCCGCGAGACACAGCACCTGACATAGGGTCCTATGAAGGAGCAGGTTAGCGTACGGTCAGATTTTTTGAAAATGAAAGTACTAAAAAGCACAATCCATACCGTTTTGGTGGCATTACTGGTCACAGCCGAGTTTGCCGGGGCAGCCACGTTATGGGTGCCGGACGAATACGAGACAATCCAGGCAGCGGTTGACAGCGCCATCGACGGTGACACGGTGATAGTTGCCGACGGCATCTATACCGGTGATGGCAATCGTGATATCGATTTCAATGGTAGGACCATAACTGTCCGTAGCCAAAACGGGCCCGGAAACTGCATCATCGACTGCCAGGGCTCCGAGGCCGAGCCGCATCGCGGCTTTTATCTGCGCAGTGGCGAAGGCCCAGGGACTACCATTGCGGGCTTGACCATAATTAACGGTTATGGCGGCAAACATGGCGGAGGTCTTTGTTTTCAGGAATGCTCGCCCACCGTCATCGACTGCAGAATACTGAAAAACACTGCATCGACCGGAGCGGGGGTGGCCTGTTACGCAGCCTCGCCAACTATCACTAACTGCGTCATAAGCACAAATACGGCAAGCTTTCGCGGCGGCGGTATATATTGCATGTACGGCGATTCAGCCACAATTACCGAGTGCACAATAAGCAACAATTCGGCCAAGAACGACGGCGGTGGAATAAAGTGCTCCAACATAGCAATGACCATTACGGACAGCAACATTACGGGCAATTCGGCCAGCAGGGGCGGTGGGCTGTTTGCCCACAACTCCTCCAGCAAGGCGAGGACTTCGGTTAAACTTGAAAACTGCGTGATTGCCGGCAATTCTGCCAGTAAGGGCGGCGCTTTGTATTGCTCGGACTGCAACGCGGCCAAAATCACCTACTGTGCTATTATTGGGAACTCTGGGGCTGAAGGCGCGGGCTTGTTCTGCATGGACGGCTTTGTTGAAATGCATCATTGTGACATCATCGGCAATTTAGCATATAACCTCGGCGGCGGAATAAAATGTCACTCTTGCCTGACAGTCACTAACTCCATGATCAGCGGCAACTCATCGAAGAATGATTCCGGCGGCGGAATGTGGTGCTACGGGTCGCGACCGGTGGCGATTAGCAACTGCATAATCAGCGGCAACCTTGCAAAGCATTCGGGCGGGGGTATCGAGTGTATAGAGCGCTCGTCGGTCAAGATAACCAACTGCACCGTCAGCCATAATCAGGCAAGTCGCGGGGCAGGGATATACTGCACGCAGTCATCCTCTGCCACAATCACAAATTGCATTATATGGGCAAACCAGACGAGTCAGGTGCAATTGGATTCCCACAGTTCCAACGCTGCGCTGATCACACATAGTGATATTAAAGGCGGGTGGAAAGGCGAGGGTAATATCGATGCGAACCCATTATTTGTTATGGATGCTAATGATGCGATAACCGGAACCTGGACCCAGAAACCAAGTTACGATCCCAA
Source organism: uncultured Pirellulales bacterium (assembly GCA_964582985.1). Taxonomy (GTDB): domain Bacteria; phylum Planctomycetota; class Phycisphaerae; order Sedimentisphaerales; family Anaerobacaceae; genus CAZQYB01. Next base: position 11,954 of record CAZOUM010000005.1, on the reverse strand, counting down.
TACAAACTGCACAAGGCTGACCGACGCCAATGCAAAGTTCATTAAAGGCGAAATGGTGCGCTTACTAATTCAGTTAAGTGGCACCAAGATGAGACAGGCATTCATAACCGCCAACACAGCCACAGCCGTAGAGGTGGCAGGTGATCTGAGAACAGGTGTCTCCAAAGGCGATGGATACCGGTTGGTTGAGTACTACCTGCAGCATAGTTCTCCCTGCATTAACGCAGGCACGACTGCAGGTGCGCCCCAAACCGACAATGAGGGCGCAGCCCGTAACGGCAAACCCGATATTGGGGCATTCGAAGCAGGATATTAGGCTGGTTTTGTCAGAGTTGTGGCAAGATTATTCTCTGGTTCATATCCACTGAGGATTTCCTCTAAAATTTGTTGTAATATCATTATAATTCTGTAACATTCTGCTCTTACCGGGGCAAGTTTTGAATTGTTGTTTTTTTGAAAGGGTCGTATGGATGGCTGCTGAAGTAGATAAGGAAAAATGTACTGGTTGCGAATCGTGTGTGGACGAGTGCCCGAGCGAGGCTATCAAGATGGTTAATGAGAAGGCGCAGATTGACGCCGATACCTGCGTCGACTGCGGTGTCTGCGTCGATACCTGCCCAGCCGAAGCAATCAGTATGGAGTAAGATAGAATAAAAAATTAGATATGAAAATGGAAAATTAAGGAAGCCGTTGCCGCAGCGCGGCAACTCCACAATTCGATTTTTTATTTTTGGCTTTTGCATTTTTATAGTTGGCCCCATCGTCTAGGCAGGTCCAGGACACCGGGTTTTCAACCCGGCAACAGGGGTTCGAATCCCCTTGGGGCTATTTTGAATTGACTCAATGTCAATTCAAAATGGAGCAGTGGAACAGGTGAACAGTAGACAGGAGAGACAACAATTGATGTTCCACTGCGGTCACCTGCTCTACTGTTCAACTTTCAATAGGAGCAAAAAATAGAGCAGGTGAGCAGTAGAAGATTGAAAAAGTAGAACGATCGGGAATCATATCTGCGAGTCTGCGGTCTAATGCTCTACTGTTGTCCTGCTCAAAAAAGGACAGGTAAAACTGTATATTTGCGACTTGTTCGCCGCAGGCGAATTCGAATCCGCCTACGGCGGATAAATCCCCTTGGGGCTATTTTATAGAGTGTGGTAGTATCTCTTGCGGATGCGCAGCCAATCAAAGCCAGCAGACATTATTCTGTGTTGTCGTGCCTTTAAGTTACTGTTTGTGATGTGCACGTTTGCAGTTTATTGGGACAGGTCTGGCGGAATCGATGTGCTAATCTGGCTTTGGTAACCTCACTGATTAAATGTTCAAACCCGATACGACCGTCTCAAATACCATGGTACCGTCAACAACGCCCTGGACGTTGCATGTGTATTTTCTCCGCTTGAATTTCGCGATGTGGCCGAGCAGATATAACCTTTGTCCCGGCTCAACAACAGCACGGAATTTTGCTGAATCTATTCCGGCAAAACCGATAAATCCCCCCAGTTCGTAAGTTTGCTTTACAAGAAAGCTCGAAAGCTGCGCTGCCGCCTCGACCATTATTACGGCGGGCATCAGCGGCCGACTCGGGATATGCCCGCGAACCCAGAATTCGTCCTCTGTCACCTCCTTATAGCCCAAAATCAGGAGCTTTTCCTTGTCATACCAGAGGATGCCATCGAGCTGCTGCATCTCAAATCGCTGGGGATTGGCCTTGCCAATGTCTTCTTTGTCGAAGATGGGTTTGCCCGTCAGGTCTATTTGCGATAAATCAAACAATAATGGCGGCGGCATAGCTGACCTCAATAAAGAAACATTCTGCGCATTAGAAACACCACTACCCAACGGGTCTCGGGAAGCCAATTAATCGACTCCAACCGAGCTCAGGTATGCACAGTGTTTGGGTTATTGATTCGCCTGCGATATTTATTGAGCTGACCTGAGCTCAAGAACCCGGCTGCGGACATTCTGTGCAGCTTGCTTTATTCCCTGCATCTGCTTGCGAACACGCGTCCCGGCAGCCTTATTGCCGCCCTCGGCCTTGTCGATATCAGACTCAATTTCAGCGATCAATACTTTCAAATCTTCGTACTCTTGCATCAAATAAACCTCCACTACGTAGTTTACAATAGCCAGAAATTTACCGGTGCGCAACGGTCTTGTCAAAGAAAATTGCCGTTTTTTGCAAAAAAATCAATATTTATTTTTTTAAACATGCTGGCTGTCTGTGCTGTCAGCTAAAAGGTGAGCTTCGGTGGATATGCCCCGCCCGGTTTCGAAAGTGAGATTTTTCACCATGCCAGGATTGCAGAATCACCTTATGTTGCTGTAATTGAAAGACTTATATCTCGTTGTCTTCCGAAAAATCAGCTTGGGCAAATTATGTAATTTAGGTGGTATCCACTGACATCTGGCATCGGCTGCAGGTACGGCTGTCAACTATCAGCTACAAAATTACGGGTAAAGTTTTTTGGTCAGTTCTGCAATTCTTCGGCCTCTGCGCTTACATTGGCCTTTGACTCTTTGGTCGGGCTTGCCGATTGAGACGGGGCCGTAGTGGTCGCCCTGCGGGTCGCCGGCGACAACCATCCCGGCGATAAGCATCGCCTCTATTATGCCCATAATTGTCGTTTCATTGCCGCCGCCGATGTTGGCTGCACTGCTGAAGGCGGCGCCTACTTTGCCGTCGAGCCGGCCGTGGAAAGTTACCGCATCGTCGAACAACTGCTTAACAGGCCCGGCCATATGGCCGTAATAGGTGGGCGAGCCGACGACAATAGCATCGTAGTCAAGTAAATCATCAGCTTTCACCTTTTCGACTGATTTGCATTCGGTGGGCAATTCAGCGTCGTTCATTGCCTTTGCAATTATCTGAGCCATCTCTTTGGTATTACCGCTTCTCGAGTAATAGACAACTATTCCTTTTGCCACTTTTTTCTCCTCGTTCAAAGTAATAAGCCTTTCGATTTATTGTGACGGTTCTGTGTGAACTTGCGCTTGCTGCTCATTAAAGTCAATGGCGAACTTGCCGCGGACTCTTTCCAGCATCTGTGCTTTCTTGTGGATTCTCCAGACCAGCAGGACGATGGGCTGTGTTTTCATATCCTTGAAGATTATCACGATTCTGCCGAAGTCCATAAGGCGCTCGAGGAAATCGGTTGTGTCCACGACGGTATTGTAGTCCTCCCTGCCTATATGCCTTCCGCTTTCGGTTGGCCCCTCCTGAATATTCATATAATTGGGCGTAATAGTGACATAGTAGAAAAGCCCTTTGAGCCAGGAGATGAATATTATAAGCAGGCCTATGATGGCGACCAGAAGGAAGCCTGTCCCGTTGATGGACAGGGCAAGATGCCCGAAAAGTTTAAGAAACGGCACAACCCAGTCGAGAAGGTGCAGCCACAACAGGAAAAAACCTGAACTGACGACGGCAATAATCAGCACCTTGACCGTTATATTGTATTCCTCTACCAGCAGATTCAGAAAGACGACGGCGAACCAGATGCCGCCGATGATTCCGGGATTTATGGCGCTGAAAATCCATCCCGCTTCTCTTAGGAACATAAGCAGAGACGCCAGGAGAGACGCGACTATGGTGGGCGCATAAAGGATTTTGGGCGTCCAGTTGAAGATGACCAGCCAATCGTTGATGTCAGGGTCTTCTCTGAGCTTCTTGTTCACACTCAGTCTTGTCCTGACCGTTCTTCTGAGCGTTAGCCACGCCACCACTGAGGCTGCGACCACGCCGACGGCGATATATACCGCTATCATCCTATTTGAGGTCCACATCGGCATCTCCTTTCCTATTGCCGCTTCTTGAATAATAGATAACTATTCCCTTTGTCATTTTCAGTCCTTTCTATTTCGCTCGCTGATTTGGGGGCATCCCTATTTAACTTCGGCTGTTAAACGATAACCTTGATATTCCCTTTTTGGGTCCGTTGGCGGTTCAGAATATGCTACATAAACAATATGGCTAACCCCCTTCGTTATACCTGGAAAAATTGATTCTAGTTCAGCAGTTATGGCATCTACCTCTTTTTGTAATTCTGAAACTTTGTCTAAAGGGATTTTTGTTACATATTTTATCATAGGGAATAAATCCATTTGCACAAACTGAGGTTCTACGTAACAAACTTCAGGAGTGTTTTTAACATTTGACAATTGAATTGGGAACTTGTGTTTTTGATTTATTTTTGTTCGGATTTTGTTTGACAAATCAATAATGTCTTTTTCTTTGGCGTATTGAATGAAAGGTGCAGGTTTTATAAACTGATTCGCAATACTTAATCTCAGCAACGCAGGAATATTATACCCCTTCCCTGATAATTCCTTAGCCTCTTCAAACCATTCAATAGCTGTCTTGCCGGCAATCTTAAATATACCAAGATGAGATACGTGTAACCGCCATTGATTATTCATCTTCACATAAATAAAACTTAAAACAAGGTCTTTGAAATCGCCCTCTGATTTTAGGAGCGATATATATGTGTTGTTACCTGCTGTGTTCACATGCATGTAAAACTCACTGTCTGCAACTGTTTCGGACAGCACAGTAAATTGTACCGGCCTCCAGTTCTGTGAAACGACATAGTACTCATTATATAGTTCAAATGTTTTCCCTTCTATTGCAGGTGAGAATTGCGAGTACAGACTCTTGATATTATCGATGCCTTGGTCCTTTACTTCCTCAACAAAAAGATTATACATAACGGATGGTTCGTTATTTCTGATGCTTTCAATAATCCTCTCATTTAGAATATGGACGCTGTTTCTAATTTCTGTATTAATCTCATCGTTGTGTCTGGATAATTCGGAATATAGATTTGTCACCGGCGAGAATAAGGCGATTAGCAGTATTACAAATATGACAATGTCTAAGACAAAATGAACTTTGTATTTCTTTCTTAAAAACAACCAAAAGAAAAAGGATATGATTAGATACACCAACGCTATCATAATTCCAGGTGCAAACATTATGGCCCAAAATCCGAAATCATTAAGATTGTTCGACTCCAAGATAACATTTGCTACTGGACAAGCCATCAATAGCAGAAAAATAAAGATTAATTTTCGCGTAAAATTCCTTGAGATAATTCTATATCGTATTTTGTCTCTTATCATTTTTCTTTCTTCAACGGGAATATTTGCGGCTTGTCGAAACCTTTAGGAATCTTTATGCCGAAGACCTTCTTGTTGAGCTTTTTGTTTATTTTGGGTTTGATAAACTCTATTCGGGAGATATCCCCTTTAAGATTGGCATCTTCTGTGGTTGCGACGGCAACTATCCTTGCCGGCAGGCCTAATTTCTTGTCAATCCAAAAATCAATGGTCGTATAGTCATCCTTATAAGCGGAATCAGGTTTTACTTTTAAATGAAGGTGGACGAATTCGTGGATTTCCGCTTTCGCGGGAATGACAGGAGGGTGTTCTTTGCTCTCTTGCTCGACCAGCCTTATTTCAAATTGCTTTTTCAGGTCCTCTACTTTGGTGAAGCCGACGATGGGGAAATTTTGCGTGACCAAATCAAACGGGTCGGTAGCTTTGTTTGGATCGGCCGGTTCGTTTGGGTCATTCGGCTCGGCCAACTGGTGACACACAACGGTCTTGAGCTGGTGGTCGATGTGTGTAAGCCAGACGCCGTCAAATGGATAGTCGATTTTCGTCAGCCAGTTGCCGTTGATGATGTACTGGTCGATGTATTTTTCTTGTTTTTCATCATCTTGTTTAAAGGTTCTGAAGTTAATTCTCAGCGCAGATTTTTTGCCGGCCTTTTTGTAATACAAAACACCCTTTCTGAGCGTTTTCGACTCGAACGTAGGTTGATTGACTTCGTACTCGACGAGGCACTGATAAGATTTAAGCTCCGCGGTTTTTTGCCTTAATTGTTTCAGGACCTTCTCAACGGGGTCGGGCTTTACTTCTTTGCGGCACTGCAAGTCCGGGCTTGTTGAACAGCACCCAGCACAGCAGTTACAGACCATTGCTAACTGAATAAGGACAGCCTTTATCACGCTTGCGTTCATTATGATTTCCACTGCCTTTTCATACGCTATCTGCTAAACGCTATACACTATTTCTTTTGTCTTCGATAATTTGAAGTATTTGGTCGATTGTTTCAATAGTAAAATCCGCATGCTCGGCAAAGTCGGGTGTGCTCTTGCTATTCTTTAGGAGCACCGAAATGGCGCCTGCGGCCTTTGCGCAGAGCATATCGTAAAGGTAATCGCCTACCACGAGGGTCTCCCCCGGCTTTACGCCGAACTGGCGGCAGATTTCCAGCACGCCGAAGGCATCGGGTTTGACCGGTCCGTCTTCTCTATCAACAACGGCATCGAATTGCAGGTTATGTTTTTCAGCAACGGCAAGGGCATTGCTGCACCTGTTACGCGTCAATATCCCGATACGAATGCCGGCGTTACGAAGAGTCCGGAGCGTTTCTTTGGCGCCGGCGTTGAGCCTGGATTCCGTCACCGCCCGGCTTTCGTGAAAATGCAGTATTCTCTCGGCCTCTTTGCGCCGTTCGGGGGACATCTTCTTCATCGACTCGAGGACCGGCCCGGAATCTCTATCCAGTCCCATTTCCTCGCGAATAGCGTCAAAGTCAAAGAACGGCTGGGTTATCGTGCCGTCCAAATCGAATATTGCCGCCTTAATAGACATATCTTGTATTTCGCGTCACGCCTTTTTGCGAAGCAGTTCGATAAAGTATCGACCGGCCTGGCCGAAGGCTTTGCCCTTGCGAACGATTATACCGGTCGGTCTAACGAAATTTTCATTTGAAAAGCCAATCGCTTTGATTGTGCCGTCGGTAACCTCTTGAAGTATTGCCGTCTGCGGCAATATAGTTAATCCTGAGTTTATTTCTACGGCGCGTTTAATAGTCTCGATGTTATCGAATTCCATCACGGGCTGGACAATAATATTGTAACGCTGCAAAATGCTGTCTATCCACCCCCGCGTAGGGGCACCCTTCTCAAAAGCGATGAATCTTTCGAATTGCAATACATGAATATCAACCCGCGATTCCTTTGCGAGAGGATGCTTGGGGCTGCAGGCCAACACCAATGGCTCAGCCTCAAAATCATACACCTCAAGTCTTTTGTCTCTTTTGGGAATAGCAACCAGGCCGATATCGATATCTCCGGATAGAACCAACTCATAAATCTTCCTGCCGCTAAGGTATTCAATGTGAACGTTAACATTCGGATAGTTGACCATAAATTTTTTGACATAATCCGGCAGAGTGTGCATCCCGATGCTGTAAATTGCTGCTATGTTTATTCTACTGCCGGTCGAGGATTTCAGGACATTTAGTTCGTTTCTGAGTTGTTCATATCTGTCAAGGATGTCTTCGGCGGCACTGTAAAGTAACTCGCCTTCTCTTGTCAGTTCAATGGGTCTTTTCTTTCGGTCGATTAACTGGCACTTGTGAACAAGTTCCAGTTGTGCAAGTTGCTGGGAGACGGCCGACTGACTTAGGAGGTGTTTTTGGGCGGTTCTTGAGAAGCTTCGCAATTCAGCCAAATCACAAAATATCTTTAGCGTTTCTATATGCATTATAAGTCATCCTGATAGATTCTATTATTATTTAATCCTTTTGCTACACCGTAGAAACCAGTATATTATTATATCTGTTTGCCTTTTCCAGGGCAATTATATAGTTTCATTATTAGTTTAACTTATCATAACAGTTGTGAAAAACGAAAATTTTAATTTTCAATGGAGGTTATCCAAGTGGCAGCAAACGAGTTAACCCAGACCGTTTACGAACAGGTCCTGAAACGTAATCCTGGTGAGGTTGAATTCCACCAGGCCGTAAAAGAGGTTTTGGAGACTTTGCCCCCGGTGCTCGAGAAGCATCCGGAATACGTCGAGGCCGGGATTCTTGAGCGACTGGTCGAACCGGAAAGACAGATTATATTCCGCGTTCCCTGGCAGGATGACAGAGGCAATTTACAAGTAAACCGCGGCTTTCGGGTTCAGTTTAACAGTGCTCTGGGGCCCTATAAGGGCGGCCTCCGTTTCCATCCGAGCGTTTATATTGGCATTATCAAATTCCTGGGCTTCGAACAGATTTTTAAGAATTCGCTGACCGGCCTGATGATGGGTGGCGCAAAAGGCGGCTCGGACTTCAACCCGAAGGGCAAAAGTGATATGGAAGTTATGCGCTTCTGCCAGAGCTTTATGAATGAGCTTTACCGCCACATTGGTCCTGATACTGATGTACCGGCAGGCGACATTGGCGTGGGCGACAGAGAAATAGGATACCTCTTTGGTCAATATAAGAAGTTGACTAATACTTTCACTGGTGCTCTGACCGGCAAAGGCCTCGATTACGGTGGTTCAATGGTGCGAAAAGAGGCTACCGGCTACGGCCTGGTTTATTTCGTAAGCCGAATGCTTCAGGAACGCGGCACCGACTGGAAAGGCAAAAGGGTAGCCATCTCCGGCTCCGGCAACGTTGCAATTTATGCAGCACAGAAGGCACAGCAGCTTGGCGCCAGGGTGATTACGATGTCTGATAGCAACGGATGTATCGTGGACCCGGATGGCATTAAACTCGAAACAATAAAATGGATAAAGGAAGTGGAACGTGGGCGCATCAGGGAATATGCAGAGCAGCACAAGTCAGCCAAGTTCCACGAGGACTGGCGGGACGTCTGGTTTGTACCGTGCGATGTAGCCCTTCCGTCTGCTACGCAGAATGAAATCAACCAGGTCGCCGCTGAAGTCTTGGTAAAAAATGGCTGCATCGCGGTTGGTGAAGGTGCCAATATGCCCTCGACACCGGAGGCCACAAAGGTCTTCCTTGATGCCGGCGTTTCATTCGGCCCCGGAAAGGCTGCAAATGCCGGCGGTGTAGCGACAAGCGGTTTGGAAATGTGTCAAAACTCCATGCGGATGAGCTGGACGTTTGAAGAGGTGAATGCAAAACTCAAGTTGATTATGAATAATATCTACGACCAATGCGTCGAAGCCGCGAAACTTTACGGTGCAAAGAACAACCTGGTTGTCGGAGCTAATGTTGTCAGTTTCACCAAGGTTGCCAATGCTATGATGGACCAGGGTATCGTATAAGCCCGGCTGCAACCGGCAAATCACATTTGCGTGATATACAAATAATCAAGCAGGCAGCCGGATATTCGGCGATTTTGTTTCGTTTCTTACGTTCTCTTAAGTTCCCAATTACATCAGCTATAGGATTTAAGGATACAGAATTGACCATTAAAGGAATTTAAAGTTAAAGCTTTACTTGTCGCCGAAAAATGGTTTAAATTTTAGTTTTGAAAGAGTTGCGTAATGTAGGAAAAAGAGGTTGATTTATGAAGACGCAACAAAGTACAGGCCTGAAAGGTTTGGACGCAGTGTTAAACTATCTGCGAGATGGCGACAATGTCGTTTGGCAGGTGGACAAAATCGATGACTTTCGTAACTTTGTCACTCCCTTTGTTACACGAGCGAAACAGGATAGCCGAAAAGTCATCTATATGAGGTTTGCTAAGCATAAACCTCTTGTTCAAGCCGATTCTAATGTTACGATTTACAATTTGGATGCCAATAGCGGTTTTGAAACTTTTTCCACACAGGTGCATAACATAATTTCCAGTGAAGGGAAAAAGCATTTTTACGTATTCGACTGCTTGTCGGATTTGCTGAGCGCCTGGGCTACGGACTTGATGATTGGCAACTTCTTTATGATTACCTGTCCGTACCTGTTTGAATTGGAGACCATTGGATATTTTGCGCTGCTGCGAAACAAGCATTCATTCAAAACCATAGCCCGCATTCGCGAAACAACACAGCTTTTGTTGGATGTGTACAATGTAGAAGGGAATTTCTATGTACATCCGTTGAAGGTTTGGAAACGCTATTCACCGAGAATGTTTTTGCCGCACCTTCAACAGGCAGACCAGTTTGTTCCACTTACCAATAGCGTTGATGCCACTAAGCTGTTTTCATATGTTTCTGAAAAAGGCCTGGAACCTGCGCAAAGAGCTTTGGATTACTGGGACCTCCTTTTTTTGCGTTCCGAAGAGCTGTTGAAAAAAAGCACTGCCTGCTCCGAAGAAAAACAACAGGCTATCGAGCAACTCTGCAGAATAATGATCGGCCACGAGAAAAGGATTTTATCTTTGGCACAGAAGAACTTTTCACTCGAAGATTTGCTGAACATCAAAAAAAGATTAATCGGAACAGGGTTTATCGGCGGGAAAGCTGTCGGAATGTTGCTTGCTAACAATATTATCTCAAAAGATGCGTCTCGTGACTGGAAACAGTGTTTGGAGCCTCACGATTCATTTTATGTAGGTTCGGATGTCTTTTATACCTACATTGTGGAGAATGGCTGGTGGAAGTTGAGGATGCAGCAAAAAACTAGGGAAGGGTACTTCAAAGTTGCGTCCGACCTGAAGGAAAAAATGCTAAATGGAAAGTTCCCTGATGAAATCCGTGAAAAGTTTCAGGAAATGATAGAGTATTTTGGTCAGTCCCCAATTATAGTACGCTCCAGCAGTTTGCTGGAAGATGCTTTTGGGAACGCCTTCGCCGGCAAGTATGAAAGTTTATTCTGTGTCAACCAGGGAAGTCCTGCAAAGCGATACTCGCAATTTGAAGATACCGTCCGAAGAGTATATGCGAGTATGATGAATGAAAACGCATTGACGTACCGGCTGCAAAGAGGTTTGGACCAGCAGGACGAACAAATGGCTTTGCTTATACAGCGTGTTTCAGGTTCATATCACAAAAGTTATTTCTTTCCGGACCTTGCAGGAGTCGGAGTTTCCCACAACACATTTGTTTGGAACTCTGAACTCGACCCCAAAGCAGGGATGTTAAGATTGGTATTTGGTCTCGGCACGCGTGCAGTAAACCGTGTTGAGAACGACTATCCTCGAATCATTGCTCTTGATGCCCCTTTATTAAGGCCTCTCGCCGGGATGGACGATGTTAGAAAATACTCCCAGCACCAGGTGGATTTGCTTGATACCAAAAAAAATACTTTCACCACACTGCCGCTTCAAAAACTCCTTGGCGAAAAACTTGACCTAAAGAGACTCGAGCTCATTGTCGAGTCCGATTACCAAATGGCCAGAAGAATGAGTGAACTGGGAATGCGGGGAAAACAACACTGGCTTCTTACCTTCAAGAAGCTCCTGAGCAACACCTCTTTTACCCAAATTATGCAAAAGATACTCAAAACTCTGGAAAGTTATTATGAATATCCCATAGACATCGAATTTACGGTTAACTTCGCAAAAGACGGAAACCCTGTCATCAACTTACTGCAGTGCAGACCACTGCAGACTAAAGGCCGGCAGGCAAAAGTGGAAATCCCCTCTCAAATCCAGCCGGAGAAAATCCTGTTTCAATGTGAGCGATATTTCATGGGCGGAAGCATCTCACAGTCTGTAAAAAAAATCATCTATGTTGAGCCCAAAGCATACACGCAATTGGCTCAATCCCAGAAATACGATATAGCCAGACTCGTGGGAAAATTGAATAAACAAATAACTGATAAAGAAAATGAACCGACTATTTTGTTCGGGCCGGGTAGGTGGGGAACAACAACGCCGAGTTTAGGTATCCCCGTCAACTTTTATGAAATCAACAATATAACCGTGTTGGTGGAAATGGCCTATGAAGGTGGAAACTTAATGCCGGAGCTTTCATTCGGAACCCACTTCTTCCAGGACCTCATCGAGGGCGACATCTTTTACGTAGCCATTTTCCCCCAGAAGGAGAATGTAATCTTGAATAGAGAGTGGTTTTCGCAAACGCCCAATTTGCTAACTGATTTTCTGCCCGAAAGCGGCAGATACGCAGATGTTGTTAAGGTGTTCAAAATCGAACAAGAACAATTGCAGATTTTGTGTGACGTAGTATCTCAGAAAGTTGTTTGTTTTTTCACGTAAAGAAGATTTACTACCCATTCTAAAAAACAGAAATTTTAACTTTTA
>CAZOUM010000004.1:0-84239 GCA_964582985.1 uncultured Pirellulales bacterium | reverse complement strand
TACCTGATCCCATAGGCACAAGTACCTTGGGCATAAATTTCACCCCATTAGAAAAAGAGAATGCACGTTTCTAACGGGGTAAACGGATTTAACCCCATTAGAAAAACACAAGGCACGTTTCTAACGGGGTAAACGGATACCACCTATGGTGCAAGCACCTATGGCACAAGCTTGGGCATAAATAAGAACCATAATAATTCTGTCTTTCTCAGCAAAAACGCCAAAAAATCACTTTTTTTGGTCACGCGGAGCTTGCCGAAGGGGTAGCCGAGGGAATCGATAGTCAATTGAAAGGGGGCAAGTGGGGGGTGGGTATCATATGGCCAGATACCTTGCATTAGACTTCCCCCTTTAGTTCTTTGCATTTGCCCATTTAATCTTTTTGTTTCAAACCTAAACGCTTATCAAACTCTTTCATAACAGATGTTATAAACGTAAGAGGCACCAGGCTTTCCAAATCAGACAATTTATGACTCAAAAATATTTCCCAATCTCCAGTAGCAGAGTAACCTTTTTTTTCCTTCTGATCATATATACTAACAAGACTTTCATTGCTATTGTTCATGTATGTAATTAGATTCTCTAAAGCATTCACTGACAGTATAAGTGGCTTTCTGACAATTAACTTAGAAGCATCATCATAATTGGCTAATTTCTTGCCCATCATATTATTGGGAATTATTTCCTCAGAATACCAATCTGAATTTGCTTCTGGAATTTCACCCAGTGTAAGAATAATCCCAATAAAAGGTTTTTTCTTGTCAAGACTAAGGCTGTCGAATTTACCTTCGTCAATTTGGTGTAATGTTTTATGGATCTGGTCCATACCTCTACAGATATTCGTTGTAGAAGTATGCTTGGCAATTGCATTCTGAGTGAGTACATTAGGTTTAAAAATAGTTGCCTTGCACTCTATCAATATATTTTCATGTTTGGTTGAAAGAATGTAGTCGCAAGTTTTCTCACCTTTGGCAATTTTTTCCAAAGAGTTATTATCTATCAATACTTTCTTAATTTTCAAATCTTGTAAAACACTATGGGTATAAGCTTGGAGCGACTTGCCAATATAATATCCATCTTTATCCAGCCTCTCAAAAAGACCGTATAATCCGTACCCTACATGACGAAAGATGAGTTCAGGAATAGGAGAAATCAATCTATTATTCGATAGCTGTAATATCGGTCGTTCAAGAAAACATGTAGGAATCAGAAAATAAAACTCAGGGTCAATGTTTTTACGAGACTCAAAATATCTTTGTTTAAGTTGCTCCCTGGTCAAAACACTTAAGTCAAAGTATTTTTGGAAATCATCATTTGAAAAAGGCAAGGACTTTTCAATCTTAATGGGGTCGCGTGAAATCAACAAATCATTGCGCAGCATAGCATAAGCGCCAAAGGAATATCGAAACCATTTCTCAACGGAAATGCCATACGTATTCTCAAAATTACTGAATAACTTTGGAGTAAATACATTTTCGGCAAACAATTTCCAATATCTTACGAAATGCTTTCGAGAACTTTCTGTCTTTTGTATATCAAGTTGAGTGCGGTGCATATATTGCGCAAACAAGTTTAGGTTTGTGCTGGTAATATAAGTTAAATAGGGATTGAATTCTTCGGACAAGAAGATGTTCAGTATTTCAGTTACCTTGCCCCAAGTTACTTGTTCATTATAACCTTCTTTATGATAAGAACAATTGGCTTCTATAGCATGCAAAATAACGTGAGGTGGCAAAACAACACCTTTTGGCGGTTCCCGAAACTTGCTAACAAGTAAGGGAACAAAGTTTTCTGGCCTAAGCCTTTTAGCTTTCTTTGCGAGATTGTCATAGATGGTACGTACTCGGTTTCTACACTTTACTCTTGCTTCACCTTCTTCTAACGATACGAGTTGGTCAAAGAATTTATCTACCATTGCTTCTTCAATATTCATCCTGAGCCAGACGAAGGACTCGACCAATCTTTTGTGTTGTAATTATATGAATTTGCGGGGTTAATTCAAGGTATTTCCTTTGACGGCAAGTGCGGGCGTGGGTTTATTGAATGATTCCGGTTCCTATTGATTACTTTACTCTTTTTTAGTTTTCTTTGGTGCATCCTTTTTAGGCAATGGCATCTTAGCAGAGAGGTGCTCTGTCCCAGTGTAAATGTCGATATCATATTTTCTTTTGATAATTGTGTTTTTAAGGCCTTTGGCTGTGTGGTATAGAATACCACTCACATATAAAAAAGGCGCAGGATGTTCTTGCTTTGATTTCAGCCACGTACCGCGACGAATACATTTGAGTCGTCTGGGCTGTATTTCATGGACAAGGCCGATGAAGCCTGCGATAAGTTCGGCAAACGCTGACATATGTTTAGCTTCGGCAAATGTGATTAATTTGGTATTATCCAGATGATCTTTTGTACGATAGAACTCAATGTCATCTTCGGGTTCAATAACGGCCACGTCAAGACAAACATTTGCTGGTGGCCAGTTCTTTTGTTTGTGAAACTTCGTACCTACTCTGAGTTGATGTCGTATCTGAATAACCCTATCACCTTTAGAGCATTCGATATAGGTATAGTTCGATGGCCTTCCTCTTGTACTAAATTTTAATCTGAAAATATTTTGTTTATCTTTATCAGGAGATTGAGGATTTATAGCACACACATTCCAACCATTATTTTTGTACAAAGAAGCAATTGAAGCCAGAACAAAAGCCTCAAAAATCTGGTTTATAGTACTTCCAAACTTAGTTAAGTCTCCCTTGCTATCAATGAAGAAATTTGCAAGTTGCCCTCTGAGCACATCCACATTAATCCACTCATTGCTCAAGTATTAACGCCTCCTTAGTCAAAGCATCTATAAGCTCAGTGATACTTTGTGCATCAGCTATAAAACTCCACAAGACTGTTTCCTTAATTGTTCTCTCTAGTTTGCAAGCAAGAATCCTACCCATTTGCACATTCTTATTATTACCAGCAAATACGGTCTCTCCAACAGCAAACCCCTTAACGCCTATGCTTTCAAATGTTTTGACTGCGTATTTTGTCGCACGAGCTCCGTCTTCCAGAAACTTCCTCAAAACAAAAACAAATACAGACACTTGAATTGTTTGAATTGCATCACGTCTCAATCTTTTCCTCTTAGGTATTCCATGCGACTCCTGATACTCCTGTACAGTTTCATATGTAAACTTTGCCAGCGAAAGAAAACGATTTCGGATTTTCGCTGGCATTGCATTGAGCATATCTGTATAAGAATTCGCTTTCTGCATAACTATCCATCCTTATGGTAAATTAAATATCTACGGTGCATTTTTTAGGCCCTTATCAGAAAAAACACAGGAGCAGTCATTCTTTTTAAACAAAACTTTCTATCTTCTCCTTGCAGATCCTCTCTGTAACTTCATGTAGTTTTTGGGCGCCTGGTGGGTTCTCCAATTTGGTATAACGATAACTCAATCAAACGCCTTCTATAATCTCTATTCTAACAAATTTTATTTCCTTTGCGCCACTTTAATATGGGAAATCCAAGTGAAATAATCCTTCTCATTTATCAGCAATTCCTAATGCAGGATTTGCGCCTTTCCGCCAAATACATAAAAAATCGGAGAGGAAGGGATTCGAACCCTTGGTAGGGACAAGCTTTGCGGGAATGACCCCATTAGAGAGCAGAGACAATGCCTCTAACGGGGCAAGCAAGTGCGGAATGGCCCCATTAGAGTGGACGGCACTCTAAGCAATGGGGGAGGCGGAATGCAGACGGATGCAGTTTGTCCTATAAGAGGTGAATCTGCCGGACGAAAACGGGTTATCGAGAAAATTTAGCGCTCTTTTTTGGGTCCGTTTGTTTTTTTTCTTATACTTTGCTGGGAGCGTTCGGGAATCGCAACGGGGGTGATGTAATGTTGAGGTGGATGAGGGAGAGAGAAAAATGGAACTCGGAAATGTACTTAAGGCCACCTATGGGGCTCATGTCATTGTGGGGGCTTACAACGCCGCCAACGAGGCCGCCGACAAGCCATCAGAAGTTATAGATGTCGCAGACCCCTTCTTACCGGGGGATGAGTCCATGTCTGTAATCCAGTATTTACTCCATGGGAAGATGGCCGAAGGTCGCCAGAACAAAAGCTATGCCAATGAAGCAATCAGACTCCAGACTCAAGACTCCAGACTCCAGACTCCAGACTTTACTTTGGTCTTGTGTCTTTGGTCTTGTGTCTGTTCCAATAGCTTAGCCAATAGTACCGAGCACAACGGGAATAAGCTGTTCACCGCTGAGGGTGAGACCATATCAATCTCTATCGGCAAGAATTCAGCCATCGATATTTTTGCACGGGACCTTACTATCGATATCGAAGGCCTGGATTTGACTACGGATGCCGAGGGTGCTCTATCAGCTATTCAGAGTAAGGTCAGCTCAGCAGATTCCTATAGCGGATATCTTGAGGACCAGGTTGCTCACCTCCAGAGAGCCGTAAACCTTATTGAGTTTGAAGTGAACAACGACCTGGGAGTAGAGGTTGAAGACTTTGACATGGGACTTGCGAAAGAAGCAGCAGGTTATGCCGCAAGCCAAACTTTGTCAGATTTTTCTGCGCTTTTTGATACCCAAGCGAATGTGGAACCTGACAGGGCTTTACAATTGCTGAAAGATGTTTCGAAAAGCGAAGCAAACGCAGAGGAGAAATAGGACTTTGCAACCGCTGGGAGATATTTCGAAAAGCGGGTAATATTCCCGGGGCGGTTAAGTAAGGGGGCTTGTGTCGGGGGGCCATATCCACCGGTAATCATATTGCCGAAGCGGTTGTCGATGCCTGGGCATTAACAGTTTGTTGTAGAAGGAGAAGAAAGTGTTTATCGGGAGAAGAAGATGTTTATCGAAAAAATCTCAAAGAAGGGCAGTTTTTCCACCTCGGCCGGCAATCAGGTTTACGACCAGTCGGCCTATCCAAGTGAAAGAGCTGCGAACGGTGATGTTCTCGCCACAAAAACAATGATTCGAAACGTGCTCCGTTCCAAAATAAGTACCCTTAGACAAAATACGAACAATACCAGCGTCGTGATATCAATGGTCCAGGAATTTAATGGCGCGGTTTCTACAATCACGGGTAAACTGACTCAAATGAGAAAACTGGTGAACGACGTTGCGCACGGCAGCACGACTCACACCGCGGCTGAGCGAGCCGAAATGCAGGAACAGTTCAACGGACTGGCTGCTGAGATTAACGCCATAGTTGGAAGCACGGAGTATAACGGCAACAAGCTGCTCAGTAGCGACGGCGAGACGGCGTCGGTCGATATCATCAAAGGCGAAACGATTCAGATTTCGCCCAGGGACCTTAGCTTCGATGCCAGTGAATTGGAATTGACTGTTGGTATCGGAGGACCGGCCTTGGCGGCGGTGGAGACGGCGATTGAGCAAGCCAGTGGTTTGAGAAAATATTTTGGCGACAAGCTCGTGGAACTGGGAACGATTTCAAAACAATTCGACTTTGATTACGTTAACAACCTGGGCGCCAAGCCAAGTGCCGGCGATTCTATCCTTGCTGTCGGTGAAGCCACCGGAGTGATGAGTGAGATTATTGCCAGCGACGCTACGCTGATAGATATTCAAGCGAATGTGAACTCTGATGTGGCTCTATGGCTTTTAAAGACCTAAATTTTATTTGGGTGTTTGAGTAAATTCTCAGCGTCGAGCAATCAATGCTCGGCTTTTTATGTCAAATCCTTCGCAGTGGCCCATTTCAGATAAGACACTATAGATTCCGTATTGAACATCAGGCGGTCTGTGCCAACGGCCATAACAAGTTCAGATACGTACAATCATCCATTCAAGACTTCTGGTTCGTGGTTGCCGGGCGGTCCGGCGCAACGGCAGCGTTTCAGGGTATTTTGGTGTTCCTGAACTAAGCGGAAGAGGTCTCGTCCCCCGGTAAGATGGGGTCTGCGACTGCGAGCAAAAGAAGATGGCTAATTCTCACCTGTATTTTGTACGTGCTTTCGAAGGGGTCACAGAGTAAAATGAAAGAAATCCGACAAAATGGTTTTGTACTGATAGCTGTGGTAGTTGTGGCAGCGACGACTGCGGCTGAGATGTTGGTTTTGGCGGGCCTTGCAAAGACTATGCTGTTTGAGACCCGCACCGCGCATGTTCAGGCGGTCCAGCGAAACCTGATGGCAAGCGGGTTAGCGTGGGTCAAGCACAATGTGAAAAACCAACGCAGAGAAGATTTTGACAAGGGCATAGAACCGGATGTTACAAATATGAATGCTCGCAACTCAAGTTTGACAGTGACTATAGGTATGCCAAGAGACAGAGACGCCTCGATTCAAATAAACGCATCATGCAGTCGTGGCAAATACACGATTAGACGAGCCAACGATTATCGTATCAGGCTATGATAGACAGAAAACAATTACTGCAGCGCGCAAAAGCCCTCAAAGCCACTGATGTCCATATCTGTGTCGGCGCTCCAATACTTTTCAGAGTAGGGGGTGAGCTAATCCCTACGACAAAAGAAAGCCTGACTGCCGAGCAAAGCCGCGCAATATCACTGGAACTGCTGACCGAAGAGCAGAAAGGTGAATTCGAGAAGAATCGCGACATTGACCTGATGCTGGCGGATGAGGACGGCCGATACCGAATAAATATCGGCTATTTCGATGGTAACGTCGGTTCAACAATCAGGATTCTGCCCACGGAGCCTAAAACAATCGAAGAGCTGTTTCTGCCAAGTATTGTTAAAGAGTTGGCTCAGAGAACAAAAGGATTGGTCTTGATAACGGGAAGCACAAGCCAGGGTAAAACAACAACGATGGCGTCGATGATAAACGAAATAAATGAAAGCTCCAAGAAGCACATACTTACGATTGAGGACCCAATAGAATATGTTCATACGAATAAAAAAGGCATTGTAAGACAAAGGGGGGTCGGGAGGGACACTCAGTCGTTCTATACGGGGTTAAGAGCTGCTTTACGACAGGACCCTGATGTTATTGCGATAGGGGAGATGAGGGACTACGAGACGATCAAGATTGCGTTGACGGCTGCCGAAACGGGTGTGCTTGTGTTTTCGACACTTCACGTTATATCTATCGACAAGATTATCGAAAGGCTTATAAGTTACGCGCAGGCCAGTGAGGAAAGGCAGTTAAGGTTTCTTCTGGCCGAGTCTCTCCAGGGTATGATTCACCAGGAACTAATCCCGACTGTGGACGGACAGCAGAGGGTGGCCTGCGAGGTGTTGGTCGTAACGAGTGCCGCAAGAAATATTATAAGAAGAAAGGGCGGCTACTTCTTAAGGTCTATAATCGAAACCGGCAAAAAGCAGGGTATGATTAGAATGGCTGAATCCGTAAATGCCCTTCTTGAAGGCCGCATAATAAGCGAAGGGGCTGCAAAAAGTGTCTTAGCCAATTACAAATAGCATCAAGCATAATTTAAGTGGCTGCTGCCGCACTATGTCATCGCCGTTCATACAGGAACGTCAGAGGTAGTAAATAAAACGGGGCCTATACTATGAGTATAGGCCCCGAACTTTTGCAAATTACAGCCGATTACTAAAGCGGCCAGAGCTGCCTTTTGAGCCAGTTGTTCGCAAGTTTGGCAAAGTCCCTGAGGTTGACCACCTGTTTGGTGCCCTCCGGCTTGAACACATTAGCGATGTTGACCATTTCTGCTACGCCGTCGCCATCGCTGGCAATGTAGCAAATCTCACCGCCCGAGAGAGCATAGTCGTAGATGCGAACGTCGTCAATAGTGCCTATGAAAGGATAAAAGTCGTCGTCGCCCCATCGCTCAGCTATACCCAGACCATCATTGGCATCGGCATAAAACGTGAAGTTACCTTTTTCCTCGGTTTTCTCGACGCGGCCGTTCAGGTAGAGGGTCATATTGTTGCCGTCGCAGGTTCCGGCTATATGGAGCCACTCATCAAGCGGCAGCGTCTTGTCGCTTTCTATCCCCTTGTCGTCACCGTTAGGGTCACGTATACCCAACTTAAGATTTTCATCGCCAGTAACCTCCAGGGAATACGTTTCCCAGTTGTCGCGGCCTTTGCACACTAATTGTATGCTGTCGTCTGAAGACTCGGCACGATTGATCCAGCAAGAGACTGTTACCGCATTTGTGAGGTTGAGTTGCGTCGGTCCATTCGGAACCGAGACCCAGCCGCCGGTAAAGTCCAGAGCGTCCCCCTCGTGGCCGGTAAACCAGGATACGTTGGCATCAAGGACCGATATCGTTCCGTGATAGTTGTTGCTGGTGGAATCGGTGGCCGTACCGCCGCTGCCATCGTTGAACTTGTACCAGGCAACCAGGCTTGGCTCGCCTTGAGGCGGTGGCATTTCCCCGTATTCCTCAATACAATTGCAATCACTGTCAAGCCACGCATCTGCCATTATCTTGACGTCTTCATAGTCAACAACGCAATCACCGTTCAGGTCGCCTTCAGGCAACCCCCAAGGAGCGCACATAGCGGGATACAATCGGATATTGTCGAAGTATACGACACCGTTACCAGCGGCCATCGGCCAGCCACGGGTGCCAAAACCAATACACAGGTTGTCGAGATTGGCGAGGTTTACGTCGTTGGTGGAAAAGTGACTAAGGGGAATGAGCCACTCCTGCCAATCTTCAATCTGTACGTCGGTCATATCTTCCCAATCGGCGTCGCCGTACTTGACCTGGAATTCAGTGCAAGGGTCATCGTTGTCCTTCAGATACACATACATCTGCTCGGTCTCTGTGGCAGCGTTGGCTGAGTCGCCGTAGAACCACAGCGACAACAGCTTTAGCTTTTGGTTGAGGATGGTCCAGTCATTGGGTTCAAGGCTTATGCTTTCTATCTCAGAATAATAGCCAAGGCCCCAGTCAAACGAGTTGTAATAAGCATACTTCATCGAGTGTTTGCCGATAATCGGTGGCGTGGACCGAAGCGTAATGTCCGCGCTTGCTATCTCATACCAGTCATTAGTTGGGGGGTTCTGCGCCGTGTCGTCTTCAAAATCATCGATGGTGATGTACCCTACCGTTGTGAATCGCCAGACCCGGCCTCTCCAGCCATTGGGGTCGCACGCATCATTGACCTCATCGACACGCCAATAGTAAGTCTTGCCCAACTCAAGAAGGGTGCACGGGTCATAGCTGCAGGCATCCTGGTGGCTGTACTCGACGTTCGAGTGGACGGTGGTGTTGGCACCGAAGACCTCGTCGTAGTTGGTGCCGAAGTACACCTCGTGCCCGTTTGTATCTGCCACATAAACTCCCGGTTTCCAGGTAAGGTCGGTAGTAAAGGAGACATTACCCTGACCATCGTACGGGCTTGGAGACCAGGCAGGTTCAAGTTCGCCGCCTCTGAAGATCTCTTGTATCTTTAGCTCGTCCAGTTGTTTGTTATAGATTTGAAACTCATCCAGCCTGCCGTGGTACCCGCTGTCGTTGTCAACATAAGCGCCGAGCTTTAACTCTAACTCGGCATCGCCGCCGCTATTAACATCGGCCAAACTTGTAGTATTGCAATCTTCCTTAGTGGCGACTAACTCATTGTTGAGGTATATATACATGTTGGCATCATTTTCGTTCTTGATAAAGACAAAGTGCTGCCAGGTGCCTCTCGCAGCCAGAGGCTCAAAGCCTGCCCATGTCAAAGTATCTTGTGGGTAGACGCCTGCACGGAAGACAACATTTCCCGTTCCTTCTTCTGGGACGACTGCCAATATCTTAGTGTCATTGGGCTCCTCATCGATATCGTTTTCGTAGTCATCGTCGCAGAACTCGAAGACCACCATATCGTCGTCTTCGCGCTGGTCAGGGTCGCCATTCACCCACACGCAAATGCTGATTTCCTTGTTTATCATATCAGCCATCTGTCTTGCATACTCGCTCTCGACCTCGATGTTCCCCGGTTCCTCGTTTTCCCAATCGTCATCGTCTGCATCATACTCCATCGAAAAGTGCATGCAGCCGCCGTACCTGCCGTTGTCGGGTTCCCAGTGGGGGTCGTTGTCGCACTCTGCATCAAAATAATTACCGGAATAATCCGGAACATCGTCGCCGCTGGTCTCATCTAACGGGTAATAGACCACAATATTGGGGTCAATGAGATCGGCCCACATTTGAAATTTCCAGATGTAGCCTGGATATACGTCGAGGCCGTTGACCTCATCAACTCGCCAGTAGTAGGTCTTGCCTATTTCAAATGTCTCACTGTGCGTCCAGCTGTTGCTGTCGTGACCTGTGACACAGGGGTCTGCGCTTTCGTTTACGTCGTCGAGGCTGTCACCGAAGTAAATATCGTGTCCGTCCACATCTGCCGCATATTTTCCCGGCCTCCACGTAAAGGTTGCTAAGTTCACATCGTTCGGTTGCCAACCCCTTGACCCATCCGGGGGATGGGGCTCGGAGGCAAATTCAGGTACCTGCTCAAGAACAATGTCCCAAATCTGAAGCTCGTCAATCTTACCCTCGAAATAATGGTCAAAGCTAAAAGGCGGCGGGTTCGCCACGCCCACGCCGATGCCCACGGGAGTATTATTGTCGGCAGGATTTGTGCTCTGGTACCTACCGCTGTCAACTATCAGACCGTCGATGTACAGCTTATGCGTCTCTTGCGCAGTCATGTCAAACACTGCGGCGACGTGAGCCCAATCGTCGGAAATCTCCTGGAGGATGCCTTGCGCTCGGAGGCCTTTGTCGGGCATGCCGCCAAAGTACCACCTGATATCGTCGTTATCATTTGGGTCATGTATTCGAATATTCCAGCCGTCTTGTTTTCCGACAATCATATACCATCCCTCCTCTGGGAACACTCCCGCCGGCAGGTATACCCACATCTGAATGGTGTATTGCCAGCCGGCCAACCGGAGAGGGTCGCTCTCGCCGGTATCCACCCTGTACAGGCCTGCGCAGGGGTCGATAGCTACCGACGTACCGGTTTTACGCCCGTCGCCATACTTGACTGAGCCATCAGCACAGGGGTCGTGTAACGCAGAATATGTTGTGAAGTGAAATTCGTTGCCGCTGGTGTCGAGTTCCGTGGCTGGAAGGTCGGCACCCAGGCTGCCCTCGAAGAGCATTTCCAGCAAAAGCCCGCCAAGACCTGTACTGAACCTCCAGACTTCACTTGCACCTGTGCCGTAGCCGCCACTTCGAGTCGTATCAATTCGCCAGTAGTAAGTGGTGAATTCTACAAGGTTCCCTACCGGCTCATTATTGTCGGTACCGGATAAAGTGTCTATTTTGGCAACGGCTTGTAGTGTGTTGACATCGCTGAAATCGGTGCTGAAGTAGACATCCTGCGAAGTCGCAACACAGGAAGGCGTCCAGCTAAGGACCACATCTGTCGGGTTCAGACCTGCGAAGCCAACAACCGGGTCAGGGTCACGAGCGTTTCCGTCCTCGGTCGTAAAGCTCCAGATGGAGCCTGTCCATGTATCCGTGTCATTGACCTGGTCAACCCTCCAATAGTAAGTGGTCATGAGTTCAAGTTGAAGACATGGGTCGCCATCTTCAGGATACTCGTTGCTGTCCTGGCCCTCCGAATAAATCACGCCAGCAGGATG
This sequence comes from uncultured Pirellulales bacterium, assembly GCA_964582985.1. Classification (GTDB taxonomy): domain Bacteria; phylum Planctomycetota; class Phycisphaerae; order Sedimentisphaerales; family Anaerobacaceae; genus CAZQYB01. The sequence continues at coordinate 72,689 of CAZOUM010000004.1, read as the reverse complement.
ATTAATACGATTGGCATCCCTGACATCGTTGTAATCTGTGCCGAGGTACACATCGTGGCCGTTCGCGTCGTTCACGTCAGCTCCCGGCGCCCAGGAAAGCTGCAGGTCCTTCGGGCAAACGTCCGTTTCGGCACTACCCGGGTTGGGGCTCGTGGCCCTGGGCAGTGCCGCCTCAGACCAGAGTGCGAAAGCATTGAACTTGACGCAACCATTAAATTTGATACGCACTTCGCTGCCGGCTCCGTCGGTAGTGAACTGTATCTCTCCCACATTGGGGTGCGCAAGAAGGATAGCATCCGAAGTAGTGTCCACCATTCCTGGTGGATTGGGGATGCTGCAGCTATCAGCACCTTCAATGGTTACTGGGTTTACTGAGTTAAAATCGCCATCATCATCCCAGGCGTGGTATGTGTACACGGTGTAGCTGGTGCTCGGATCCAGATCCCTAAACACCAGCCGCATCAAGTCATCTCCGCAGTCCCCGCCATGATTCACCCAGGCGGTATTACAAATAGGGTCGGCGGACTCACGAGACGCCAGGCGGGCATGTCCACCTGGGTCACCGACGACGATGTCTATTTCGGTACCACCGACATTCAACATCGTTCTGTCATCATGCGCTACACCTATACAGCCGCCGCCAATTTCGAAGTCCTCCCAGTCTCCTCCTTTTATAGTTGCCGGGTCAGCCGGGCAACTGAAATCCACCTTGAAGATCTCAAAGTCTGCAAAAGCAATGTTGCTCAGACCAAGCAATGTCACAAGACAGCTTAAGAGCATCAGTTTCTTACACATAACGTTCCTCCTTAAATTAAGTTAATAATTACAACTCTGGTTTCGTTTCGCCAAACACCCAAACATCCTTTGTTTTTAACAGGCATCGAAAGCCTTCACTTTCACTTATTTCCTGCCTGTCGCTAACAAATCGCGATAAAAATACTGAAGCTTATGCTTCTACGTCGCGAATTCCTGAACTTCTATCTTTAGCCTCGTCAAGCTCAAAAGGCGTATTGGTGTGCATTGATGTGTACGGAAAGAAGTGAACTCAAAGCACATAACGTCACCCTATTATCCGTACCAACCCCTCACACTTTGCCGAAAGACGGCGAAAAGTGTGCATTTATGGGTCTAAAAACCAATGCACTTAACTAATCTTACTTATACCACATCAGATGCCTTGCCGTCAAGTACTTTTCTGCGGATTATGCGTTTTTTTTTGGCTTGGGGTAATAATATTGGACGGCTGCGGAGATTTCGGGAATAGGCCTGAAGTTTCCGTCAATTTACACAAAAACTATGGCTTCTACCTTGTCTGATGCTCCTGGTTCGCAGGGCTGCTCCTTTTGTGCTTTCGGCCGTAACGTCCCAGCGGTTTTTCCAGTTGTCCGAGCCCTACCAAAACGACTATGGTGATTAAAGTAGCTATAGCGGCCAAGGCGTAAAACCCTGCGCCGCAGGCCATACCAACGCTTGCCACCAGCCATATCGTGGCTGCTGTGGTCAGGCCGTAGACGCCGCCCCTGTCCTGGATGATTGCGCCGGCGCCGAGGAAGCCGACTCCTGTAACGAGCTGTGCTGCAATTCTTGTGGTTGAGGCGTTTGCGGCGACGCCCATTCGTTTAGAAATTATGGTATAGACGGCGGCACCGAGACATATTAAGACATTTGTGCGCAGCCCTGCGGATTTGCCGCTTATCTCTCGCTCCAAGCCAACTGCCGCACCAAAAACGACGGCTAAGATTACGCTGAGTACATCGCCCGGCCAATCCATAGCTCTACCTTTCAATTAGGGTCTCATCGACCTTCATACCAAAGTGTCTGCCGGCCTTTTCGATATGGCCGAGCACCTTATCGCCTGGTTTTAGGTTTGTAATCGAAACGGCTTTGCCATCGGGGTCAACCAGGCGAATGGTCTCGGCGTTTTGCATAACGAGACTTATCGGCTCGTCCCCGGCCTCAGCTTCGATGAGGAGCATAGGTCTTTTTTCAATTTTATTTCTGCCCAGATATGCAATTTGGCTCTTGCCCCGGGCATTTACCAGAAGCACTTCATCGCCGGCTTTCAAATCCGCAAGGTACTTTGTTTTGCCTCCTGCGACGAGGGTGTATGCGTGAACGGCACCGGCGTTGACGCGGAAGGGACGAGAGGCAACGTAGGGATTGTCGATTGATTCGGAGTGGATTAAGAAAAACCCGGAAGCCGTATTACCCACAAGCATGCCTTCGCCGAGTGTCATTTGGGTGCAGGTATCGATGCAGGCGCGGTCGCCCATACCAAGCTGCTTTGTATTGGTTATCGTAGCAGTGACAAGGTCTATCTTTTCACTTATGCCGTGAATGATTTCAGCGGTTTTCTTTATTTCGTTTATGTCGGTGGTGCTTAGCACAACGCCGTCGACACCTTTTTCAAGGATTTCTACCATAAGCTTGGCCTGTTTGCTGTTTTCGACCTGTACCATTACGTTTTTGCCGCGCCGCGCCAGCAGGTTCTCGATGGGGATAATGGTCCAGTCGAGCATCCGCAGGACAACGATTTTGTTTTCAGGGACGGCTGCGGCTTTATCCTCATCGGCCTTGCCTGCGATGTCGATGAATTCAACGTCGACGCCGGGCCTGATGTCACCTTTTTTCTCAACAGTTTTGATTTTGCCGAACTCGCGGACAGTATCGCTTTTGCCGTCCGGCAAAACAACGGTCTCAGCTCCGCTTTCCAGCGCCGATATGACAACATCCTTGTTGTAAGGAACTGCGCTAACCCATAATTTTTTCATTGAATTTATCCCTTACTCGTTGTGCGTGCTAACTTTTTAGCCTTGCAATATTGCGGCAGCTTCTTCGATGGTGGCGTCGTGGTGGACCATTTTGCAAAGTGCCTGCACTATTTTTTCCGGCGTCTTGTGCTGGAATGCGTTTCGGCCGATAGAGAGACCTGCGGCGCCGGCTTTTAGAGCACCGGCAACCATTTTGAATATGTCCTCGTCACTATCCATTTTTGGCCCGCCTGCTATGACCACCGGCACGGGACAGCCCTGAACTACTTCGGTAAAACTTTCGACGCTGCCGGTGTAGGGGACCTTGACGATATCCGCGCCGAGCTCGGCTCCAACTCTGGCGGCGTGCTTGACGTTGTTGACGTCGAACTCATCTTTGATTTTTGGGCCGCGTGTGTACATCATCGCAACCAGCGGCATCTGCCACTGCAGGCACCGTTCGCTTATAAAGCCCAATTGTCCGAGCATTTCCTTGTCGGTTTCGGCGCCGAGATTTATGTGGACAGAGACGGCGTCGGCGCCGAGCTTGATGGCTTCTTCGACGGTGCAGACGAGCTCTTTGGCGTTTGGGTCGGGGCTCATCGATGTTCCTGCTGAGAGGTGGATGATGAGTCCAACGTCTTTGCCTGCGCCTCTATGGCCTGCGCGGACCATCCCCTTATGCATCAGGATGGCGTTTGCTCCGCCGGCTACAATCTTACTGACGGTCGTGCGCATATCCGGCAGGCCCTCAATAGGGCCGACCGTGACGCCGTGGTCCATTGGAATAATTACCGTCCTGTGGGAATTGCGGTCGATTATTCTTTCCAGCCTTATCATTTTTCCTATCATTGCCAAACCTCCAATTACGGTTTTATTTGCAAAATCTACCCGATGCAGCGCAAAAGGCAAGAAAAAAACGCCCGATTTGAAGTTCTATTGGTGAAAGCAAAAAGAGCTGCGAGCATTATGCCCACAGCCCTTTTATTTGAAATCAAATTCGTAATAGGACTACTTACCCGCCAGCCAGTTGTCGGAAAGGACATCGAGGTCACGCCAACCGATGTAGCTATCAGCAGGGATGCCGATGTCGCAGGCAGGATTGTATTGGGGCTGTCCTTGTTCGGTCAGCCAGGCCAGGGCGAATATAGCAAAGTCGACGAAGTCCACATCGCACTCGCCGTCGAAGTCGCCGATGTAAGCGTAAGCAAACTCATAGGCTCCCATATCTACTATGACGGTATCGTTACAATCACCATCTACGAACCTGGGACGGCCGTCGAGGTCGGTTGTGACACCGCCAGGGACCGGTCCGTTATCACCGGCGTCTATGCAGGGTGAATCTGGCAGCAGGTGAAAATCGTTCGCGTCCACGAACATCGGCTCAGCCTCGATATTGAAGGGTCCATACATGATACTGCTGTTTTCCTTATATATGCTCGCTTCACCACCCTGCACGTCAGAGAAAGCAATGAGCATATCAGTGTTCAGCAGGGCGATCTGTGGACCGAAGTTGGCGGTATTACCCCAGAGGATGCAGTTAACTACGAACATGTCTGTACCGTCTTCAAAAAATCCGCCGCCATAGTTGCCTGCCGAGTTCCCGCTGAACGTGCAGTTGAACAGTTCTAAGTCGTAGCTGTCGGTGTTATACATTCCGCCACCGTCAAGTACGGCGGAGTTGCCGTTGAAGGTGCAGTTGGTCAGTGTTAATAAGTAGTCGCTGTCAATGCGATACATTCCGCCGCCATAGTTGTTTGCTGAGTTTTCGCTGAAGGCGCAGTCGCTTACTGTTGGGTTGCTGAACTCGTTGTATATTCCGCCACCGGCGTATTCTGCCGAGTTGCCGGTGAAGGTGCAATTGGTCACCATGGGACTGCTGCCGCCGAGGTTAGCCATCCCGCCGCCGCCCTTATCGGGGCCGAGAGCGGAATTCCCGCTAAATGTGCAGTTGGTCAGCGTTGGATTGCTGCCCCCGTTGTACATCCCGCCGCCATGTGCAGCCGAGTTCGTGCTGAAGCTGCAGTCGGTCAGCGTTGGATTGCTGCCGATGTTGAGCATTCCGGCGCCACCTCCAGCCGAGTTTGTGCTGAAGCTGCAGTCGGTGAGGGTTGGGCTGGCGAACTCGTTGTACATCCCGCCGCCCAACAGAGCTGAGTTTGCGGTGAAGATGCAGTTTGCCACTGTCGGGTTGGCAGTGTTGTTGTACATCCCGCCGCCCATAAAGTATATTGAAGGGGGAACGGCATTGCCATCTGTGATGGTGAAGCCATCGAGGATGGCGGTTGGGTCGGTTCCGCTGCCTGTAACGACGTGGCAGCTGTTGTCGGAGTTATTGCCGGGGGTGCCGATATCACCGCTGAGGATGGTCACATTAGCGGTCGGGTCGCGCTGATTGAGGCTGGTCTCGCCGCCGGCAAAGCCGCCGTAGATAGCAACACCGCTTTTTAGCTGGAAGGTCGCAGTTCGGCTGCCGGAGCCGCTGGGGTTGGCTGAGTTACGGTCGGGGTAGTACGTACCCTTGGCTACCCAAATCACATCGGGGCAGAGGCCAGCTATTGCATCCTGAAGGTGGTTGTAGGCATTGGCCCAGCTCCGGCCGTCATTGCTGCCGGTGGCGTTGGCATCGACGTAGACAAAAGGAGGCACTTCCCGAAAATCAACCCCCCACACATTTCCCGATACTGAGTTCAAATCCTGCGAAGTGCCAGTATTTACGTCCGCTGGGACGAAGGAATAACCCGACTTTGCTGCAGTGATGGTATATGCTGAAGCCGAAGGGACGTGTGCAAGCGCATATATGCCGCTATTGTTTGTGGTCGCCACATACGTTCCGCCGCCGGTCCTTTGGGCTGTTACGTTTACGTCGGACACTGGGTTGCGGTATGCATTGGTGACACGCCCGCTGATTATCTCACCTGAGCCGGAGGTAAAGACGTTATAAACACATCCTCTGACCATAATATAGCTCCCGACATTAGGAAGGTTGTACCATGCGTCGGAATTCCCCTGCTTACCCATGTTAAGATGGTGATAGAGCGTCGAGAGCTCGTAGCCATACCCGTCCGCCACTATGGCATGAGCATAACCATCCCCGGGAGTACTTGCAATGTCGAGGATAACAGGATGACCATAGTCAAGATTAGGATTGACCATATCCATTAAATTAGGCCCCGCGATGCCGCTCGGGCCGGCACAACCGAAGATGGAATTGCTGTACTTGAATGTGCTCACCAGCGAGTTGTCCGCCTCGTCCAAAAGGGTCGTTGATTCGGCAGCCGTATAACTCATCCTGGTGGAGACACCGGCATCGTAGCAAAGTGCTCCGATGGCCTGTCGCTGCGCAGGGGTGATGGTGGCGCAAATATCGTTTGGGACCAGTGGCATCCCAGCCCAGTTATATGGCCCCCCCCAAGCCGTTACCGCCGCGCGTCCAGGCGGTCGGGTAGTTGTCGCCCCCGACTGGGAACGGTCCCTGTTTGCCCAAGGCAAAGTTAGGATACATGTGGTACCGCATCAACTGTGCCATCGCGGTTGCAACGCAGCCGCAGGGATAATTGCCAAGGCTGCCATAGGGAAAGGGGCTATTGGGAGAGGGGATAATCACAACGTCGTTCTGGTCGCAGGGGTCGCTGGGGGGTGTGTAATAGTTATAGCAGGCAAGAGCGGGGTTGGTGCAACAGGTCGTCTGACCCCATTTACTCTGCACCAACGGAGGCACGCGAACATCAGAGATATTGGCCAAGCCCAGGCCCAGTATGCCAACCCGGTCGGCCAAGCTTTCCAACTGCTGCCACTTGGCCTGTGAGCCAAGCGCCATTTTCGTCGCACCGGTTGCTTGAAGTGTGGGGCCATCCCGAACCGCTGCGATACGCGCGTTGAGGTCGCCGGCGACTAATGCTCCCAGCGGGTTCTCAGGCGAGGGGTCATAGCTGCCGGTCTCAACAAAACCAATAATCGGCTCAACAAAATCATCTGCCGGCACAATCACGAATCCGGATGGGTCCAGATACACGATGTGATAAATCGGCTCATCAGCGTCATCAGTAAAGGTCTCGACGTTGGTAACCTCGCGGCCGAGGGCTGTGCCAAGCGGTTCGGCAGTGGTTTTGAGCCAGCCTGCCACTACCTTTTCCGCCTGGTACGCCGTTGTGGGCTCTGCCCACAGACTGCTGCAACATGATTGGAGCAGTACCAGAATAGTTGTGAAAATGAGGGTTTCGCGTTTCATTGTTTGTTCCTCCGAGAAGTTGTTAATATTTTTATAGCGCCCTTGCGATGTGGCATTTCGACATCGCAGATAGACCGACCAAATTATTAATATACACGCAGCCGAACCAAAAAAGCAAGAAAAATTAAAAGAATTATCGGAACTTTCTTAACTTGGATTCGAGATTTTACCTTAGTTTTTGCCCTTGCTTTCGGGGCTAATTGCTGCTATATCTGTGAGTTATGGAGACAAGATTAGCGGTTCCTATAGCAGCGCGGGATTTGGCGCAGGCCGGGCAGCAAATTAAGGCCGCGGCAGCAGCCGGCGCTGAGATGCTCGAGTTGCGAACGGACTATCTTGAAAATCTCAGCGTGGATTTGGTCAAAAGCTTAATTGCCGAAGCCGGAAGCGCAAAGGGGCGAGAGCTGCCGGTAATCGTGACCTGTCGTGACAGGCGGCAGGGCGGTGCGAAAGAGTATCCACAAAAGCTGCGGATTGACGTGCTCAGCAGCGCGTTGAAAACCGGCGCCGAATTCATCGACTTCGAATATGAGAATTTCCTCTCCGTCGAAAATCAGGAAAGAATAGCATTGTCACTGTCACAAAGCTCAAAGGCGAGGCTGATTTTGTCCGCCCATGACTTCGAAAGCAAATTTGACAATATCGGCAAACTGTATCGTCACATCCTGAACGTGTACCCTGCGGCGATTCCGAAGCTGGTTTACACGGCCAAGCACATCAATGATTGCTTTGAGGCTTTTGATTTGCTGTACCAAAGCAGCGGCGAGCGAATTGTCTTCTGTATGGGCGAGGCTGGGCTTATCAGCAGAATCATTGCCAAGAAGCTGGACTGCTTTGTCACTTACGCGAGTGTGGACGACAAAAGCGCGACGGCACCAGGACAGTTGACCATTGAGCAACTGAAAACAATTTACCGCTGGGATTCTATAGACTCAGATACAGAGCTTTACGGCGTCATCGGCTCTCCGGTGGCTCATTCTTTGGGTGCTGCGATTCACAACGCCTATTTTGCCGAGATGGGGGCCAATAAATTGTATCTGCCTTTGCTTGTGGATGGCGGCAAAGATGAATTTGACAGGTTTATGAAGAATATCATTAACAGGAAGTGGCTGGACCTGCGTGGTTTGAGCGTAACTCTGCCGCATAAGCAAAATGCGCTTGATTATGTCAGAGCGAACGGCGGCTTTGTCGAGCCGTTGGCAGAAAGAATAGGAGCGGCGAACACCGTGCTTGTCGGGCCAGATGGCAAACTGGCGGTGTATAATACTGACTACACCGGCGCATTAGATGCAATCACTTCAGGGATGGGTATTACGAGAGCGGAGTTGAAGGACGTGCCAGCTGCCGTTATTGGCGCAGGGGGTGTTGCAAGGGCTATAGTAGCCGGTCTAAGTGAGGCTGGTGGCAAAATCACCATTTACAACCGAACCGTCGCAAAGGCCGAAAGACTGGCAGCGGAGTTCAATTGTGACTTTTCACCTTTGAAGGACTTGGCCGAGCTAAATGCGAAGCTGGTTATAAACTGCACCAGTATCGGAATGCACCCGAAGACAGATTCAACGCCGCTGCCGCAGAAGTGCATCAATAAAGATATGGTGGTCTTCGATACTGTCTATAATCCTGCGGAGACTTTGCTGCTAAAGCAGGCAAAGGAGGTCGGTGCAACAACAATTGACGGGCTGGAAATGTTCGTTAACCAGGCGATGGCTCAATTCAAGCTGTTTACCGGTCAGGATGCGAATGCAGAACTTATGCGAAAAACCATCCTGGAATACCTCGCCGAAACATGACAGTAATGCCCAAACAACTAATAATTGACAAGGACGTTTTTGTGGGGACAAAGCACGATGATCTGTGTAATTTCGCCAAGAATCATTTTCTAATCCTTCCTGAGGTTTTGTTGTATGAGTGTCTAACCACCCAAAGAAACCAGGAGAATCTATTAGACCGCTTTAGGCAGGTCTTATTGGCCGGAGCGTGTATCTGCCCAAATATTAAGAGCATAATAAATAAAGAAGCCAAAGAATTATCACCCTATGGGTCTTTAGTTGATCTAACAAATACAGAGGAGATACGTTCGGCATATATGCGCAAAGATGGAATATCTTACGATTTATCAGCAATGTCTGAGTATCTTGATGGTAACACATCCGAGCTTCTCAATGTCACGAAGGGCTTTCATGAGGAGATTGCTTCAAAACATTCGGGTATTCTTACTGCAATCAGGAAACTCGATAATAGTAAAACTATTAAAGAAGAGCGTTTCAAGTGTTGGGCACAATTAGTTAACCGACAAGGCGTACATACGTTAGCAGGGGCAAACCTCAGAGGCATTACAGAGACCCCCGAAAAATACTGCTTATCCGATGAATGGGTAAGCTGGCATTTTGTCCGGGTAACATATATTATTATCCTGGAATATTGTTTTTTAACACACAGTGGGGCAAGTATAGGAGAAGATCGTGCTGCGCACGATTGTAGGGATGCTGAATATGTTTACCTTCTAAGTAGAGCGGATGGCTTATTAACAAGAGATAGCGACTGTCGACTTTTAGCGAAAGCTGCATTTCCTGAAAAAGATGTTTTTTCAAGCCTTGATGAAGTGCCGGAAGAATACATATGTCATTGGAGTTAAGATTAACTTTGTCCGATTTAATTGTTGCTGTTGGGCGGCGGTTATTGGTATATTAAAAGGGTCGAAGTTAAAAATTTAACCGCAGAGGGCGCAAAGAGCGCAGAAGAAAAAGACAAGATTGGAACAATGAGAAGATAGATTCCCGCTTTGGTGGGAATAACGTTGGAAGAAACAAGTATATGGGTATTCATATCAAGGTACCGAAAGATAAGGTTGTGGCGTTCTGCCGGCGCAATCATATTTGCAGCCTCGCTTTCTTCGGCTCCGTGTTACGAGATGATTTTGGACAGGACAGCGATGTGGATGTGCTGGTGGAATTTGAACAGGGACAGGAACCGGGACTGATGACACTGGCCACAATGGAAAGTGAACTGTCCGAAATTTTGGGGCATAAGGTTGACCTGGTTGAACGCCAGTCTGTCGAAAAAAGCGAAAACTATATCCGGCGACGGCATATTCTGCAATCTGTGGAGGCAGTCTATGTGGCGTGATGACGCTTATCTGCTGGATATGTTGCTTGCCGCGCGCAAAGTTTCGCTGCGCTGCCAACAGGCGCATCCCGAAATTCCCTGGCAGGGGATTATCGGTATGAGGCATCGACTGGTTCATGAATACTTCCGCATCATTCCGGAAAAAGTTTGGGATGTCGTTGAAAAGGATATACCTGAATTGATTCGACTCATTGAGCCGATTGTGCCGCCTGACGAACCACCGGATGTTGAGGCTTGAGGCGATTCAGTCCGGTAGCGTGGACCTTGTCCAATGCGGTTGTTAGATTACATTGGCATTCTTTCCTTTGTGGCTAAATTGCTTTCTTTTGTTCTGATTTTGTTTGTCTTATATTGAAGTAAATTATGAATCTGGCAATTTGAAAGGCGTTATCATGTTTAAGGCAAAGTCGTGTACGCTGAGGATTTTTGTACTGATATCATTAATCAGCTTCGTTTGCTCGTCGAGGGCTGAAGGCGCAACTTCCGCGGTTGAAAAGCTTTTAGTAACGATGCCGGACGACGTTGTGGGCTTTGTTGCTACCAGTGGAGAAGACGAATTAAAGCCCGCCTTCGAGAAAGCGATTTTGGGCAGAATCTGGAATGACCCCGGAGCACAAGACTTTTGTCAATCAATAAGAAAAGAGTTGTTGAGGAAGTTGAAAGAGGAGGCGCCGGATGATGATGAGGCGAAGGCTATCCATGTGGCGGTGGAGCTTGCCCCCTTGGTTTTGAAGCGGCCGATTATTATTGGCGCAGTGCAAAAGAAAGCGAAAGAGGGGCCGCCAGCTTACGGTTTTGCCATTTTGGATGCTGGCCCGCGTAAAGCGGAGATTGCCTCGGCCATTGCTAAACTTGAGGGATTGATTGGCGAAGATGAGAGAACCGAAATCATAATCAGGGGCATTAAGATGCGCTGCGTCAAAGATGGCGATGAAGTCGTGTCATATTGGGGTTGGGTGGGAAATCGTTTTGTTTTTGCGATGAACGATGGTGAAGGCTTGGCCATGAAATATCTACAGGGTAACATTGACAGGCAGATGCGGGACTACTTGATGGGTGTTCGAGGGATGGGTGATGCGCTTGCGGTTTATGTCGACCGTGAAAAGATGTTTAATGTTTTGGGCGCCATAGCAAGTATGGAAGGGGACACGGATGAATTCAATGCGGTAAAAGCAGCACTTAAAGAACTCGGCTTGGCTAACATCAAGACCATTACGGCAAGGATGGGATTCTCCGGTTCCGATACGGTTTGCAATAAGCTTATTAAACTGGGAGGGCCTCGGACGGGCTTGCTTGCATGCCTTGGAAGGATAGACTTTTCAATGTTTGATATGGTTGATGCGGGGGCAATGAATGCTACGGCCATCAATTGTGACTTGGGGCGGCTGTACGATACGGTAATGCGGACGGTTAGAGTTACCTCGCCGGAAGATGCTTATCCCGAAGTGCGAGATGGTATTGCTGAACTTGAAGCGAAGGTAAAAGTCAGTATCCGCAATGAGCTTCTGGGAAGTCTGGCTGGGCCAATGGTTTTTTATACGCTTCCTGCCGGCGTTATGATGGATGCGCCGAGCGGCGGGGCAGTTGTCATTGCAAAGTTAAAAGATGCGCGGCTATGGGAAAAGACTCTAACTGCGCTGGGGAATTTTGCGACGGCCGAAAGCGAAGGGACGGTACAGGTCAGCTCCCAGGTTCAGGATGGAAGGACTCTTCACTGCTGGGTGACGCCGCTGGCGATGGCGCAGATAATGCCGACCTGGACGGTAGTGGATAACCACGTGGTTATAGGTTCAAATATGGCGTTGTGCAGTAAGGCGGCCAAGCAGATTGGGTTTGCGAAGGCTGGTGGAAACTCGTTGCGTACGACGAATGGATTTAAAAAGGCAGCAGGAAACCTGCCCAACAATCTGATATGCTTTAGTTACACCAATTCAGGTCTGCAGTTTAATCAAATGATGATGTATATGCAGCAATACTGGCCGATGGTAACGATGTTTGCGCGGGAAGGGGGGATACGACTGCCATTAATGCTTCCATCGCTTGGTCATATCGCCAAAGATATGGAGCCTTCTGGTCATTATTGCTGGTTTGATGCGGAAGGGCTGAGGTCGCGTTACCAGGGGCCGGGCATTGAGCCGAGTCTGGCAGCAGTTGCCGGCGGGGCAATCGGGGCGGCGGTTTTGATGCATGCTTTTGTGGGACCCGTAGAACAAGCCGAAGAAGTTGTGTCGGCGACCAATCTGAAGGGGATAGGACTGGCCTGCACAATATATGTAGCCGATGACCCCGAGGGCAAATTCCCACCGAGTCTGCAGAAGCTGGTTGAACTTGATTATACTACTCCGAAGCAACTCGAATCTCCGCTCAAGCCAAAAGGTTTTGACGGACCCAGCTACATTTACATTACTGGGCAGAATTCAGCAATGAATCCGGCCAATGTTGTTGCTTATGAGAATCCTGTATTCTGCAGTACAAAGATTAACGTTCTGTTTCTCGATGGTCACGTTGCGGCCCTTGAGCCGGAGGAATTCCTGCGGGAACTTGCGGCGACTTACAAACGGCTCGGCAAAGAGATGCCTGAGATTCGATTCAAGGGTGACAAGCCAGTTGTGTCCTCGGCTCATAATTTGCACGTATTGGGTTTGGCGCTGAACATGTGGGCGACCGACCATAAGGGGATGCTGCCCAAGACGCTGGAAGAAACGAAGCCCTACTGCCCCGACCTCAAACTTCCGGAGTCGCCGCGGAAGCCGAAGGGTTTTGCTGGGCCGAGCTATATATACGTTCGGCACGAGACGCCATACATCAAAAAAGTTGCCTATCATATTGTTGCTTATGAAAATCCTGAGTTTTGTGAGGACAAGATTGCTGTTCTGTTTAGGGATTTGTCTGTTCGAGAAATGAGTCAGGAAGAATTCCTGAAGGCGCTCGAAGAGACATATAAGCATCTCGGCAAAGAGGTGCCTAAGGTCAAATTCAAGGAATCCAAAGAAGTCAGGCCCGTGGAGGGACCTCGAGCACCGGGGACAAGTGAAGCGGAGGCTGAAGATGAGGCTAAACGCCTGGCGCTACGCAAAGCGGTGACTCAAGGTGACCTGGAGACGGTGAAGAGCCTTATCGCCGATGGGGCTGATGTGAACGCGAAGTACGGCAAACGTGGGACGGCACTGTACTTAGCTATCAAATCCGGTCACACGGACGTTGCCCGGCTGTTAATTGACAAAGGGGCTGATGTCAACGCGAAGGTCGGGCGGTGGTTTACGCCTCTTCACCTGGCTGCACGATTTGGACAGACGGATATAGCTGAGCTACTAATCGCCAAAGGTGGAAATATCGATGCACAGGGTAGCGTTATGTGGACACCGCTGCACCTGGCCGTCCGATTCGGCAATACGGATGTGGCCAAGTTACTGATTGCCAAAGGCGCCGATATGTATGCTGAGACCAACCAGGCCATGACGCCTATGCTGTTTGCCGTTATTCATAATCGCCCGGAAATAGAAAAACTGCTTCTTTCCAAAGGTGCTCAATTAGACATCTTTTCGGCATCAATACGAGGTGATACGAACCGTGTGGCCGGCTATCTGAAGAGCGACCCAAACCTGGTCAACGCCAAGCGCGGCGAATTCACTCCGCTGCACTGGGCAGCATACAATGGGCACCTGGACATGGCCAAGGTGCTGCTGGCCAAGGGAGCCGACGTCAATGCCAATTTTGAGCATGCGCCCCCGCTATATTGGGCAGTGCGCAAGAACCACGCAGATATAATCAAGCTACTCACCGGCGAAGGTGCTGATGTCAATGTGAAGGACATTCACGGTAGGACCTTGCTGCACAGTGCGGTCACGGCAGGCGCAGTTGAAATGCTTATCGATAAAGGCGCTGATGTCAATGCCAAAGATAAACAAGGGGCCACGCCGCTGCACATGATTGCGTCCAAAGGGGCTCACAAGGGAATATTGAAGCTGCTTATTCCCTTCGACGCCGATAGCACTGCCAGACATTCGAGGGCACTGCATGCCAAGGCAGAGGAAGACCAGGTGACTGTGGCCAGACTACTCATCGCTAATGGGGCTAATGTCAATGCGAGGGACAAGAAGGGTCGAGTCCCCTTGGACATTGCCGAGAAATCGAGGTACAAAGTCGTGGCCGAGCTGCTGCGGAAATACCAAACGAAAGACACGGCAAGGTAAACTGCCGCTGCCGGTTTTTTGTCTCCATAGCAAGGCTAAAGGTTTGGGTTGTCTGCGCAGGAAATAGGTTGTATAATCCTGCTTTGCAACAAAGTCTTTTCTGAGGTGGAAAGATGGCAAAGAAAGAAAAAGTGGTTTTGGCGTATAGCGGCGGGCTTGATACGAGTGTAATCCTGCCGTGGCTGAAGGAGACGTACGGCTACGAAGTAATAGCGTTTGCGGCCGATTTGGGGCAAGGCGAAGAGCTTAAGGGCATCGAGAAGAAGGCGATGCGGTCGGGCGCGAGCAAGTGTGTTGTAAAGGATGTGCGAAGGGAGTTTGTGGAAGATTACCTTTGGCCGATGCTCAAGGCGGGCGCCGTTTATGAAAATGAGTATCTGCTCGGCACGAGCATTGCCCGGCCTTTGACCGCGAAGCACCAGGTGGAAGTGGCCCACGCTGAAGGTGCGACGGCGGTAGCTCACGGTGCGACGGGAAAGGGTAATGACCAGGTGCGGTTTGAAGTTACGTATATGGCGCTGGACCCGTCACTGAAAATCATCGCGCCGTGGAAAGACCCGAAGTTTAAGCTGAGAAGTCGGGAGGCGGCAGTGAAGTACGCCAATAAGCGTAAGATTCCGATTGAGCAGAGTAAGAAGGATATTTACTCTCACGACCGAAACCTATGGCATATCAGTCACGAAGGAGGTGACCTTGAGGACCCGGCCAACGAGCCAAAGGACAGTCTCCTTGTGATGTCCCGGCCGGTCTCGAAAACGCCCGACCGTGCGGACTACGTGCGCGTCGGCTTCGAGAAAGGTGTGCCGGTGAAACTTGACGGTAAAGAAATGAGCAGCGTGAAAATAATCGAGAAATTGAACCGGCTCGGCGGCAAACACGGTGTTGGCCAGGTCGATTTGGTGGAGAACCGGCTGGTCGGTATGAAGTCACGAGGCGTTTACGAGACGCCGGGCGGAACAATTCTGGTGACGGCCCACAGAGTTCTTGAGAGCCTGACACTTGATAGAGAGACGATGCACTACAAACAGCAGGTCGCTTTGAAATACGCTGAGCTGGTATATTATGGTCTTTGGTTTTCGCCGCTGCGCGAAGCCCTCGATGCGTTTGTAGATGTCACCCAGCGAAATGTCACTGGCGAAGTTAAGATGAAGCTGTTCAAGGGCCACTGTACGCCGGCGGGTGCAAAGAGTCCGAAGAGTCTATACAAGAAAGGCCTGGCCAGTTTCAAGATGGGGGCTGAGTATGACCCTACCGATGCAAAGGGCTTTATTCGTCTGTTCGGCCTGCCTGTGAAGGTTGCGGCGGAGGTTAACAAGAACAAGAAGAAGTAGATTAGACATAATTTTTGAGCGGTTCTGGCAGATGAGCGGTTCTGCAGAAGTGTTCAGTAAATTGAAAGGAAATGTGAAGATGAGAAGAAGCTGGACGATGATAGTTGTAATTTTTTTGGTTGTGGGTGTGATTCAAGTAGGTGCCGGGCGTGCGGCAAAAATGCCAAAGGGAGATACATACACTAACTCTGTGGGTATGAAGTTTGTCCGGATTAAGCCGGGCAGTTTCAGGATGGGAGTGGGCAAGACGCCGCTGCCGGATGAGCTTACCAACCATCGGGGCACGCAGTTTGAAGGTGACTTTGATGAAAATCCGAACCACACCGTTAAGATTACCAAGCCTTTCTATGCGGGCATCTATGAGGTGACAAACTTTCAGTATGAGTTGTTCGACCCTGAACACAAAAAACTTCGGGGCAAAGACAATGGTCTTTCAGAAGATGATGATGAGGCGGTCATCAACGTGAACTGGTATGAGGCACGGGCCTTCTGTCGGTGGCTTTCTGACCTTGAGGGGCTGCCGTACCGGCTGCCGACGGAGGCGGAGTGGGAATATGCCTGCCGGGCAGGGACCAAGACCCATTACCACACCGGTGACACCATTGGCAAGGAATTTCGTAAGAATGCCGGTATGGTGGGGACGGCTGTCGATGTTTCTCTTCATGTCGGCAAGACTACGCCTAACAAATGGGGACTGTACGATATGCACGGAAATGTTGAGGAATGGTGCTATGACTGGTACGGCCTCTATGAGAAAAAGCGACAGAAGAATCCGGTGGGCTATGCGGAAGGCGATTTCAAAGTTCTGCGGGGTGGCAGTCACGGGACACACATCTATTATCTGCGGTCTGCCAACCGGATGGGTACGGTTCCTGAAGATAAACACTGGCTGATTGGCTTCAGGGTTGTGATAGGTAAGATGCCAAAGACTAAACCGCTGGCGTTGCCCAAACCTCCGCTTAATCAGCGCGACGTTGTTCCGCGCAACCCGGCTGTGGTGGCCAAAGGCCCAGACCCGGAGAAGCCTTACTTCAAGGGCCCGCGCAAATATGAGACCATTCCGACCTGGGCAAATGGGCCGATATTTGCGGGCCATAACCATTGCCCGGCTATTGTGGAGTGTCCGAACGGTGACCTTTTAGCTATCTGGTATACCGGCATCGGAGAAAGGGAGAGGAATATGGCTGTGGCGGCATCCAGACTGCGATGGGGCAGCAAGGAATGGGAGCCTGCTTCGCCGTTTTGGGACCCGCCGGACCGTAATGATACGGCGTTGTCCTTGTGGTTTGACGGCAAAAAGACAATCTACCATTTCAACTCTTTGTCGATTTCGTCAAACTGGGCACGAATGGCGGTTGTGATGCGGACTTCAACCGACAGCGGGGCAACGTGGTCGAGACCACGGCTGATTCTGCCGGACCACAACATATCTGTTCAGGTCAGTGAGCCTGTAATCCGTCTTAATGACGGAGGAATTGCCATCACGCACGACGGAGGCAGGACGCTTTGGGTCAGCCGTGACGAGGGTCTGACCTGGACTAATCCGGCCGGGACGGTCAGCGGAAATCATCCGAGCGTCGTACAACTTAGCGATGGTCACCTTTTTGGTCTTGGTCGCGGCGGCGATATCGATGGCAGGATGCCTGTGAGCCTCTCGACCGATGGCGGCGATACTTTTACTTATTCAGCCAGTGAGTTTCCGGGCATCGACGGGGGCCAGCGTCTGGTGCTCTTGCGGCTTAGAGACAAGAAAGATGTGGTGTTTTTGGCTTCCTTCGGAAGCTTCGGTACGGTCCCGGATGTGCCTGTGATGATTACTGATTCGCAAGGTAATAAGCATCAAGCGAAAGAGCTTTTTGGAGCTCTTTCACTTGACGGAGGCAAAACCTGGCCATACAAGCGGATTATCAGCCCCGGAGGTCGGCCCATAACGGTGGAATGTACCGATGGGGGAGCGGTAACGTTAAGCGGTTTGAGCAGCGAACATCGGGGCTATATGTCAGTTTGCCAGGGCCTGGATGGAGTGATACATCTGATAAGCAGCAGGCAGCATTATGCCTTTAACCTGAAATGGCTGATGACGGCACCCTCGCCACCCGGACCGCCAGTACGGGTCAAGGATGAGGTGGAAAGCTTCACGGGTCCGAAAGAATTCAACCTGGACGGTTGGTTCGACTACAAGAGCTATACGGGCGGCTTCAACGGCAAAGGGCAGTACACAATCGACTCGATAATGCCGTATGGCGGAATCAACCGGGTAGTTGGGACGGGCTCGTTTGAGGCGATGTTTGCCTTTGATAACATTAATCCGCACCCGGGGCTTAGGGGGCTTGATATCTGCTTTGGATTTAAGGACAAGCTCTGCCGGACATGGTTTTTGGGGTTAAATCAAAGGCAGATGGTGGTGTATTTCAAAGACAACCAAGCCAGGCCCGGGACCAGGCACCCTCGGGTACAGCCGGTGAAATATTCTGAGGTTCCCAAATCGCTGAAGGCGAAGTTTGTCTGGAACAAAAAGACGCGGCGGTGCCAGGTATTTTACGGCTTTAATGGTGACGAGCCGACGACGGAGATGCCGCGTAGCAGGGCAGGGCTGTATCTGGGTGAGCCGTTCAGCGAATCTAACGCTGCGTATGTGTTGATGACCGAAGGGAGCTTAGACGTTGACCATTTTGAGATTAAGCCGCTTGGGCCCTGAAATTAGACATGGCGGTTGATGCGGGCCATTTTTATGAAGTAGGAGGCTTGCAAATTTAACGCAAAGGAGGCGTTTTGGCGGTGCCGGACTGGATTTGGTTCGTCTTTATTTTTGCGTTTGGATGCTGTGTAGGCAGCTTCCTGAACGTTGTCATTTATCGGCTGCCCCGTGATAAGTCGCTGGTAAGACCGGGTTCGGCCTGTCCTGCGTGCGGCAGACACATTCGCTTCTACGATAACATACCGCTGGTCTCGTGGGTGGTTTTGGGGGCTAAGTGCCGGTACTGCAAAGCCCCGATTTCGCCGCGTTATTTCATCATTGAACTTCTAACCGGCGTCGTTTTCGTCGGTTTATTTGTTTTGTATTTTCGAATGCACTTGTGGAAGGGTATGCCCGCGTTTCGGCAGGGCGGCTGGTCTATTTACCTTTTGCACATCATTCTGTTGGCTGCTTTCATTGCTGCTTCAGCAATCGATTTGGAGCTGTGGGTCATTCCGCTTTCTATCTGCTGGTTTGTTACCGGAGCGGGATTGATAGGCTCGGTGCTGGGGGTTTATGTAATTGACCCCAAAGACGTTTATGGTTACGCGCTATTGCCGAGCGCTTCGCGTGATATTTTGAATTTGAAAGAGGTGACGGTCGCTTCTTTGGCAGTCGGGGCGGCGATAGGCATGGCTATCTCCCTGCTGCTTTTGGCAACAGGCTTAGTTAAAAGAAGTTACGAGGCAGAAGAGGGTACCAAGGATTCTGCAGAGAGCCCAGAGAAACAGGCAGAGCCGGAGTTTGACCACCGGCTGGAGATATGTCGGGAAATCGTTTTTTTGCTGCCGATTATTGTCTGTTCCGTTGGCCTTTACTTGCTCAGCCTAAGATACCCGCAAATACATAACTGGTGGCTGAATTCTTCGCAAAAGCCTGCCATTGCAGGACTTACGGGCAGTTTGTGGGGCTACTTTGTGGGTTGCGGGATTGTCTGGGCAACGCGTATATTTGGCACTTTGGGCTTCGGCAGAGAGGCGATGGGCCTGGGGGATGTGCACTTGATGGGGGCCGCGGGGGCGGTATTAGGGCCGGTTTTTGTGGTCGCGGCATTTTTCATTGCGCCATTTTTCGGACTGGCGTGGGCGGGGTTCCAAATGTTGTCCAAGAAAACCCGACAAATTCCTTACGGTCCTTTCTTGTCATTGGGCGTGCTTGCTGTTATGATTTTGCATGACCGGATTGTTGATTACCTGAATTTTATACGGTATCATTAAAGAATCGAAAAAAGGATTGCCGACAATACTAATATTAAGGAGATATCAAAATGCGAACCACCAACAAAAAAAGAATCCTTGTGCTTATCGGTCTTGTATCAGTTGCGTTTTTGTCCGGGTGCACTAACTGGGAGGGAAAGTATAATAACTGCGAAGTACTGTATAACAATTGTGAGGGCCTAAGGCTCGGTGAAAAGGAGGAAAGGGAGAGGCTGGAGAAGGCGCGTCTACAGGACCGGCAGACGATTGCCCAGCTTCAGAGAGAGATTGACGAGCGCAAGCGAACGCCAGGGGAAATCCTGGGTTTCGGGGAGGGCTACGATGTTAGCTTGGACCCTTCGGCCGGGACAATCACGGTAACGCTTCCGAACACGATACTTTTCGAGGTGGGAAAGGCCGAGTTGAGAAAGGCGACAAGTGCCGACCTGGACCATATTTACTCGGTGCTTCAGAGCCGGTACGCGGACAGACAGATAGACGTGGTCGGCCATACTGATTCGGACCCAATCAAAGCAACAAAAAAGATGTGGAAAGACAACTGGGAGCTCTCGGCGCAGCGGGCTCTTACCGTGCTCAGGTACCTGGTTAAACGCGGGATTCGGGAAGACAGGATTCGGGAGATAGGCTGCGGGAAATCCAGACCGGTGGTTTCCAATACGACTGTAAGCGGCAAGGCCAAGAACCGGAGAGTTGAAATAGTTGTTCATATGAGGTGATGGCTCGTATTGCGTATATCGCATCGCGTATTGCGTAAAATTTTCTTGCGCAATACGCGGCACGGGCGAAGCTCAAGTCTATTGTCGTTCTGCAAACGTTTCTGTTCGCAACGCGCCTTCGGTGTCGATGCGAACAGCAATGGCTCCGTCTTTGGGCGTATAGAAGGTCTTTGTATTGTTCGCCGGTTTTTCAGCTAATTGCTTTTCGTACGACCTTCTGCTGCAACTGCATATCGAAATATCCGCGTCAAGGGTTTGGAGAAATTCAGTGGCCATTGTGTTGACTGACCCGTGATGGGGAACGATGATGACATCGGGTTTTAGATTTGGGAACATTCGAAGAAGCTCCTTTTGTGCAAATTTTTCGATGTCGGAACACAGAAGCATCTTCCTGCCGGCAAACTCGATCAGCGAAACCTGCGATTTGTCGTTGTCGCTTAACTCCTCATTCTGAGAGATGTCTTCACTCGGCCAAAGCATTCTTATATTAGCACTACGACTCAAGTCCAAATCTTCCTCTAAGGGTTTTATTTTGAAACCTCTTTCGTGTAGCAATTTGTTCAGAAACTCAGCTGTGGCCCACGGGTCTGTTCTACTGAAGAATGCATCGTTGGCATAAACGGCTTTGACTTTGCAGTGTTCGACAACTTCAGGAATACCGTTGATATGGTCTGTGTCATTGTGACTTATGATAATTGCATCAATTGTATTTGTGCCTATGTAATCGAGAAACGGCGCAACAACTCGCTGTCCTATGTTGCTTTTGTAGAAAGACCCCGCATCAAACAAGATATTAGCGCTACCCGGCAGTTGGACGAATATCGCCTGGCCGTGGCCGACATCGAGACAGGTGAGCACTAAATTGTCCCGATGTGTCCTTTGCCACTTGGTAACACCCAAAAAACCAACTATCGCCAAGACTACCACCGTGCAGATGACTTTTTTGATTAAGGGCCGTCGAAAGCCGGCACCGGCAAAAAGAACAAAACAGTAATATAAAATTATTAGTGCAAGCGGAACGTGACCTATTAAAATCTGTGAAAGACCCAGGGCGGCGATGTGCTCGACAATCCAAATAAGCAAACCGGCTAATGCTGTGACTATTACGCCCAACAGTGCCGCGATAGTTGGCAGCAGCAATGACAAAATAATCTTCAAATACCCAATGGTTAAGATCAGAGCAACAAATGGAAAGGCAACGATGGTCCAGATACTCGTCAGCGGGTTAATCGTATAAAAATGATACAACAGGACACCAGCACCGGCTACCCAGGCTGTAAGGCCTGTGGAAAATAATCGCAATAAATATGGCCCCGGCCTCGCAACTATGCGAAAAAACGGTTTGGCCTTTGGGGCTTTTTTACGCCAGGGCAGACCTGTTATTTTCTCATATAGAAAGAAGTGGATTCGGTAGCAAAAAAGCAAAATCCCGAGCACGGATGCAAATGATAGCTGCCAGCCGGCTTCGAATAATTGCGTCGGCCTTACAAGTAGAAGAATTATTGCCGCTAATGATAATGTGTTGATGGAATTGGACTTGCGGCGAAAGAGAAATGACGCGCAGAAAACCCAACCGATAATAGCCGCTCTTACGGTAGGTGCCCTCGGCGGGACAATCAGCAAAAAGATGCCTATGGCAATTATACAAATAATCGCGCGGGTGGGTTTCATCAGACCTGCCACTCTGCATAACAACCATATAACGCCTATCAAGATACCGAGGTGCATTCCGGACAGACTGATAAGATGCAGCAGGCCGGTCTTGCGAAAGGCCCTGTACGTGCTGCTGTCGATGTTTCCTCTATATCCCAGCAACAGAGCTTCAAGCAGACCTCGGTTTTTATCTTCCGGTGACAGATTACCTAGCAACGCTTGTGTGGCTGTTTCCCGAAGTTTCATTTTTACTTTTGTAAAAATACCCGACCACCCGTCATTCTGAGCGAAGCGAAGAATCTCAATGCCGTCTCGGGATTTGACGGAGGCGGCGACAAAAACATTTTTCCGCGCTAAGTACGTGGCTATATTGAATTGGCCCGGGTTAGTCGGTGGTTTGAATCTGTCCAGCCAGCAATACATCTGAATGTAATCGCCTGTCTTTAAGTCCAGCACCGGCTCATCAACCTGTACGCGGACAGTACCGGTTGCGTCTGACCAGCCGTTGACAGCCTCTACCTGGTGCATCTTGAGATAAAAACTGGTGGCCGGGTCGGTGGGCTTAAACTTCGCAAACGTCCACCGTCGCTGCTCGATATATGGCTGGGTGACAATACGGCCGCGAATTGTTGCGAGCGTGCGCTGGTTGGTGACGAAATTGCGAATGTCATTTGGCTTATACGCACGAAAGCTGGTCAGCCGAATTGCACCGAGACAGGTAAAGCAAATAAGGGCACAAAAGCTCAAGAGCACAAGTGCGAAAGGGCCAAGTTTGGTTTTTGTTGCAAGAGCAAAGATTAGAACTGCTGCTATTGCGCCGAGAGCGAGCAGTGTTAGCCAGAACCAAATGATTCGCGGCTCGAACAAAACGTTTTGTATAAGGATGCCTGCGATTAGGCCTGTTGCTGCGAACAGCAGGGGGGCTGTGCTTATGACTTGTTTGTAAGAATTTAGGGGGCCGGCGGCCAGTTGTGCATCAATCAGAGCTAATTTTCGCTGGATATCGTCCAAAACAGGCCTACTCCATTAGTGGCAAGTAAATATATATGGGCTAAACTCAGACGAATCCTCCCTATGGGAAAATCATTCTCTTTCCTTAGCAGGGAAAATAGTCCAAGGCTTGGCAGGTAAATCTTTTAAGTATCCTTGAAGCCAGTCATACTGAGTGTGTTTTTCCAGGAACTGCTTTGCATCGAAGCCAATGTCGCAAGAGCTTCCCCATTTGGCCCAGAACTGCCAATTCTTTGCCATATCCGAGTCAACAACTTTTCCGTCGATGGCTCCGCCAGGACGATAAGCACCTCGGGTTCCCGGAATACTTCCATCGTCTAATTCGTGGTGGCCGCATATTGTTCTGGAACTCGGATTTTCCTTTTCCAAATAGACGTCATAATGGTCGGCCAGCATTCTTTTGGCAATTTCAACATCAATATTTCCATAGTGTTCTTTCATAAGCTGTTTCCATCGTTCTCGGCGGGCCACACATCTGTCTCTTATATCATCATAGGTAGATTTGGTCTCTTCTCTTAAAATCTTTATATTATCCGCAACATTTGAACCCGAAATGTATCCACTTGTCTTTTTCTCTAAACTGTGGTGCTTTAAGCCAAGCTCAAGACGAGCAATCTGGCCGGTTTTAATATCTCCCAGCAGCCAGGAATTCGCATAAGCACCATTATTGTTCTCAATCATTATTTCGGCCCATTCATCGATGCTGTTGGCGTACTGCATTGCTTTCCTGGCCCTTTCAAAAACGGGACTGCCTTTATCATTGTACCCGCCAAAACCTCCGATGGTGGTCTCCACACCGATTAAGCCGGCTCCAGTGATGAAGAAATCCGTGGCACTATATATGCAGGGCCCCCAGGATTGCATCAGGATTGGGTGTCCTTTGTCAGGGACAATGTCGACGATAATATTGCAAAATCTAAGAAGAGCATAAGAGGCCCAGGAATTATGAGCCATGACTATTTTGCCGTCAGCAGTTGCATCTCCGGTGGCGATAAAAGCGCTGCAGCCGGGGCCGTGTGTTGCCCGTGATTTTTTCTCCTGAGGCCACCAGTACCAAATAACATCAATAAATCCATTCATAAAGAGCATTTCTTCAAAGGTTACTTCTTTACCAGCCTTGGTCATTCCCGCCACCATGCCTTTGATTTCTTCAATGTATTCTTTGGAAACTTTGTTCCTGAAAAGCTTGGTAGCTGCTTTAACAAAAAAATCGAGCTCTTTGCCGGTCTGAAATTCTTGTAGATAAGCTGTGGTTCTTAGGAACTCATCAGTTTCATTGGCGGTCAAGTAGCCCCGCTGGAACCCTCTTTCAAAAGGTCCTCCTTCAATATGCAAATAAATCCATCCATTCTTGTCATATCGATAAGCCTTTTGGAGCCACTCTTTTTCTTTTACTGTAATGTAGGCTTCACTGACGGCAAGAGTGCCCTCCGGGGCGCAGCCTGTTAAACCGAAGGCCAAAGACAGCAACAGTGATAAAAAGACCGTCAAAACCTTTTCCATTTTTGAACCTCCTAATCTGATATATCCCATAAGCCATAGCCCAGGCCGGGTCGCTTATCAATCAAAGCTAATCTTCGCTGTATGTCATCCACGTCGAAACAGATTACATACTCAAGACCAAAGACTCAAGGCTAATTTTAGACACGGATTAACACTGATTGACACAGTTTTGCTTTAGCCACGAAAAGGCACAAAAGGAAATTTGCCACAGAGCACACAGAGAGCACGGAGGAAATCTCAGAACCGTGAGGTGTCTTCCAAGATATCATATCCATAAGGGTCTATCTGACCATCCGAGAGATGTCGTTTTAGGTTATCGATACAACAAGAGCATAGTTTTTTTAGCAACTGAACCGGATAGCTTAAGTACCACCGCCATTAGTCGCGCGTAGTAATTTCTCGAATAGTCAGGTTCTGGCTCATCTCATCAAGGTTGTCGCTCCATTGCCCATTCCAAGCTATCTCAAAAACGTTGAAGTGCTTTTGTGAGAAAGCGTCAGCAACAACCTCAAGGGAGTATCGAACGGCTTGGTTTGGGCCGACAAATCCTTGGAAATTATTTGGATACCAAGAAAGCACCGGTTCAAAATGTGAGGCATCTTCCGTTAAGCGGCCGAAATCAAGATATTCTTCCTTTGTGAGCGTGATAAGTGGCGGCGTCTGCGGAGCTGGCGACCACACAAACTGGGGTGGCACAGCCTCGGGGAGTGCTCTGAAGACTTGGTCCGGACCACGCCGTTCAATACGGCGCAGCAGGACGCGGCAGTTCCTTGCCGTTGCCCACGGTCGCAGATTGCGCACCTTCAATTGGTAGTATATTACGCGTGGGCCATCTGTGAACTTGGTCACGATGCCTCGGATGTTGTGTGGAAGGAGTGTTAACTTAGGAGGCGCAAGCTTTGAGCGGATCCACGGTCCCCATATGGCAAGGATTGCGACGGCAAAAGTGCCTAAAGCCATCAAACCTTGAAACACAAGTGACCATACTTGATAACTTGTTCCACACATAGCGTTCTAATCCTTGTCGGATAGGTCCGGATTTTCGCGGTCCTGTGTAGCCTATGAGCGTAGGTGGCACAAATTGTGCACCCGCGGTAGCCTCATAAATCATATATACTTGTCATTATACGTAAAGAAAAATCTGCGCCGGTAAGGCCCAGGCTAGGGATCTCACTGTTCAGTTTACTACGCGGGGCTGAGAGGCGGGTGCGCTCACGCAAGGTCAGAGTTGGATGTATTCTTTTGGCTGGAAGGTGGTTTCCATGGTCCATGGGGTGGCTTTGGCGTTTTTCAGGCAGTAGACAATCAGGACATCGTAGCCTTCTCGGTCGACCCACTCCTTTAAGAACGGAAAATCTTTAACAACCTGCTTTTTTAGCTCGATGTCCTCAAGCACCTCGACGGTGCCTTCAATTCTTACTTGCACCTGTTGGTCAGGGTTGTAAAAGCATAATTCCACCTGGGGATTGGCCTGGAGCTGGTGGTGGACATCTTTGTTCTCGCCCGTGTTGAAGATTATGCCGTTTTCATCGGCGCGGTAGAGCATTATATTGCGGACGTGGGGTTTGTTGTCTTCGGCGGTGGCGAGTGCGAAGACAGGATTTTTTCTGATAAATTCGAAAACTTCTTCTTTTTTCATGAGTTGTCCCCCTTGATTAAGGTTGTTCTTGGTTCCCCGCCTTCGCGGGGACAAGCTTCTCTTTCCCGCCCATATACGGGCGGAGGACTTTCGGTATTGTGACTGAGCCATCCGCGTTTTGGTAAAGCTCCAGGATTGGTATCAGGATTCGCGGGCTTGCGATTACTGTATTATTCAAAGTGTGGCAGAAGATGTTCTTTTTGGTTGCGGGGTCTTTGTAGCGGAGATTCAGTCTTCTTGCCTGAAAATCGTACAACTTGCTTGCGCTGTGGGTTTCGCAGTAGTTGCCGCGCGAAGGCATCCAGGCTTCGATGTCGAATTTCTTGGCCTGGCCTCTGCCTAAGTCGCCGGTACAGACGTTGACGATGCGGTAGGGCAGTTCGAGGGCCTGCATTACGGCTTCGGAGTTGGCCAGGATTTCATCGTGGAATTTGTTGCTTTCCTCGACGCTGTTTTTACAAATAACCACCTGCTCGACCTTGTCGAACTGGTGGATTCTGTACAGGCCGTAGGTGTCTTTGCCGGCGGCGCCGGCTTCGCGTCGGAAACAGCTTGAAAGTGCGAAGTACTTTAAGGGCAGCTGTTCTGCTTTTAGAATTTCACCGGAATGATAAGCCGTGAGCGGAACCTCAGCGGTCCCAGCCAGATTCAGATTGTCTCTAACCGTCTGGTATGTCTGGTCTTCGGAGCCGGGGAAGAAGCCCGTGCCTGTCATAGCCTCATCCTTCATAAGAACGGGGACAGACATGGGCACATATCCTTTGTTGACCATAGAATCTATTGCGAACCGCAACAGCGCCCAATGTAATAGCGCGCCATCACCTTTGAGCAGGTAATTTCTTGTCCCGGCTAACTTGACACCTCTTTCGATGTCTATAATGCCCAAGTCCAGACCTAATTGAACGTGGTCTTTAGGTTCGAAATCGAATTCTCTTATTTCGCCCTCTTTTCTTATTTCGACGTTTTCTGTGTCATCCTTGCCGAGAGGCACATCATCATCAGCCGGCTGCGGCACATAAAGCATCAGCTCATCGAATTTCCGCTGCAGTTCTTTCAGCTTTTCATCAAGAGCGGAGGCTTTTTGTTTTAGTTTTGAAAGTTCAGTTATTACTTGCTGTCTTTCAGCTTTTGGAAGCTTTGGTACTGATTTTCCGAGTTCATTTATTCTTGTGGATATATCCTGAAGTTGTGTTTTTCGGTATCTAAGACGAGCATCGAAGCCAAGCAGTTTGTCTATGTCCACATCGAAGTACTTATCTTTTGCGGCTTTTTTGAACTTTTCCGGATTTTCTCGTATTTGCTTAATATCAATCATAATTCGTGTTGCGTCGTGCGTATTGCGATTATTTGCCTTTTACTTTTTAATTTTCTTCGTATTTTTTAACGATTACGACATTGTTTTGTCCGCCGAAGCCGAAGGACTCATTCATCGCGATATTGACCGGCATTTTTCTCAGCTCGTTCGGCACATAATCCAAATCGAGCTGCGGGTCGGGGTCGTTCAGGTTCATTGTCGGCGGGACTATATTATCACGTATGGCCAGCACACAGCTAATCAATTCTGCCGCGCCGGCTGCACCGATTAAGTGGCCGAGCATACTTTTGACACTGCTGGCGGGAACGTTCTTTGCCCTTTCTTTGAAAACGGCCTTGATAGCCTTGGTTTCTATTGAGTCGTTCTCTGTTGTGGCTGTGCCGTGTGTGTTTATGTAGTCAACATCCTTATAGCTTATGCCTGCATCAGCTAAGGCGGCGGTGATTGCCTGTATTGGGCCTCTGCCTTCTTCGTGCATATCGGTGACTCTGAAGGCATCTGAACTGCTGCCGTAGCCGATGACTTCGGCGAGGATTTTTGCTCCTCTCTTTTTCGCGGATTCCAACGATTCCAGAATCAAAACAGCGGCGCCTTCGCCAAGGACGAAACCATCTCTGCTTGCTGTAAAGGGCCTTGACGCGGTTTCGGGACTGTCGTTTCTGGTCGAGAGGGCGGTAAGGCGGTTGAAGCCGGTGACACCCAACGGATGTATCATCGAATGCGCGCCGCCTGCAATCATCGCGTCCGCGTCACCCCTGCGAATAATCATCATTGCTTCACCGACGGCCTGAGTGCTGGCGGCACAGGCGGTGAGACAGCTTCTGGTCGGCCCTCGTGCGCCGGTGAGCAATGCGATATGGGCGGCGGGCATATTCGGTTCCTGTTCGAGTTCCCGCATTGGGTCCATCTGACCGAAAGCAACTTCCGCCCATCGGCCCCAATCCATCCGGCTGCTGCTGGTGTCCCACGCTTTCACAAGAGCGCGGAAAAATACATCATTGTCGACAGAGCCTTCGCCTGCCCCCAGATAAATTCCCAATCTGCTGCGGTCGATGCCGTCGGCGGGCTTGTTGGTTTCGATATCAATCCCAGCCTGACTGCAGGCCTGGCCCGCTGCCCCAAGAACAAAGCAGGAACCACGGTTGCCGTGTTCGTGCAATTGGGCATTGTTCACGTACTTTGTAAAGTCGTAATCTTTAACTTCGGCGCCGAAAGTAGACGGGAAAGTCGAGGCGTCGAAAATGGTTGTTGGGGCCATTCCGCTTTTGCCCGCCAACATAGCCTGCCAAACACTCTCAACATCGTGTCCCAGTGGGCAAACAATACCCATTCCGGTTATTACGACTCGTTCAGCCATTTATTTGACCGCCTCGGCATCAAAATTCTTTAGCACAAGTGCAGCGGTTTGTCCACCGTATGTATAACTGCAGCAAAGTGCGTAAGCAATATTAGTTTGTTGTTCTTGGGACACAATATTTAAGTTACAACCGTCGGTTTTTCTGTCGCAATTTCTTGCAGGAGGTATCTTACTGTCAGCCATTGCACAAACTGCGGCGATAACATCAATCGCTCCACCTGCAGCACCTGTGTTGCTGAGCATACTCTTGGTGGGCCAGACAGGAATTTCTTTTGCGGCTTTGCCAAGAGCTGCCTCAATCGCCTTTGCCTCGGCCAAATCGTCGGCTGGTATGCCGGTGCCGTGCGGGATAATCAGGTCCAAATCCTCCGGCTGAATCTGTGCATCCGCCATTGCTTTTTCTATTGCTAACTGTAACCCGCAGCCGTCCGGCTCGAGATGTTCATACGCCGGATTGATGCTATTGCTTGTCCCGACACCGACTACTTCCGCATAAATCTTTGCGCCTCGGCTCTGTGCGTTTTCAACGTTTTCCAACACAACTATCGCGGCTGCTTCGCCGAAGACTGAGCCTTTAGCGTCGGCATCGAAAGGCCTGCAGGCAGAAGCGGGAGCGTCATTATTTTCGCTTGTGGCTCTTTTGAGCAGGCACTGACGAATCATAACTATCGGATTCACTTTCGCCTCGGCGCCCCCGGCCAGTGCAATATCGGTATCACCGCGAGCGATAATTTGGGCCGCTTCACCGAGCGCCAGATGTGCACTGGCTTCGGCACAAGTGATACTGTTACTTGGCCCCTGGATGTCGTGAATAATACCTATATGGCAGGCGAGCATATTGGGCAAATACTTCAACAACCATAATGGCGTCACTAACTCAAGGCCGTCCTTACCCCACTTGCGAAAATCAAACTCACCATCGGTAACGCTCGCGGCCGCTGCCGGAGCCAGCTCGACCAAATCGCAGCTTATAAGGCCTGCACCGAGATTTATCGCCATACGCTCCGGGTTGATATTGACTCTTTCGGGGTCAATACCCTTTGTAATAAGTCCGCTGCTTTTAAGGGCTTCGTCCGCCGCTATGACCGCCAGTTCGATGTCCCTGGACATGAGTTTGGTGGCTTTGCGGTATGTCTTGGTGACATACTGTTGTATTTTGTAATCGGGGACCTGGCCGGCTAACTTGCAGCTAAAGCCTACGGGGTCAAACGCTGTAATTCTGCCTATTCCGCACCGGCCGGCACAGAGACCCTCCCACAGTTCACTAACCGTCATTCCGAGGGGGCTTACCGCACCAAGGCCGGTTACTACCACGCGAGCTGAACTCATCAATCTTGCTCCGATTCCAGCGCGCCGCCACTCCGGTCCGCAAGTACGACGCCGCGCAGAAGTGACTTAAACATATCGGTGAAAACGAAGTTTTCCTCAGGGAACTCTTTACCCGCCAGGTTTTGGTCTATATGGCTGAACATCAAATCTATCTCCGCGACAAGTTCGTCTGTGCAGGTAATTTTACCAGTTGTACTTGCGGCTTCCGAGGTGATAGATTCAATTTTTGCGTGTATGTTTATCGTGTCTCCGGGCTTTACGTAGTTGAAGAAAACAGCTTTTTTGATTTTTGCAAGGATGACCTTTTCCTGAAACTTTTTCGCTTCACCCACGAGTATACCTGCGGTCTGGGCCATTGCCTCAATACATAACGTCTCCGGCATCACGGGAAAGCCTGGAAAATGGTCGTGCAAATGCTCTTCGGCCAGCGTGACGTTTTTTACCGCCACCGCGTTTTTGCCGCTGTTAAATTCAACAAACTTGTCTATCCAGATCCAGCGCATTTTCGCGTTTAGATATTAGTATTTAGCCCTGGTCTTACCCAGGGCTTATTATTTTGAGCATTACGCATAACAAATCCGTCTGCGACTGCCTGCAAAATGGCAGCGCCGGCAGATTATTCGCCTACTCGCGTACTCACGAGCCAAGTTTGGTCTCGACGTAGTTTACAATTGCACCGACGGTAAACAAATCGCCTAATTTGTTGATGTCGGGGTCACTCTCAAACTCGGCAAGGTCGGTGTGCGGCATCTTGTCCCGCAGCCCAGCCAGGCCTTTTTCGGTCAGTTTGCCGTTACTGACATATTCAGGATCGCTCAGCAGACTCTCTGCAGGGAATAGCTCTTCCCTCGGAATCTTTATCCCGAATGTCTTCTCCAGCCGAAATACTATGTCCAGGAAGTCAATGCTTTCCGCTCCCAAATCTCCCATCAACGTCGCTTCAGCAGTAACTTCCTCGTTGTCAACTCCCAAGGCATCGACCAGTACTTCCTGAACCCCCTGAAAAATCTCATCCCGACTCATTGCCATGTTCGTTTTACCTCCAGTATTCTCTAAGATTACAACGAATAACGTTCACCATTTATTACTTTTCAGTCTTGAGCAGTCTCCAGCGCTGTTTCAGACTTTCGATAATCGTAGCGTCGGCAGCAGCCATTGCTGAGTATTCATCAGCCAGATTAAAATGCCGCAACGCGAATTTTGCCTCTACAATTCGTTCGCCGTTCGATAAACCGAAGCCCGAGAAGCTGCTGACGTTTTCTTCGATAGCTTTAGCCTGGACAGTATATTCTATCTGCGCGCCGGGCGCAACAAAACTTCTATATTTTACATTTCTTGCCTGTTCGAGCAATATCATACTGTGGGCAAAATTTTCTGTCTCTCGGACCAGCCAGGACGCCGATTCGATTAGTCCTTCCAGCAGCAGCACGCCGGGCAGGACGGGAAATGCCGGAAAATGGTCTGCCAGATATTCCTCGGCCAAAGAGACGGTCTTGATGGCCTTTATTTCCTTGCCAGGCTCGAGCGAAATAACCTTGTCAATAAGTATAAATCTCATAATTGCGGTCATTCTACTGTTACACAACAATTTTTCCAGTCTTTTTTCGTTTTTTCGAAATTGCTCACGTCTGATTTCGATTCCTCAGAATTGATGCTGGAAAACTTGACGCGATGGAGTATACTTTGTCAATTATGAAAGTACGAGGCGCAAAAGTATCGGATGCAGAAGGAATCTATTCTCTGATTAATTCTCACGCAGAGCGTGACAGGATGCTGTTTCGCTCGATGGCTGATATTTACGAGAACCTCCAGACCTTCACTATCGCTGAGCTTGACGGCAACGTTGTCGGCTGCTGCGCATTAGAGGTGGTCTGGTCCGACCTTGCAGAGATAAAATCATTAGCGGTCGGCGAAACAAATACGGGTAGGGGGGTCGGCAAGGCGCTGGTTATCGCCGCCATCGAACAGGCTCGGCAGCTTGGTATATCAAAGGTTTTTGCGCTTACGCTGGAGCCGGACTTCTTCGAGAAAATGGGGTTCAAAGCAGTTGAAAAAGACACACTCCCAATGAAGGTCTGGAGCGATTGCGCCAAGTGCCCAAAACAGCAAGATTGCGATGAAATAGCCGTTATTAAGCAGGTATGAAATAATCAATTATTTCATCCTACCTGGCGTCTTTGGAAGACAGCAATCGCAACCAAGAGAACGGCGGCAATGTAAGCCAGCGCATAAAATGCAGTTACAACAATATATTTCAGTGGAACTGCACTTGCTTCATAGATAGCGTCACTTATCCAGAAGATTTGCAAATTCGGCACCAAAAAATAACCTATTTTGGCCCATAAATGTGTGTCGGCGAATCTGCCAAACGTATAGTCGCTTACAAGGCCGAGTAGAAAAATGCCGATGCAGGCCGAAAGCGTCACCACGATATTAAACCTTGCCGAAAGTGCAACTGCCAGAGCTACAATTATCATTGCTGCCAACAGCAATAGTATTGCCCCGTAAACATCGAGGGCATTTATGCCGTTACCGCGAGGGTTAAACTGCCAGTTTCGGTCTATAAAAGATAGAAATATTATGCCCAGTGTGGCAAATATGCCGGTCAAAACTACGGCGGTTGATGCGAATTTCCAGTCATAAGCGTAGTTGAAGAAAGCAGTTAAAAGAAAAGTCAAGACCACAATCACCCCAGCCGCGGCCAGGACCGTCCAGTCATGCGTTTCCCATGCTGCTCCAAGGACACCGTGTCTGATGGCCATCAGCAGGGCGATGGTGCAAATATAATGTGCGAGTGCCACTGCAACGGCCACGCCCAAGAATTTCGCAATAATGAATATAGGACGTTGGACAGGCTTGCTCAGCACAGTCACTATGGTCTTGTTCTCGATTTCCTCGGCCACAGCCCCGGAGGCGGAGAATATTGCTATGAACAAGCTGGTCAAAAAAAGCGTAGATAATCCTAACTCGCGCAAGAACTTATTGTCGTCGTCCATTGTATACATCGTCACGGAAGGACTTATAAAGAATAAGAGCAGAGCAGCGATAATTATTGTTACATAGACCGGCTGTCTAAGTGTCTCTACGAAAGTGTTTTTTGCTATTGTAAGTAGTCTGGACATTATCTGTTTTGGCTGTTATCTAAATTGCCGCCTGCTATTGCGTCCTAATCGAAAGTAGTATTTTTCGCAATTACTTCTATGCTAAAACGACGTTTATTGTTATAGTACATAACTTCTAACTTGTAAAGCGCTTGCATATATTGAATAAGTACTGCCTTTTAGCTTTTCTTGTTCGGCAGTCCAGGGATTGGAATTGGCGATGACGGTATCCTCCAAACGCGCTGAATATTTGGCTCTGGCGTCTTTGGCTTTGAGCGTTCTGTTTTTTGTTATCACCTTGCTGATAGGCTTGCGGAGCGGATTCTTTGCGGTCTTCGCCGTAAGCTGGCTGATTTTGGCTACAGTTCTGGTCTGGTTTGTACTATCTCTTCAGTTCCACCAGCGCAGCCTGGCCGAGCAGGAAAAGCTCGATATGACCCAACTGGCCCGGGACAAAGAGGCCCCCACAATCTTTCAAGCCGGGGACGAGCGTGCCAGACTATTTGCCGACGCTCAACGCCGCCTCCAGATACTCGAAAAATGGTTCATCCCTATATTCTCTGCTGTAATAGCTGTTTATCTATTAGCTATCGGACTGTATCTACTGAGAACCGTTCCCGCTGGCTCCGAAACCGAACTAAAGCAGCCGCTGCTTGTTGCAATCTTTATGACGGCAATAGCGTTTGTCAGCTTTTTGGTATCACGTTATGCCACCGGTATGTCAGCCCAGGCGCAGTGGAAGCCGTTGAGGGCTGGCGGCAGTTTTCTGCTTGGCGCAGCGGTCTTGTGCTTTGCGCTGGCGGTTGCGATGGCCCTGGCGCATTTTCATATCTTTGTCGTGATAACCATCATCAGTTGGGTGATTCCAATCCTGCTGGTTGTCCTTGGCGCAGAGACTGCTTTAAATGTTGTTCTGGACATATATCGCCCGAGGCTAAAAGGCCGGTACGGCAGAGCGGCCTTTGACAGCAGGTTCTTAGGAATCATAAATGAGCCGGGTGGGATATTCCGCAGCGTTGCAAGTGCAATTGATTATCAATTTGGCTTTAATGTCTCTCAAACCTGGTTCTATAAGCTCCTTGAAAGAGCAATTGTACCTCTGGTGCTGTTTGCTGCTATCACGCTGTACTTGTTAAGTTGCGTCATGGTGGTAGCCCCTAATGAAGAGGCGATAATAGAGCACTTCGGCAATCCGTTGGACAAAGCCGGCAATGTCAGGCATGCAGGGCCCGGCCTGACCTTCAAATGGCCTTGGCCGATAGACATCACCTACAAGTACCCCACGAAAACAGTTGCGGAACTTAGCATCGGTTTTGTGCCCAAGACTGACCCTAAGACCGGCGAGGTTATACCTGAGAGGGAGCTGTTGTGGGGCAAGGCTCACTACAAAGAAGAATATAATCTGCTCGTTGCCAGTGAACAAACGGTCGAAGATACATCTGCTGGAGCGGCACCGGTAAGTCTCGTAGTGGCAGCTGTCCCTGTTCAGTACAGAATCAACGACTTGTACACTTACCTCTATAGTCACAATGAGCCGGAAAAGCTGCTCGAAGCAATTTGCTACCGCGAGCTTACTAAGTTTGCAGCGAGTGCAAGAATCGAGGTCGATAGCGAAGCTGATCTTGAGCACAGCCTTCTTGGAGCAGGCAGGGCGGAGGCTAAAGAAGTCTTGACCCGCGAAATACAAAAGGCCGCTGATGCAGAGAACCTGGGCGTTGAGATTGTGTTCGTGGGCTTGCAGGGTATTCATCCGCCGGCCGAAGTTGCAGAAGCTTATCAAGAGGTTATCGGCGCTTATCAGGAGAAGCAGGCCCGTATCCTTGAAGCCCAGGCCGAGCGCAACAAGACTCTAAGCTCCCTCACGGGCTCAGTGCGATATGCCAACGAGCTTTATAGGCTGGCAGCGGAATATCAGGCTGCCGAGGATGAGGATGACGCGAAAGAGACTGAAGCACTTGGACGTCGTCTGGATACAGCCTTGGCAAAGGCCAAGGGCGATATCTTTTCAAAGCTAAGACAGGCACAAAGTTATGCTTTTAGAAAGCCGACACTTGCCCGTGCTACGGGAGAGCGTTTTGCCGGCCAGCTCAAGGCCTACAGGGCCGCTAAAGAAATTTACATACATGAGCAAAGACTGGCGGCTCTCGAAGAGGCTTTAGAGAATACACGAAAACTTCTCACGGTCGCCGATCAGAACGATACGCAAATCACCATACTTGACCTTCAGGAAACACCAATAACCGGTTTGTTAGATGTCGAGATACCCAGCGTAGGAGAGCAGTAAAAATGAAAAACATAGCTGTTACAATCTTTATCGTGCTCGTAGTTATCGTTTTAGGCCTGTACCTTATCTCGTTCCAGGTCAGAGAAACAGAATCGGCCCTGGTGATGACCTTTGGCAAGCCCACCCGCCCAATTACCGAGCCCGGCTGGTACTTCAAATGGCCTCCTCCAATTCAGTGGGTCTATAAGTTTGACTCGCGAATGAGAGTTTACGAAGCCGAGCTGGGTGAGACAACAACAAAAGGTGCGGTGCCAATTATCGTCAATACTTACGTTGTTTGGAAGATTGCCGAGCCGTTGAAATTCTTCAACGCCGTTGGAACCGTCGGTGAGGCCGAAAGTAAATTGCGAAGCCGGATTAACGATACTCAAAGTAAAGTAATTGGCCGGTATTCATTCAGTGAATTTGTAAATAGCGACCCATCAAAAATAAAATTTGACCAGATTCAAAAGGATATGGAGACCGACCTTAGACAAGCCGTCAGAGAAGATTACGGAGTTGAAATCAAGACCCTGGGTATAAAGCAGCTCAAAATCAGTGCAGATGTCAGCCAAAGTGTGTTTAAGCGCATGATGGCCGAAAGAATGCGCAGGACGCAAGCCACTATTTCCGAGGGAGACGCCGAGGCAAAAAGGATAAGAACCGGCGCCAATTACAAAAGGGATGTTTTGCTGACTGCCGCCGAAGCAAGAGCCAAGGCAATACGGGGCCAGGGCGATGCTGAAGCCGCAAAGCATTATAAAATGCTCGAAGCTGACCCCGAGCTTGCGATGCTGCTTCGCAGCTTCGACGCTTTCAAAAGAATAGTAGACGCAAACACGACTATCGTTATACCCGCTGATACAGAGCCCTTCAAATGGTTAAGGGAAATACCAAAAGTCAAAGCTAAAGACTGAATTGAACCGTGAACATGGGTTGGAATTGTTGGTGCTATGACAGCAGAAAATAAAAACACTAACAACGGTTTAGGCCCCGGGCCACCGGCAAAATCTGCAGGTGAAGAGCTTGATGCCGCCGGTAAGTCCCTCTCCGAGGCATTAAGGGTCAGCTTCATCATTCTGAAAGTAATAATGATTGTGCTTGTCGTTGCTTTTCTGGTCTCGGGCCTTGAAACGGTCGGCTCTGATGAGCAGGCAATTGTCTTGAGATTTGGAAAGATCCGCGGTGTAGGCGAAGAAAGAATCCTTGGCCCCGGGCTGCACTGGGTTTTTCCATACCCAATAGATGAGATTGTAAGAATTCCCGTAGAAAAAACGGTAAATCTGGCGATTAATTCTTTCTGGTACTATCAGAACCCACAGGAAATACTCGCCGAAGGGAGAAGGCACCGGCCACCCTCAAAGTTGGACCCTGTAATCGAAGGGTATTGCATTACGCGAAGTGAAAAAGAGAAGCTTGTTCGTACAGGCTCGGACGGCAGCGATTATCATCTCGTCCATTGTAAATGGCAGCTAACCTACCAGATTGACGACCCGGAGCGGTTCTTTAGAAATGTTTACGTCGAAGACGTAAAGCCGGGGCAGATTTACTTTGACGTCATAACGAGAAGCATAACGCCGCTTTTGGAGGGTCTTTTCGAGGATGCAGTCGTCACCGCTTTGGTCAACTATACCATTGACGAGGTTATGTTCGAGAAAGTTGCAACAGTCAAGGACCACGTCGAAAAGCTTTTACAGGATAATCTGGAAAAAATAGATAGCGGGATAAAGGTCGTCTCGGTGGAGTTAACGAACAAGATCTGGCCTCGACAGGTTCACTTGGCGTTCTTAGCTTCCCTCAAGGCGAGCCAGGAACGCCAAAGGATGATAAGCGACGCCAGAAGTTATGCTGAAACGACCCTTAACGAAACTGCCGGCGGCGTCGCCGAGGAGCTTTTCGAAGTTCTCAACGGCAAGACCGTCAGCGAAGAAGAAGAGAAGTTTCTGTGGGAGAACTTAGCGGGTGAAGCTAAGGTGAGAATCGCCGATGCTCGAGTCTACCGAGCAAGGATTGTGGATACCGCCAAAGCCAGTGCCGACTATTTGCAGGAGCTTCTGCCGGAATATCGCAAACGCCCGGAACTTGTTCTTCAAGAAATTTACTGGGATGCTATCGAGCAGGTATTGAAGAACGCAGGTGAGAAATTTATTATCCAACCTGCCCAGGGCATCAAGGGACATGAAATTAGGGTCATCATAAACAGAAACCCGAACTTGAAATGAAAATCTGGGAAATATCCTGTGCGCTGAATTCGATATAAGATGCGAGATATGAAATAATGGCTCATCAACACTTACATCTTCAAGAGGACATTACTGCTGAACACACTCACGGCAAGCAGATTCGCGTAAGTCTGGCTTTGCTGGGGACGTTAGCCGGTGGGATGCTCCTGATAAACAGCGTCTTCGCAAGGTGGGTTTACCGCCATCAGAGCTTCAATGCTGAGTTTTTGGCTATGGCTGCTGCCATACTGCTGGGCGCTCCAATCGTGCTGCATGCGATAAAGAGCCTGGCAAGAAAAGAAACGCATATGGATGAATTGGTGGCTCTGGCAATAATCGCAGCCTTTGCAACACAAAAGTATACGACCGCAGGCGTTGTTGCATTGTTCATGCTGCTAAGCCAGCTTATTGAAACGCGCACCGCCCTCGGCGCCCGGGCCTCGATTGAATCGCTGATAAGACTGACACCTACAGAGGCAAGTCTTCTCGACAACGAGGGCCATGAAAAAGAAGTGGCGGTAAGCAGCCTCAAGCCGGGCGATTGCATCCGGGTTCGCCCCGGTGACAACATAGCGGCTGATGGTGAAGTTACTAAAGGACTTAGCTCAGTAAACGAGGCAACGATAACAGGCGAATCCTTGCCCGTTGATAAAGTGCCGGGAATGCAGGTCTTTGCCGGCACAAACAACCTTACCGGCGTGCTGGATATTACGGTAACCAAAGCCGGCAAAGATACAACTCTCGGGAAAGTGCAGTCGTTGATAATGCAGGCTGAGCAAACGAAGATACCTATTATGCGGATAATCGACCGCTATGTCAAGTGGTATACGCCGACCATTTTGATGATTGCCGGCATAGTGTTGTTCTTCACAGGCAGTGTCGACAGGGCAATTACGATACTTGTTGTTTCGTGTCCCTGTGCGTTGATTTTGGCGACTCCGACAGCAATGGTCGCAGCGATATCGGCCTCTGCTCGCCTTGGCGTCCTGATAAAAAACGTGGCTGACCTTGAGATTGCGGGGAAAATAACTGCAATGGTGTTCGATAAGACCGGGACGGTGACGACCGGTCGGCTGTATGTGACCAAACTAACGCCCGCTGAGAATGTTGAGCCGGCTGAACTGCTGACTGTCGCCGCTTCTGCCGAGCAGATGAGTAAACACCCGGCTGCGAGGGCACTGCAGGAGGTAGCCAAAGAGGCAAATCTGTCTTTGCCTTCGCCGGATGAATTTCAGGAGACTCCCGGCAAGGGTGTAACTGCTGTGGTCGGCTCGGCCAAGATTACTATCGGCAGAGATACCTTCTTGAAGGAAAACAAAGTCGGTATGGGTAATATCGCCGCACCTGCTCTTGACGAAGAGCAGGGCTTTAGTACGCTCTACGTAGCAAAAGATGCAAAGTGCATCGGCTGGATTGGCTTGCAGGACAAGACAAGGCCCGAAGCCCAGCAGGCGGTCAAGGAGCTGCTTGATATTGGCATAAAAAGGGTGACGATGCTGACCGGTGACAGAGAGGAGGTTGCCAGTCGTGTTGCTGCCGAGCTGGCCTGTACCGATTTTAAGGCACAGTGTTTGCCTCAGGACAAACTGGCCATTGTTGAGCAAATCAAAAAAGACGGGCATACCGTGCTTGTCGTCGGTGACGGCATAAATGACGCGCCTGCTTTGGCAGCCGGCGACCTTGGCATCGCTATGGGGGCAGCGGGAAGTGACGTGGCGATAAATTCCGCCTCGATTGCTCTTATGAGCGATGATTTGAAACGGCTGCCTTTCCTTGTCCGGCTTTCTCGAAAAGCAAGAGGCGTTATCAATCAAAATCTCGGCTTTGGGATAATGTTTATCATTCTCGGTGACGTTGCGGCGGCGGCAGGGTGGCTGCCGGCGGTTTACGCCGCGGTTCTACATTTTGCAGGGTCACTGGTTGTTGTCTTCAATAGTGCTCGACTTGTCCGCTACGGTGAAGAGTTAGGCCACGAATAAACTGATTATTGACTATGGCAAGATGTGCAACGCGTACCGTAGGCTGCGAATCGCAGGACAGTAATTATGGACTATGCGATTGAGACGTTTTCTTTGACCAAGGTTTTTTCTGACTGGTGGGGTCGGGACAAGGTCTACGCTGTCAACGACCTGAACCTACAGGTTCGGTACAATGAGGTGTTCGGCCTTTTGGGCCCCAACGGCTCAGGAAAAACAACAACGATGAAAATACTGCTCGGTCTGCTTCACCCAACGAAAGGCAAAGCGCTCGTCCTGGGCGGGCTTGGCAGTGACCCCAAGATCAATGCTCGCATTGGTTTTTTGCCTGAAGAGTCCTATCTTTACAGGTATTTGAACGCACGCGAGACGCTGGATTTCTATGGCAGATTGTTCGGCCTGCCCTCGAAAGTGCGAAAAATGCGCATCGAAGCGCTGCTCGATATGGTTGGATTAAAGGCTGTCGCAAGCCGGCCGGTCGGGACATTTTCAAAAGGTATGGCACGAAGAATCGGGCTGGCACAGGCCATTATAAACGACCCCGACTTACTCATACTCGATGAGCCAACAACCGGACTTGACCCTATCGGGACAAGGCAGATAAAAGATTTAATTCTCAATCTTGCAAAACGCGGCAAAACGGTTTTGCTTTGCAGTCATTTGCTCGCGGATGTCGAGGATGTATGCGACAGAATCGCAATCCTCTACGGCGGCAAAATCCAGTCTGAAGGTAAGGTCAAGGAGCTTCTGCAGCAAACAGAGAAAAGACAAATTACCACCGGCGCGATAAGTGATACCGCTGTTGAACAGATAAAACGGATAGTCAAGAATGAACAAGCTGATTGTGTCGTCACCTCTCCAATGGATAAGCTCGAAACGTTTTTCATTAAGGCTGTTGCGATCGCCCAACGGCAGGAGCTGCCGACAAGCGGGGCAGTGAGTACCACGCAAATCGGCGGTTTCCTCGCGCCAGAAGCTCCGGTGGAAGACATACTTGATAAACTCGTCTCGGCCCCGACGTCGCAGGAGTCGGCTGAGCCTCTGACGACGGAAAAAGTTGTCCCTGTTGAAACTTCAGACACTAAACGTGACGAACGGCTGCTTCAGAAGCTAACAGAGCCGGCCAAGCCCGTTGAGACAGAACCTGTCGTTCGAGACCTTGGGCCCAAGGACAAAAAGCCTGAAACAAAACCGGTTGAACACAAAGCTGCCCAACAAGAACAAACCAAGAAAAGCATTATAGACCAGCTGACCGGCCCCGTTAGAGACATAGGGCCCAAGGACCCAGGGCCCAAGTACCGGGAAGGAACAGGCTCTAACGGGGCCGGCCGGTCATCACCGAAAAAAGAAAACAAAGGACAAACCGATAAATCGCAGGCAGGAGACTGAGGCGATGCATCCCGTTAGAAATTTTAGACGGCGTGGCATTTCTAACGGGATGCATAGTATCTGGGCTGTTGCCACAAATACTATAAAGCAGGCCTTGCGAATGAAAATCGCCGCTGTCTTTATAATCCTGCTGCTTGTTCTGCTTCCGGCAATGGGGTTTACGGTGACAGGGGACGACACTCTGAAAGGCCGGCTGCAGACTTTTGTAAGCTACGGCTTGTCACTGACCAGTTTCCTGCTCTGTCTGCTGACGATAATGGTGTCAATCTATTCGCTGACGAGCGATATCAAGCAAAAACAGATATATACTGTTATTACCAAGCCGATTCGCCGTTTTCAGCTTCTCTTAGGCAAGCTGCTCGGTATAATACTGTTGGATGTGGGACTGCTCGTTCTCTTTTGTGGCCTGATATATGCCATTGTTGTTTATATGCCGAAATATCTCGGAACTGACGGTGAAGAACTGACCCGGGCTAAAAACGAGTTTTTCACTGCCCGCGCGGGGTTGGTGCCTCCCGAAGTTGATGTCCATCGGGAGGTTACTGAGACCTACAATAAACTTAAGAAAACCGGACAACTCGAACAATTTTTTCGAGAGTTTTCCCAAAAGAAAATCATTGCCGAGCTTACCAAACAAAAACAGCTTGAGAAACGAGCTGCCACGGTTGGGCGAAGCCTGGTTTGGGAGTTCAATAACGTTAAAGTCGTCGACCCCAACCTATTTATAAGGTTCAAATATAATGTTTCGCTAAATCCTCTCGATTTGCAGGTCCACAGCAGGTGGGTCGTCGGTGACCTCCGGCAGATAAGGTACGCTACAAAAATTCGAACGCCGATTTATTCTTGTACGCGCAAGGACCTGATTCGCACTTTTTACGAGATAGAAGTTCCCGCCGACGCTGTAGCTAAAGATGGGTACCTGGCCGTCGAATTCATAAACCTGCCGCTAAACAATACGGTCGTAATCTTTCCGCTTGCCGACGGTCTGGAGGTCCTTTACAAAGCCGATACCTTCACTGGCAATTTTATAAGAGCTGCTATTTTAATCCTGCTTCGTTTGATTTTCCTTGCTTGTTTGGGGATATTGGCTTCGACCTTCCTCTCGTTTCCAGTGGCTATCTTGCTTTGCCTGGTGGTTTTCTTTACGGCGGCTGTCAGTGGTTTCGTTATCGAGTCGTTCAAATATATAAGCGAAAACATAAGCGGGGTATACGCCTACGCCATCGAGCCAATCATTCAGCTTTTGCCGCAATTTGATAAGTTTAACCCGACAAAATTCCTGGTCTCTGCACGACTATTGAGCTGGCCCCTGCTGGCCAAAGTAGCAGCTATTATGGTTTGTATCAAAGCGGTTCTGTTGTTGCTTCTCGGCCTGCTGATTTTCAGCTATAAAGAAATTGCAAAAATTGTCGTTTAGCTCGGTAAAATGTTCCTTATGCGTTTACGCGACATGATAATCTGGCTTGTCTGCATTTGCCTTGCGGCCGGGCTGCTTATCACCGCAGGTGCACAACTGGACTACATAAATTCGCAGCGACAGAAATTGAAGCTGATAACCAACGAGCCCCTCGAAAATGCGCCGCCTTCCCTGGCGTTTGCCACCGTGGCGATGGGGGCCTTTCGAGGTCTGGTCGTAGATATTCTTTGGATGCGGGCTGAAAGCCTCAAGGACCAGGGGCAGTTTTTCGATGCCAGACAGCTCGCAGACTGGATAACCACCTTGCAGCCGCGTTTTGCAGCAGTGTGGGTATTCCACGCCTGGAACATGGCTTACAATATCTCCGTGACCATCCCGGCAACGGAAGCCGACCAGAGATGGCACTGGGTCAAGACCGGCTATGAACTGCTGCGCGACAAAGGTATTCCGCGAAACCCCAAGAGTATTGAGCTTTATCGTGAGCTTGCCTTTACATTCCAGCATAAGATAGGCGGCATAAGCGATGACGCACACAAATATTACAAACTTCAACTGGCGGAGGCGATGGAACCGCTGCTGGGCCCGGCCGATGACGAGTATTTCGAAGCACTTGCCAATGCCCCGACCAAGTGGCGGCAAATCGAGGATGATGCGATTGTCAAACCGCTCATTGACGCTCTCAGAGCAGCCGACAAAGTATTCGAGGGTAACAAAACATTTGTCAGCAATTATCTGTCACTAAGGCAAAACCCCAGCAGGTTCAAACCAGCCGCATTTAAGGTTATAGACAACCACCGAGGTACCGAGGCCCTGAAAAAATTTGATATCTTCGCAAAAGCATATCAGTTGCGCAACGTCTGGAAACTTGACCCTGTTCTAATGCAGAAATTAAACAAACTCTATGGCCCCATTGACTGGAACAACCCGGATACACATTTACCTCTGGATTGGCGCCACCCCGACAGTCATGCAATGTACTGGGCCGTCAAGGGACTGGCCGAAGCCGGCAAGGAAGTGTTCTCCATAGAAGAAACCAATACCGACCGCATGGTTGCTCATAGCTTGCAAAATCTCTTTCACTACGGGAAAATATTTGTCTATCGTCCACTGACACCCGTCCAAACGCCCCCAAATTCTTCCGAACCA
This sequence comes from uncultured Pirellulales bacterium, assembly GCA_964582985.1. Taxonomy (GTDB): domain Bacteria; phylum Planctomycetota; class Phycisphaerae; order Sedimentisphaerales; family Anaerobacaceae; genus CAZQYB01. The sequence goes on along the minus strand of CAZOUM010000004.1, from coordinate 29,067 downwards.
GCAGAAAAGCCAACGCCGGAAGTTTTTTTGCGACCGGATTTGCGAATGTTTGAGCCGTACAACGAGGCCATACTGAAGATTATCGAAAAATACGAAGACCCCAATAGCAAAGAATATACCTCGCATCAGATAGGCCATCGAAATATGCTCACAGACGCTGTGCTCGCCTTCTATCAGTCAGGACACAAACGCCAGGCACAAAAAATTTACACTCGGTTACGGCAACTATATCCTCGAGAGGAATTCAAGGTTCGGCTTGCTGTTTTTGCAAGAAACCGGCTCATCGAGGAGCTCAAGAGCCTGCACATAATTAACGCACGAGCAATTGTTCAAACGCTGCTGCGGCAAAGTTACTTTTTGTATGCGATACGCGATGACAACGGTGCATTCGGCACGGAGAATCTGGCGAAGGAAGTTTACAACCATTACCACTCCTCGTACACACCAGAAACCCGGTGGGACCTGCCCGCATTTTCATTGATGAGGTACTTCGCGCTTATTGATTTTCTGCGGGACCGACAGTATTCGCCGGACCTGAGACAAACTCTTTACAACCGTATCAAAATCGAAAGGCCGGACCTCGCTGAGAAACTAAAACAAGAGGAAGAAAGGATGCTCAAAAAATCGAAATAGCGCACAGCGCCGGATACCGTTAAGATATAGCGTAACACAACGATACAGGATAATGCAATACGACCAGCTTACCTCTTCGCAAAGAAAAGCAGTTTTTCATAAGGAAGGGCCGTTACTTGTTCTTGCCGGCCCCGGCAGCGGAAAGACCCGTGTTATCACATATCGCGTCGCTGCGCTTATCGATTCAGGTGTACCGCCACACAATATTTGCGCTATAACTTTTACAAACAAAGCTGCTGACGAGATGCGCCAGAGAGTCGTTGCTCTGGGCACTGCTACAGGGGCGCATATCAGCACCTTTCATTCTTTGTGCGTCAGAATTCTGCGCCGATATGCAGATAGTGCAGGCATCAAATCCAACTTTAGTGTTTATGGTGAGTCTGACCAAAGCCGGTGTATCAAGCAGGCTGTCAAAGACTGTGAGCTCGATGCCACAAACTTTCCGCCTGCCCGAATGCTCGAAGCTATTTCTGCGTTGAAAAACAATCTCGTAGACGTTGACACACTCAAAGCGGAAGCGGACGATTTTTTTTCGAAGACTTTGGCCAAGATATACGCTCGCTACGAACACATCTTGAGCGAGCGAAACGCCCTCGATTTCGATGATTTGCTGCTCAAGGCCGCGTTCTTGCTTCAGGACTGTCCCGATGTGTGCGGCGAGCTTGGAAATCGCTTCAAATTCGTGCTCATCGACGAGTATCAGGACACCAATCATGCTCAGTACAAAATCGCCAAAAGCCTTGTTTCGGCTCACAACAATATCTGTGCGACCGGCGACCCGGACCAGTCCATCTACCGGTGGCGAGGCGCCGACATCCGCAACATATTGGCTTTTGAAAATGACTGGCCTGACGCCGCGGTGGTCAAACTCGAGGAAAATTTCCGCAGCACGCCTAATATTCTCGAAGCCGCCGACAAGCTGATTTCGTTTAACCAAAAGAGAAAGCAGAAAACGCTCATACCCACGAAACCTGCCGGGGGAGACATTGTCATTAGCGTTTTCGAGGATGAGGCCGACGAAGCCCACGCAGTTGCCCGCCAGGTAAAGGATTTAGCTAACCAAGACGTATCTTTAAGTGATATAGCTGTGTTCTATCGTATTAACGCTATGAGCAGGGTGCTCGAAGAGGCTCTCATCCAGAACAAGATACCCTACCAGGTTGTTCGGGGAGTGGAATTCTACGGCAGAAAGGAAATCCGCGACCTGCTCGCCTATTTGAAAGTCCTCGTCAACCCGGATGATGAAATTTCGCTCTTGCGCATCATCAACACCCCGCCGCGAGGCATAGGAAAAACGACAATCGACAGAGTCCGCGCCTACGCTGCTTTGCACAATATCAGCTTTTTTGAAGGCTTAAAGAAGGCAGAGCAGATTGATTCTATTTCCAAGGCGTCGAAAAGCAAAATCGTTGTCTTCGTAAATATGATAGGAGAATTCAAGAAGGATAGCACCGGCGAAGTGGCACCGCTTGCGGAGCGAGTTCTTGTCGAATCCGGATTAGCTGAATCACTCAAAAGCGAAGATGCAAAAGAGAAAGGTGCGCTGGAGAACGTCAACGAACTGATAAATGCGGCCGGCATGTACGACCAACAGGCAGAGGAGCCGTCACTGCTCGATTATCTTCAGCAGATAGCGCTTTTTAGTGACGCCGATACCTATGACGAATCCGGAGGGTCTGTCGCACTTATGACTTTACACTGTGCAAAGGGACTTGAATTTGAAAATGTTTTCATTGTCGGCCTCGAAGACGGCTTGTTGCCGCACGAAAGAAGTGCCGGCGACGAAGATGAAACCGAAGAAGAACGCCGGCTTTTTTTTGTGGGCGTAACACGGGCCAAAGCGCAGCTTTATATAAGTTGTGCCAGATATAGAACGGTGCGAGGCCAGATGCTGCGAACAATACCCTCGCCGTTCCTTTACGAGCTTGGTATTGGCCTTGCCGAAACCACACAGGAAAGCGACACTTCCTCGACGTATACACAATATGATACCATTGCGAATTTTGCTGTCGGTCAGTTGGTACGACACGAAATCTTCGGTCTCGGCAGGGTCAAAGAGTTTATTGATATGGGCGAAAACAGCATCGTAGTAGTCAAATTTAACACGGGACAGACAAAGTCACTGTTGGTAAAATACGCTAACCTCGTAACGGAAGATGACCTGTGAAAACTTGAGGGGTAAATCATATTTACCTGGTGAGTTACCGTAGGTTTCAATTTTCAAGTAAGGGATGTACTATGTCTGAGCCACAAATTAGAGTCTACTATAAGAATGCCACTGCTGAAGTTATAGGCGGCGAACACGGCATTACGGCTGAGCAGATAAAATCGCTCGCGGAAGAAACATCGCCGTTGATTCGCAAGCTGAATGAAGAGAGAAAAGCCGGCCAGACACCATACAGAGAGCTGCCCCTTAATACACAAATTGCCCAGCAGGTCAAAGAGCTTGTTGGTGAGCTAAAAGAGCGATGCGAAAATCTCGTTGTGCTGGGCATCGGCGGCTCGGCCCTCGGCAACATCGCTTTGCAGACCGCACTGAACCCTTATATGCACAATCTCGATGATACACAGCGTTCAGGTCCACGTTTGTTTGTCTTCGATAATATTGACCCTGTTCAGTTTGGCTCATTTTTGAATTGGGTCGGCGACAAGCTCGATAGGACGATTTTTAACGTTATTAGCAAATCCGGCCGAACCGCAGAGACCGCAAGCCAATTTTTGATTGTTCGCCAACTCCTTTTAGACAAGCTTGGCCCCGAAGGTTTAAGAAACCAAGTAGTTGCGACCACGGACCCCAAAAAGGGCACCCTTCGGAAAATCGTTAGCGAGGAGAAATTGCGCTCTCTTGAAGTCCCCGTGGGCGTCGGAGGCAGATTCAGCGTCCTAAGTACCGTTGGCCTGTTTAGCGCCGCTATGTGCGGTATTGATATCGATTCGCTTCTAAAGGGCGCTCGTGATATAGACGCAAGAGTTAGCTGCGAAGATTTTTACAAAAACCCCGCTGCGATAAACGCCGCCATAAACTACCACTTTTACAATCGTGGCAAGAAAATATCGGTGATGATGCCGTATAGTTACGCGCTCAAAGATTTAGCCGATTGGTACAGGCAGCTCTGGGCCGAGAGCCTCGGCAAAGCCAAGGATTTGGCCGGCAGCGAAGTGCACATCGGCCCTACCCCTGTCAAGGCCCTCGGTGCAACCGACCAGCACAGCCAGGTCCAGTTATATCGTGAAGGACCCAACGATAAACTATTCACCTTTCTGCAGGTCAATAATTTTGAAAGAGGACTAAAAATTAGCCCGGCCCCTGATTGCGCTCCTGAGTTAGGATACCTCTCGGGTGCCGATTTGGGCACGTTACTCAACAACGAAAAGAAAGCTACCGAGTATGCGCTTTTGACAGACAAACGTCCCTGCCTTACCGTTGTCTTCGATAGGGTAAACGCTTATACAGTGGGGCAGTTCATATATTTGTTTGAGGTGACAACTTCACTTGCGGGCGCGCTGTTCGGTATCAATACTTACGACCAGCCGGCCGTTGAGTTAGGAAAGGAAGCCACCTTTGCCCTTATGGGCAGGGCCGGCTACGAAAAACTGGCAAAGCAGATTCAGCCTTCCACCGAAATTGACGGAGACTTTCTTGTTTAATGCTGCCGGTACCGCAGAATATTCTGGCGACTTTTTCCGCTCAGAACGTTGCCCGCCTTCGCTTCGCAAGTATGCTGGTGGTGCTTGTCTGCGGACTTGTTTCGGGATATCTGGCAGGCAAGCGATTTGGCCTGCCGGAAAGCCTGGCCAAAAAGATAATGACCGGTCTTCTGGTCTGCTTGAACTGGCCCATCGCACTGCTTGTAATCTGGCGGATGCAGCTATCGAGAGAGCTTATCTGGCTGCCGATAGTCGGCTTATGTTTGATGCTGACAATCACGGCTATCTCGACAGCGGTGTTTTCTGCCTACAAACTTGACCGCAGGAGCCGATTAACACTTATCCTGGCAGGGGCGCTCAGCAACCTCGGTTATACCGGCGGAGCATTTGTCTGCTATGCGCTATTTGGTGCCAAAGGCCTCGGCCTGGCAAACCTGTACCTTGCACCTGTGATATCTACTATTTACCTTGTCTTCTTCCCTCTACTGAAAGTTCACGAACTTCGGATAAATGATACTCATCGTGAATTTAAGCTCGTACAGATACTGGACCCTCGTTGTCTTGCGATTCCAGCAGTGATAACGGCTATAGTCCTGAACTTGACCAATACCAAATTCCCCAATTTCATATCGAAACTTCATATTATTGATATCTTTGTTTACACTGCATCGAGTCTGGCGTTTTTCGCAATTGGTCTGCGTGTACGCTTGTCTCGGCTGAAAAACTATATAAACTTGTATTTTCCGCTTGCTGCGGTAAAATTTGTTTTAACGCCGGCTGTAGCACTTTTGCTCATCGGGCTGCTGGCCGTTACCGGACAAAACTTGACCGGCCTGGTTCGAAAAGTAATATTAGTTTTGTCAGCTGCTCCGAGTGCCGTTGTTATGGTGACAATGAGCAACGTTTTTGATTTGGATGGGTCGTTAGCCAGTGCGCTTTGGGTAGTCACTACAGCAATTTTCGCTGTAATCGTGATGCCCGTGTTATTTTTTGTCTTCGCTTAAACAAGGAGTCGGCGATGAACTACGCGGTTGTAATGGCAGGAGGGACAGGGAAAAGACTATGGCCCCTCAGCCGACAGAAACGACCAAAACAAGTCTTAAAACTGCTCGATGGCCAAACACTGCTTAGGCGCTGTTTCGAACGCCTCTCACCGATTTTCGACATAAGAAACATAATCGTTCTCACAAACACCGGCTACGCAGACCTTGTACGTGAGAATCTACCGGAGTTGCCCTTTGACAATGTCATTGCCGAGCCTGCCGTCCGTGACACTGCCGGAGCAATTGGTTTGGCCGCCAGCGTCCTTGCCAAGTATGACCAGGATTCTACGATGGCCATCGTTACCGCCGACCAGATAATAGAACCGGCCGAGTCCTTGCAGCAGGTCCTCAAAGACGCCTTGAACTTTGTGAACAATAATCCGGACGATTTAGTCACTTTTGGAATCCAGCCAACCTTCGCCGGTACCCAGCTCGGTTACATAAAATGTGGCAGTGTTCAAAAGTGTCGCGATTGTGAGAGCACAATATATTCCGTCGAAGCATTCAAAGAAAAACCGAACGAAAAAACCGCAAACGAGTATCTCAAGAGCGGCCGGTACCTATGGAACTCCGGAATGTTTGTCTGGAAGGCAAAAACAATCCTGGCTAATTTGGAAAAGTTCTTGCCCGAAGCCACCGAGCCGTTACGCAAAATTCAGCGAGCCTGGGACACGCCGGACCAAAAGCAAATACTTCGGGAGTGCTTTCTCAAGCTGCCCAAAATCAGCATTGACTACGCCGTTATGGAAAAAGCCGAGAACGTCTATGCGATAAAACTAAACTGCCGCTGGCTTGATATGGGCTCCTTCGCCGCCCTCGCCGACATTATCAGTTCCGACAAGGACAATAATATCGTTGTAGCCGGCACAAGTGAGCTGCTTGACTGTAAGAACAGTATCATAGTGACTGAGGAGCAGGGGCATCTGATCGCCGTCCTCGGGCTGGAAAATATAGTTGTGGCTCACAGCCCCGATGCGACACTCGTATGTCCCGTTAACGAAGCGCACAGATTAAAGGAGCTGCTCGACTTGATAAAGCAGCACGGTAAAGAAAACTTCCTATAACAAAACAATGAGCAACACGGCGCCGGTACAATAAAATGCGATATTTAGCAATAGATTATGGCGTTAAACACACAGGACTGGCAATTTGCGACGCGGCCGAGACCGTTGCGTCGCCGCTAACCGTAATCGAAGGCCAAAAAGACCTGCTGAGAAAAATCAAAGACGTGGTCGAGGCCGAAAACGTCGAAGCCATTGTGCTCGGTCTGCCTTTGAATATGGACGACACCGTCGGCTCCCAAGCCAAACTGGTCTTCCAGTTCGGCGAGCAGTTGGAAAAAGTCCTTGATATTCCTGTCCATTTTCAGGATGAAAGATTGAGCACCTTCGGCGCCGACGAAAAGTTAGCTGCCGCAGAGTTGAGCATCAAGAAGAAAAAGAAACACCTCGATGCCATCGCCGCTGCGGAAATCTTAGAAGCCTTCCTCGAACAAAAAAGATCACAATGATTTATTTCTCAGTCCGCGGGATGCCTCTTAACGGCAAATGAAGCCCAACTTCGCGCTTGACGCAGTTATGGCTCGTTACTCCAGAGCCACTTCTCGGCCAGCACCGCGTAGTCGGCGAAGTCAATTATGTCGTCCGGAGCAGCAATATTCACCGATGGCTCATCTTCCAACCAGTACAACACTAACTCCGCCAGGTCCTCAAAGTCAACATCGCAATCATTGTCGAAATCGCCGGCAACAGTTGCGGTTGTGAACGACCAGATGGGACCCTCGGTTTCACCGCACCAATTCTTGGACACAACTCGCCAGTAGTACGTGGTGCACGGCTGCAGCGATGCGCTCGGCTCAGGCGTCGGGTCACACACCGGCTCGTTAATATCACTACATACCAACTGCGTCGGCGGGCTATTGCTGTCAAAATACACATCGTAACTTTCCAAAGGGAGCAACGCAGCAAACTCCGTAGCCCGGGTGACATCTTCCCAATAAGGGCAACCTGTGTCCGGGCACACGTTCGAACGGTCACAACTGCCGTCCCGCACAAAGTCGGGATTTCCACGGACAAGAATTCCTTCTACCTGTAGCGTATTAGCGCTGAGAACCGCTGAACCTGAGTTGCCGCCGTACGTGTCCAAATTGGCTTGGAAGTACTCCGGTTCCGTGTTATCACGAACGGTCGCACCCCCTGCGTACTTCCTCGGAAGCCCAACTGGATGACCAATCACCAGCAGATCTTCTCCGCCAGGTATAGTGCCCTCACTTCGCACACGTAGTGGATTATGATCAGTTACCGGCCTATCCAGTCGAACCAGTGCCCAATCCGCAGCTGCGATCCGGTTGGCGATAATTTCACTGCAGTAATAAATCTGCGATTCGTCTATTGTCAGCACAGGCGTGTCAGCATCCAGCATAACGAAGCCAAACACGAAAACCATAGCCGCACAATCGTCCGCGCAGGCACAATGACCTGCAGTAGCTATGATATCGGGTGCGACCAGAAAGCCCGAGCACCACGCCGGGTTGGGCTGGTCGCGAAACGGCTCATCAGAGCAGAGAGGATTACCGGTTCCTATGGGGTCAGCCAACAAGTACCACTGGGCATAAGTTTCCATTGGCAGAGAGAACGTACCATCATGGTTGTCAATTAGCTGGGACGGGGACACCAGCGCCACCATCGAATCGCCGGCGGCCAAAATGTTAACGTCGCTCACCTCGTACTCGTCGAGACGGTTGTCCTGTCCGTAAATTACATCCGGCTTCATAACGCCTTGCGAATCAGAAGCAACGCCTTCACCACCGTTCCAAAACAGAAGAGCTTGGAGCGACACATTGTTCACATCATTCGCAGGGCTGGGACTATTCGGCTCAGGCGGCAAAACGCAACCAATATTCGTGACGGTAAGAGTATAGTCGCCACTGGCGCCATTGTACCCGGCTATGCGGATAAAATAGGTGTTTGGCGCGGACACAGTGGTAATTATTTCCGATTCGAGGTAGAAGCAGCTATCATCATTACACGCCAATTCCGTCCCGCCGCAGCCATCGAAAACAGCCAATGTCGTATCGAACGTGCTGCCGGCCAGACTTATGATGGCAGTGCCGGTGACAGATGCAGTGAAGGAGTGCCACACGTCCTTCGTATCGTTGTAGGCACAACTACTTTCATCAACCCCAGTCGCAGCGGCCGTCGAACCGACATAGGGTACCCCGTCCTCCACCGCTATCGCGCCCCCACAATCGTCATTAGATGGCTGTTGGACTCTAATGCGTTTCGGACGGTCCGGAACCTCTAACTCACTGCCAAGGGTTCTCGGCAAAGCCAGGATATCCTCGCCACGTAATCCGTCACTCAAACCGACCTCGACCTTCGCAAAACTACCGGCTACCTTGTTTTGCCCAGCGGCCAAACTATCTACCAGCACGCTATTGACAAAAAAAACTGAGACGAAAAGCAACAGTGAAATAATATTGGGGGCCCTGTAATCTGCCCTATGCCTGCCTCTTGACCCTCGCGACATCATCCTGACCTCAACCTGTTTGAGCACATAATAGTAGGGCGGCTGGCCTCGTATCACCCATGTATTCCTGGACGCCAGAAAACCCAGCAGTGCTCCCTCTCTCCTATCCGGTTTTGTTCCGGAACACAATATATATATAGTATATACGTCAAGCCACGAAAGTCAATACAAAAAAGCAGACATCTGATGAGGTCTTGCGACCTCTACGGAGGGACAAATTCTCCTCTCAGAACCTGTTTAAAGGAAAAGCTCCCGTGAACTGATTTGGAAACCATTCCGGGAGCTCGCCACGGCTAAGAAAGCCGAAAAAAACTCTTCAAAGCGCTTCGTTGGTAATCGCTACTATAGTAGTCATCGGCATCCCTGTCAATAGAACAATAGAATTTCTCAAAATCGAACCAAAATCGCGCAACCTGTTGTGAGAAAAGCACTTACGAATACAAAGTCCCTGTTTGCTCGATGCCGGCCAGCAAAAACCTCAACAGCTTTTCAGCATAGTGATTACGGGCGATTATTTCCCTTGGTTTGCCCTTTTTGGTAGGCGGCCATAGCCGCTTCTAACACGGCCTTCACGGGCACATTGTGCTTTTTCGCTGATGAAACGCACTCGGCAAACTCTGGCTTTGCGTTCACAATCTTGCCGTTTAACGAGCCGGTCTTTATCCTTATTTGACCGAATTCAGTCTGCACAGCGAGAAAGTCCCTGGCTAACTTGCTTCTTTGCAAGATTTGTCTCCTGATTCCGAACGTGAGCCCTTGCTCGAAAAGGACTTGTTCTAACCGCGGAGCATCTTCAGTCTTGCAAATAACAGATATCTGGACGGCAGGGCGGTTCTGTTTCATATGAATCGGGGTAGTAAAAACGTCCAGAGCGCCCTGTTCAAACAGGGTCTCGGTTACGCAGCCAAGCAGCTCGCCGCTTATGTCATCAATGTTGGTTTCAAGCAGACAGACAGTATCGGCGTTAGCCGAGTCTTCGGCCGCGGCTTGCCCAAGAATCAGTCGCAAAACGTTGGGAAAATCGTCAAATTGCATAGAGCCTGCACCATAGCCTACGGTCTCAATCTTCATTGATGGCAGGGGGCCGAATTCGTCAACTATAGTGGTCAAAATCGCCGCTCCGGTCGGCGTCAGGAACTCAGCCTGCCCTGGTCCGCCAGCGATGGGAACGTCCTTTAGCAGCTCAGCCGTTGCGGGTGCAGGCACAGGCATCAACCCGTGGGCACACTTAACGGTGCCGCCGCCAACATTCAGCGCCGAGCAATATACCTTCTCAACACTAAGAGCTTCGATGCCGATACATGCTGAGACGATATCAACGATAGAGTCAAGGGCCCCGACTTCGTGAAAGTGAATATCGTCCGGCTCTTTGTTATGAACTGCCGCCTCAGCTTGGGCAATTTTATCAAATATTATGATTGCCGTTTTTCTTGCCCGTTCACTTATTTTGCTTTGATTGATGATTTTGGTTATCTGTTTGATGTCGCGGTGGTGGTCTTGTTTTGACGTGAGAGGTTCGAAGCTGATTGCCCTCAGGCCTGCACGCTTAGTTTCAGTAAGTTTTATATCGAGCTTTTCTATGCCGAGGGTCGTAAGCTGAGCTTTTAGAAATTTAGCGTCAAGCCCGGCATCGAGCATCGCCGCCACAATCATATCGCCGCTGGCGCCGGCAAAACAATCAAAATAGGCTATTTTCATAACAGCAACCTTACAATAGCAATAATCCCGCCGCAATTATCCAACGAAAGCAGCAACGATTCAAGCACAAATAGTGCGGTGTCCGATGTAAATAATCATCTTGCTTGAATTTTGAGCATCTTTGTGTTAACAAATTGCTGCGCTATGAGAGCTTACACGAAAAAACTATTGACCGTTGTAATGCTTTGCATCTGCTTTGTCGGCACCGCATCGGCCGATTTGGCAAAGCGAATCGACAGCATCCTCGGCCGAAAGTCCCAGAAAAAGGTTCAATTCTCCATTCATATAGTAGAGGCCGATTCGGGCAAAACGGTGTACACCCATAATGCAAGAAAGGCGCTGCTGCCGGCCTCAAATATGAAAATAATTACCACTGCCGCCGCTTTGAAATATTTGGGGCCAAATTACGAGTACAAAACAAAGGTAGGGCTTTGCAAGGATACGCTGGTAATAATAGGAAGCGGCGACCCACTGTTAGGCGACAAAGCAACAGACGCCAAATACAAAAAAAAGGCCGGTTGGATATTTAAAGATATAACGGTAGCTCTGAAGCAAAATGGTGTCAAAACCATCAAAGATATTATTGTTGATAGCAGCATAGTCGATGACCAGCGCGTTCATTCGAATTGGTCAAAGAAGGAGCTAAACCGCCCGCATGCCTGCGAAGTCAGCGGCTTAAATTACAACGGTAATTGCATCGGCGTGACCGCGAAAAATTCCGGCGGTAAAGTGGTTGTTTTTATCGAGCCGGCGACCGATTATGTAAAAATAATCAATAAGGTCAGACGCGTAAAAAAGGGCAAGGTTGGTGTCGCGGCTTACCGCACTCGCGAGCCTAATAAAATTATCTTGGAGGGCAAATGTAAAAAGCAACAGGGGCCGTTCCCGGTCGCAATTGAAAGGCCTGCCGCGTTTTTTGGTTTCTTGTTGGCGGAGAATTTAGCCAAGGCAGGGATAAACGCAAAAGGCAAAGTTATAGAAAAACCGGTGGAGCAAGATTGCAATTTCAGGCTGCTCAGAGTCTACCACACACCGATAACCGAATGCCTGGTCCGCTGCAATAAGGACAGCTTTGGCCTTGCGGCTGAGGCCCTGCTCAAAACTATTGCAGCACATTCACATAAGGGCCACAAGAATGGCAGCTGGGCCGACGGGCGCAAGCTAATCAGTCAATATTTGTTGGGGCTTGGTATCGATGAAAAAGAATTTCATATTGATGATGGCAGCGGCCTGAGCAGAAAAAACAGGCTTAGTGCAAACGCCTTAACAAAGGTATTATCCAATCTCTACAAGAGTAAGAATTGGAAGCTTTATAAAGATTCGTTAGCGGTAGGGGGGGTGGATGGGACAATCAGAAGATATTTTAAAGAAGAAAAATACAAGGGCAAAATCTTCGGCAAGACCGGATACATTACCGGTGTCAAGTCGCTTTCAGGTGTATGCAGCACTGCAGATGGCGATTACATATTTTCCATTCTGACAAATAACACCAACGGAAAGACACGTACTGCTATCAATGACATTGTAAAAGTGCTTTTTGATTAGTATCGCATATTGCGAGGGCAGCAAAAATGGCTCCTAAGAAATCCTGGAGAGAAAAGTTGGCAGACAGTAAGGACCTGCCAAGGGTAGAGAAAATTGACGACAAAAAGTCCAAAAGATGGGGCACAGGCACTTTTGTTATCCCGGCACCTAAGGAAGTAGATGAAATAATGAAAAAGGTTCCGAAAGGCAAACTTATAACCATTAATGAAATTAGAAAAATCTTGGCTAAGAAACACGGCGCAACAATTGGCTGTCCAATAACGACCGGAATCTTCGCCTGGATCGCCGCCAACGCCGCGGAGGAAGAAGCGGGTGCCGATAAGAAACGCATCACGCCGTATTGGAGAACGCTGAAGACCGGCGGCGAACTAAATCCGAAGTATCCCGGAGGAATTGAAAATCTCAAACGCAGACTCGAAAATGAAGGCCATAAGGTGGTAAAGAAAGGCAAAAGCAAAAAGTACGTAGTAGCAGATCACGAAAAATCCTTGGTGAAAATTGAAAGAATCGCGTTACGATGAAATCGTCAACGTTGGGTATCGCAAATTAAGTCGCTGCTTGCGCCAGGGCCACGGCTTTACCACTCAGTCAGTTCGCCGAGGAGTTCTTCAACCAAATCCTTCATTGTCACAATGCCAACAGGTTTTTCTCGCCCAGCGTGACCAGCTCGTGTTACCAGGACGATTTTTTGATTTTCCTTCCGCATAATACTCATCGCATCTGATACAACAGTATCCGAGGCAAGCTGCCGAATCGGCTTTACAAAACTACGCAAATTCCTGAACCCCTGTCCCGAGCCTAAGACTTCGTAAATGTTGATAAAGCCGACAATATTCGCAGGCCGGTCCTCATATACCGGCAAACGGGTAAAAGCTGACTTCTTCAATTTGCTCAACAAGGCTGAGTTATCAGAGTTTTGCTCGACCATCTCAACCTTGTTAATCGGCGTCATCACAGACTTTATTGTTATGTTGGGAATACTTGCAACGCGATCTATGATATCGGCTTGCACCGCACTGAGAAAACCTTCTTCCCGCGTTTCGCGGAAAATTGCCTTGATGTGAGATGGGCGCACATTCGATATCACCTTTTTAGCAGACACAGGCGCACCTCCTAACCGGGCAAAGACCCGCGATATGAACTTAAGCAACGGCACTATTCCCGACCAGGTTAAAATCTTATGGAATACGAATAACACGGGTGCAAAATAGGGCATCAGGGAATCAGCGCGATAAAAGAAGATATTTTTGGGAACCAGCTCGGAAAAGACGAACAGTGTCGGGGCCGTTAGAAGGGTTGCAAATAATTCAGCGGTGTGTTCGACTTCCATTTTGCTTAATAATATAAGTGTTACAATACTCGTAGCAAGATAATTAGCAAGGTTCGTACCTATTAACATTGAAAGAAGAAGGCCGGGACTGTCACGCATAACCTTGCCGAGGACGACAAATGATAATCGCTTCTTTTCAATACCGAGTCGCAAGCGAAGCCGGCTAAGCTGATACAGTCCCGTTTCGGCCCCGGAGAACAAGCCGCCAAGAACAACGAAAAGCACAACTGCCAGTATTAGAACTATGTTATTGACCATTAGCAGGAATCGGTTCAAGGGTTAATATTAAGCTCTTGATGCGGTGCCTTCGCACCTGTTCGACGGTGAACTTTAAGTTTTTCAAATATGCCACGTCGCCACTTTTGGGTATCTTGCCCAGAAGGGCGGTTACCATGCCGCCGACCGTGGAAAGTCGGGTCTCCGCCTGCTCGATGCCAAACGCCTCAGCCCAGTCGTGTATTGCCAGGTCGCCCGCCAGCCGATACTCCAAAGGCCCTATTTGCTCGATAGGTTCAATACCACTTATAGGCTCGATCGGACCAAGCAATTCTTCCGCGATATCCTCCAGGCGAACGGAACCTGCTATCCCTCCGTACTCATCCACCACTATTGCCGTGTCGGTATGAGTCCTCCGGAAAAATTCCAGCAAAGATTCAACCGTCTTTTGCTCGGGAACGAAATTGACCTGCTGAACAAGTTTGTCCAGTGACGTATCTGTCCGAAGCAGCAACTGACGCAGGTGCACAAGACCGATTATATTATCTATCCTCCTGACATATACAGGCAGCTTCGTGAGGTGGTTTTTGAGCATCAAGTCTCGGGCTGTTTGAGGCGGGTCCGTCACGGCACAGGCAATCATATCCACTCGCGGCCGTAAACAATCCCGAACTTTCAAAAACCCAAGCTCGATAATTTCCGTCAGCAGCTTATTTTCGTTAGCGGTGATTAGGCCCCGTTTTCGCACTTGTTCAATCAGCAATTTGAATTCGCCTGCGGTTACAGGTTTGGGAGGCTTCGTTGGTCCAAGAAACAAGCGAATGGCCGGCTCTACTATTAAGAACCGCAAAACCGATACAACAGGTGAAAAAACCCGCAGACACAAATAGACCGGCAGCGCAGCGGTAACACACACAGGTCTTGAATTTGCGTAGGCCAGCGATTTTGGCACTACCTCGCCGAACAGTACCAGCAAACAAAAACTAAAGCAGGCATTGACCGCTGCTGCTGTCACGCCGATTTGCTGCCGCATCCTGACCGTAAGCACACTGGCCGCAGCGAAAAAGAGAACATTAACTATCGTATTCCCAAACAGCAGGCAGCTGAGCAGTTGCCTCGGTCTGCTCAAAAGCCGTACAGCCAGGTTCTGCACTTTGTGTTTGGATTTTTTAAGCAGACTGATTTGTCTGCGCGACAGATTAAAGAAGGCGGTCTCGGCTCCTGAGAAAAAAGCGGAACACGTAAGCAGCAGTAACATTAAAACGATATGGCCAATATTTTGAGCCACTTTTTCGTATTACCTTGACCGCCGCTTCGGCAGGCTTATTTTGAATGTACTCCCCTCGTTCGGTTTGGATTCTACACTGATGCAGCCTCCGTGAGCGTCGACTATTTGTTTACAGAACGCCAGGCCAAGTCCGGAGCTTGAGTTTTGAGATGACGATTTCTTGTCTCTTTTTGTGGTGAAGAACGGCTCGAAAATCTTTTCTAACTTATCTCGTTCAATCCCATAGCCGGTGTCACTGACTCCTATCTTGACTGCGTCAGCAATCTCCCGGGCTTCGATAGTTAAAATACCTCCGGCAGGTAACATTGCATCACGAGCATTAAGAATAAGATTCATTAGAACCTGCTGAATCTGAACGGGAATAGCCCAAACCGTTAAATGGTCGGGAATTTTGAGATTTACAGTTATCTTGTCCTTGGCAAAATCGCGACACAGACAGTTAAAGACTTCTTCGACCAATATGATAAGTGGCGTCTCTCTCCTCTCTTGCACTTCGCTGTTGGCCACAGCGAGCATACTTTCCATAATTTTCGATGCACGCTCAGAAATTCGCACCGTCTTTTGAAGTGCCTTCTCAATCAGAAGCTTGTCGTCGGGATTACTCAGAGCAAGAGCCGCGTAATTGCCCAAAGGCAGCAATAGATTGTTGACTTCGTGGGCTATCATACAAGTGGCTGTCCCGATGTTGGCAAGGGCCTGAAGGTGACTCGCTTGCGCTTTTAAGGCACTAATCTGCTGCTGCTCAGATGCCAGCCGTCTGTGCAGAGAAACCCGTTTTTCTATAATGCTTGTCAATTGTCCCGTCCTGTTATAGAATTTGGCCGTTGGTTATTGTCTGCCGGAAGTTATCGGCTCACAAGTATTTATATCGACACCTGAGACGGTTTTTCTTGAACTGCGATACACAATACTGCGTGCGGGAAATGAACAAGCAGAGGATTTTGGAAAAGCTTTTGGAATTGCTGGAAGCAAACGGCGTCACCATCCGCAGAGAGCCGCTCGGTGGCAGCGGCGGGGGACTTTGCACCCTGAAAAACGAGCGGATTTTCTTTGTGGATACGCAGGCTTCCTCAGCCGAAATGGCCGCACTTTGTGCCGAAGCAGTCTCAAAAGTCGTAGATATCGAGAAAATATACATCAGGCCGGAAGTCCGTGAGTTCATCGAAAATTACAGCAATCAAATTACTTAAAGGCATTAAGAATGAAAAAGATATTGTTGGCGGTCTTGGTGCTCTCTTTTGTGCTGGGACCAGGTACCACGAAGGCAAAAGAGAAATTGCCTTTTGTACAAATGCCTGAGACATTCACCAATTCTATCGGTATGAAGTTCGTGCGAATAGGGCCGGGCACTTTTCAGATGGGCCGGCTCGATACGCCGTTGCCCCCGGAAGTTATTATCGAGGGTCTCGATTTTCTGAGAGAAGGCGACTTTGACGAAAAGCCCGTACACACCGTCACCATTACCCGACCTTTCTATATGGGTGTCTGTGAGGTGACAAACCTTCAATATGAATTATTTGATACATATCATAAAAGCCTGCGCGGAAAAGAGGGGCTTTCTGACGACGACAACGAAGCCGTAATAAACGTAAGCTGGTACGATGCTCAGGCCTTTTGCCGGTGGCTCTCGGACAAGGAGGACCGGCCCTATCGCCTTCCGACCGAGGCCGAGTGGGAATATGCTTGTCGGGCCGATACAACCAGCAATTATTATCCCGGTGACACGCTGCCCAAGGTATTCCACAAGAACGCCCGCAGAACGGGCGGCCCGACACCAACTGCTCTTCACGTGGGTAAGACGCCTCCCAACGCGTGGGGCCTCTATGATATGCACGGCAACGTCGAGGAGTGGTGCTACGATTGGTATGGCCCTTACGTGCCGGGCCATCAAACGGACCCGGTAGGCTACCAAACCGGCAACTTCCGAGTCACTCGAGGCGGCAGCCACGGCTCGCGCGTATACTATTTACGCTCCGCTAATCGTATGGGCGCGCTGCCAGCTGCGAGAAGTTGGATGACAGGTTTTCGGGCTGTCCTGAGCGAGATGCCCAGGACCGAACCGCTGAAGGTCGTGCCAAAGCCACATCAACGCAACGTTGTGTCGCGAAGGCGGGGCCAGATAATTAGGGGACCAGACCGTGATAAGCCTTACTTTAGGGGGCCTCGTAAGTTTGTTAAAATTCCGCCTCATCTGTATGGGCCGGTATTCGCTTCGCACAACCATGGTCCCGACGTCGTCGCCTGCCCCAACGGTGATCTGTTGGCTGGCTGGTTCAGCACGGTTACCGAAGGCGGCCGGGAGCTGGTGGTAGCTGGCAGCCGGCTTCGCTGGGACGCCGAGGAGTGGGAGCCGGCATCGCTGTTCTGGGACACGCCCGACCGAAATGAGACCGGACCCGGACTGTGGTTCGACGGCGACAAGACTATCTACCACTTCGGTGCCATGTCTTTTGCTGCGGCCAGCCGCACAATCCTTTTTATGCGGACGTCCACAGACAGTGGTGCAACTTGGTCGGCCCCGCGAATAATACTGCCCGAATATACCAGAGGACATTCACCCAGCGGCAGCATCTTTCGGATGCGGGACGGTGCCATCGCTATGACCGTTGACATGCGAGGCTCGGCCCTTTGGCTGAGCAGGGACGAGGGCCTGACCTGGCACAATCCCGGCGGCACTATCGCCGGTATTCACGGAGGTGTCGCCCAGCTTGGTGATGGCCGGTTGATAGCTTTCGGCCGGGGGCACGATATTGGCGGGAAAATGCCAAAGAGCACATCCACCAACCTTGGCAGGAACTGGTATCACTCAGCAAGCGAGTTTCCTCCTATCGGCGGCCAGCAGCGCCTGGTTTTGCTGCGTCTGAAAGAGGGGCCGCTCTTCTTTGCCTCCTTTGCCGACAAAGGCATTAACATCACCGATGCTGCAGGTGTAACCCGTAAGGTTCGCGGCCTTTATGCGGCCTTGTCAACGGATAACGGCAGAACGTGGCCACACAGACGCCTGGTCACCGATGACGGACCACCTCGACCGGTAGAAAGCACTGCTGGCGGACTGTTCACAATGAGCGAGCGCAATGCTGAGTATCGCGGCTATATGACCACCTGTCAAAGCGCCGACAGGCTCATTCATCTTCTCACCAGCCGCGAGCATTACACCTTTAATCTCAAATGGCTCCAAACCCCTCAACCGGCCATTTCCCATCCGCCGCTAAAGGTCAAGGACATTGTCGAAACCTTCACAGGCCCCGACAAGTTCGACCATGACAACTGGGCTGACTATCATGCCTACAAGGGCGGCTTCAACGGCAAAGGTCAGTATACCATCAATGCTCTCGGCCCTCTCGGAGGAATCAATCGAATCGTTGGCAAGGGTTCTTTCCGGGCCACCATTGACATTAAGAATCTCGTCTTTCATCCCACTGTTCGCGAAAGCACACCCAGCTTCACCATCTGGCTCAAAGATGACCGCGTCAGGACCTTGCTGTTGCACGTAAAAAAGCATGAAATTGCTCTCGAACTAAAAGACAAGCAGGCCGAGCCTCCCCCGCCATCGATTTCTGTTCCGCGCATCCGCTATCAGGTTCCGCCGAAGTCACTTAAGCTAAAGCTGTTATACAACGAGAAGAGCAGACAAGTCCGGGTCTTTTATGGCTTTGATGGTGCAGACCCGGTCGTGGAGATTCCCGAAAGCAAGGTCGGCGTATACTTCGGCGAGCCTTTGCCAGAGTCGGCCGCAATCTTCCTGTTGTTTAGCAGCGGCAGTATGGACCTCGATAATTTTGAGGTCGAGCCGATTAATCCGTGATTATTAATAAGAAAAGAAATGAGAACAGAACAAAAGGCATCTCCCGGTAAGATGGAGTCTGCGACAAACATCAAAAAAGCAATGTCGTGTTCCTGGCAAATCTTAAGTCTTACCTACTTGAGTATATTGGCCGGTTGCCACACATCATCCCAGTGTGTTGAAAGCGAAATACCTGTCGACAAAGAATACGTAAGCACAGTCGGGATGAAGATGGTTCGAATAGGACCTGGCAGTTTTATGATGGGCCAGGAAAGACAAGCGGATGGTAAAAGCATCACGCTGACCTATGGCGACAGACACTTTATGGGAGGTGAACTGGATGAACAGCCCCTGCATAAGGTCCTCATCACCAAACCTTTCTATATGTCGGTCACAGAAGTCACCAACGCCCAGTACGAACAGTTTGACCTGGACCACCGCAGCTTGCGAGCAAGACAAGGGCTCTCAAGCGAGGACGACGAAGCCGTCGTCTTCGTTAGCTGGCATGATGCCATGAATTTCTGCAAGTGGCTCTCGAAGAAAGAGCAACGTCCCCATAGGCTGCCCACCGAAGCCGAGTGGGAATATGCCTGCCGGGCCGGAACTACGACACGATTCAATACCGGCAATGACCTGCCGGAAGTCTATCAAAAAGCGCAAAAACACAAAAGCCGCCCTGAGAAGGTACCCACACGCGTCGGCCTCACGCCTCCGAATGCTTGGGGATTATATGATATGCACGGCAATGTCGAGGAGTGGTGCTATGGCTGGTACGGACCTTATGAAGCCGGCGTCCAAAAGGACCCTGTCGGACGCAAATCAGGCCTCTGGAAAGTCGTTCGAGGAGGCAGCCACAATGTATATCTTAAGTCACTGCGCTCTGCTAACCGCATGAGCACTTTGGCCAAAGACAAACACTGGCTGATCGGTTTTCGCGTGGTACAAGCCCAATTGCCGACTACTGAACCACTGCCCACGGAAGAACCTCCGCTGAATGCTCGCAACATCAGGCAGAAACCTTATGACTGGCGAAAAGGCCCCGACATGACCAAACCGTATTTCGAAGGTTCTATTCCCTTCGTCCGCAAACCCAAAAACCCTGAATCTGTTCCGTTCTTTTTCCACAATCATGTCCCCAGCATCACCTGGTGCGACAACGGCGACCTTCTGGCAGCGTGGTTTAGCTGTGCACGTGAGCGCGGCCGCGAGCTGGGAATTGTCGCCAGTCGTTTCCGCAGAGCCACCGGCGAATGGGATGAGGCCTCCGCTTTTCTCAACGCCCGCGACCGCAATATGCACGGCACCGCCCTTTACAACGACGGCACCGGCAGAATTTTTCACCTGAACGGGTTAGGGACCGACGGCTGGTGGTCAAAACTGGCTCTCGTCCAGCGAGTCAGCACCGACAACGGAGCAACCTGGTCCTATCCCAAAATAGCCGACCCTGACCATGGACGCTACATACCCCATATGGGTATATCTAAAACCCAGGAAGGGTTCCTCATTTTCCCTGCCGACGCACCGGGCGGCACCGGCCTGTATATGAGCCGTGATGCCGGCCAAACATGGCAGATGGTCACCAATAACGTAACAGGAGGCAATATACGCGGTACACACGCGGCTGCGGTTCAACTCACCGACGGCAGTATCATGGCCTTTGGTAGAGGCAAACCAATTGACGACCGAATGCCAATGAGCTTATCAAAGGACACGGGAAAGACCTGGACGTACTCGGCCGCTGAGTTCCCACCCGTTAGCGGCGGGCAGCGCACCGTTCTGCTGCGACTTCGTGAAGGCCCGATTCTCCATGTCAGTTTCACAGATACCGCTGACTACGAAAGCGTAATATTAGACAAGCCCAGACCCAGAACGCTCTCGCAGATTGGTATTCCTGTTAAAGACGCCGCCGGAAAAGAACGCCGAATCTACGGTATGTTCGCAGCCGTCACTTTCGATGAGGGCAAAACCTGGCCCCTGAAGAAGTTGCTCACGGCTGGCGGACCACCGCGAAAACTGAATGGACAAGCCTGGACACAGGACTTCATTATGGATGACACGCACGCCGAGCCGCTCGGCTACCTGGCTATCACGCAGTCGCCCGACAACATCATTCATCTGATTTCCAGCGGCCTGCATTACCGATTCAACCTGGCCTGGCTCAAAAAACCAATGCCAACAGAAAAGGAGAATTGAAATGACAGCCAAAAAAGTAGCTATTATGGTTGACGAGATGTATCAGGTCATGGAAGTCTGGTACCCTTACTACCGGCTGAAAGAAGCGGGCCTGGATATTGATTTTGTTGCAGCCGAGGCGAAAAAAGAATATCATTCAAAAGAAGGATACCCTTGCGTCTCGGAAATTGCAGCTAAGCAGGCAAACGCCGCCGATTATGATTGCATGGTTGTGCCGGGCGGCTTCGCTCCGGACTTTATGCGCAGAAACGAAGAAGTTATAAAATTTGCAAACGATATGGTAAACGCCGGCAAGGTTATTGCAGCTATATGTCACGGTGGATGGCTGCTGTGCAGTACACAGGCCTACAAGAGCAAAAAGGCAACGTGTTTTATGGCAATTAAAGATGATATTAAGAATGCTGGCGCTGACTACGTGGATGCTGAATGCATCGTGGACGGCAATTTGATTACGTCCCGCAAGCCCGATGATTTGCCGGCCTTTTGCACAGCCATCTTAAAAAAATTAAAAAATGAAAGAGACACAGATTAACACGGATTTACACACGTAAAAAAAGTAAAAATTGGCCACAGAGAAAAACAAAGCTGGCAAAATAAAAAATATAAATCAGTGAAATCTGTGACTAAAAAATAGGAGCAATTTTCCTATGAAACAAAAAAGGGCAGAACAAGAGCAGGAAAAAACGCCAACCGTACTGGTTGTTGACGACAATCAGCAGAATCTTGAGCTCCTGCTGGCCTATCTTGAGGATATGAACTGCCAGACCGCCGGCGCCCACGATGGGCCGAGAGCTCTGAGAATAGTAGCAGAGAATCCGCCTGATTTAATTCTGCTGGATGTGATGATGCCCAAAATGAGCGGTTTTGAGGTCTGTAAAAGGCTGAAAAACGACCCAAAGACCACGGACATCCCCATAATAATGGTGACCGCACTTAACGAATTCGGCGACATCGAACGCGGCATCGATTCCGGTACGGATGACTTTATAAGTAAGCCAGTGAACAAGCTTGAGCTTATTACGAGAGTAAAGACTATGCTGAAGCTTAAACACCTAAGCGACAAGCTCGAACGCACGTTGGCATATCTAAGTGAAATAGAAAAGCAGGCCCAGGTGGCAAAGTCGGAGTAGCGGCGGGGGGCATTACCAGGCTAAGTAATATCGTAGCAAGAGGCCGAGGAAAACCACCCTGGCTGAGTCTGTTTATCTAAGATATTCTTGTTGGGCAAGCAGTGGCAAAATTCAGTAAATCAAGGAGAGGTTTCTTAAGGGATGCGTTACTTTGGACCGGTTCTCTGAGCGTTGGTAAAACTCTGACCGGTTGTGCCACTCTCGGACCCAAAGAACAAAGACTGCGTAAGCCCAATGTCGTATTCCTCCTGGCTGACCAGTGGAGGGCTCAGGCCACAGGTTATTCGGGAGATCCGAACGCAGTTACTCCAGCGCTCGATGCACTGGCGAAGAAGAGCGTAAACCTTACAAATGCCGTATCGGGCTGTCCCGTCTGTTGTCCGTACCGAGCGAGCCTAATGACGGGTCAGTATCCGCTCACGCACGGTGTTTTCATGAACGACGTCCAGCTTGAGACCACGGCTTTATCGATGGCCGAAGTGTACAAATCAGCTGGTTATGATACCGCCTACATAGGTAAATGGCATTTGGACGGTCATGGGAGAAGTTCCTTTATACCGAAAGAAAGGCGACAGGGCTTCGAGTATTGGAAGGCGATGGAATGCACCCATGATTATAATAATTCGCACTATTACGCTGATGACGATGTGAAACTAAAATGGGAAGGCTATGACGCCATAGCCCAGACTCAGGATGCATGTCAATATATCACCGACCACGCCACGGGCAAACCATTTTTGCTTTTTCTATCCTGGGGTCCGCCGCACAGCCCTTACGGCACTGCGCCCCAGAAGTACAAAAACCTGTTCAA
Source organism: uncultured Pirellulales bacterium (assembly GCA_964582985.1). GTDB lineage: Bacteria > Planctomycetota > Phycisphaerae > Sedimentisphaerales > Anaerobacaceae > CAZQYB01. The sequence goes on along the minus strand of CAZOUM010000004.1, from coordinate 6,220 downwards.
AGATAGAAAACTTTCCCTTCGCCCGAATGTCCCAGCCGATCGTAGAGAGCGGGCCCAAAGAGACCTTGCCGGCTATTACGCCCACATCGCAGCACTTGATGATTGTGTTAAAAAGATTATCGATACACTCGCGCAGTGCGACTTGGAAAAGGACACGATTCTTGTCTTCACCTCCGACCATGGTGATATGCTCCACTCGCAGGGCGAGCGGAAGAAACAACGGCCGTGGGATGAGTCTGTCAAGGTTCCGTTCCTTCTGCGCTACCCGGCTGTTCTGGCAGACAAAACCAGGAGAATCGACATGCCGTTCAACACTCCTGACATCATGCCAACATTGCTGGGCTTAAGCTCGATAGGGCTGCCTAAGACCGTCGAAGGCTGTGACTTTTCCGATGTAATAAAGAGTGCAAGCAGAGGCCATAATGAAGCGGCCCTGATTATGTGTCCCGCGCCCTTCGGCCAGTGGCAAAGAAAAAAGCACGGCGGAAGGGAGTATCGCGGCATACGCACCAGACGGTACACTTACGTGCGTGATTTGAAAGGCCCCTGGCTGCTTTACGACAACGCCGAAGACCCGTACCAGTTGAAGAATCTCTGCAACAATTCTGAGAAAGCCGAATTGCAGAGGGAACTGGATAAAGTATTGGCTCAAAAGTTAGAGCAGACTAAAGATGAGTTCCTGCCGGCAGGGCAGTATATCAAGAAGTGGTCATATACTGTTGACGAGACAGGGACGGTACCTTACACCAATTGATTTGGAGCTTGTCAGAGCCGAGAATATAAATCGCACTTTCTCCCCCCCAACGCGCACAAGAAAGGCCGGGCAAAAAAGCCCGGCCTTAATCTACCTCGATAGCGCTTTCTCAACCTTAGATTTAAACCGCAGAGGGCTTGGGTCGATGGTCAGTATGTAACCATAGGGGTCAATGACGAACGTCATTGGGAACTTCCATATTTCGTAGTCGTCCGAGACCTCTACTCTTCTCGCCGGGGCGGGAAAACAATTTATCCATTTTAGTTCGTTATCTTTTGCAAACTTCTTCGCCGTCTCAACGTCGCGGTCCAGTGACATCCCCAGCGCGACAAATCGCTCGTTAGCCTTATAACTGCCAGCGAGCTCTAAGATGTAGTCCAAATGCGACAAGACTCTCGGCTCGCTTGCCCAGAAGGTCAGCAGCACGACCTTTCCGCGGAAGTCCAGGAGGCTTATTCCCTTGCCGTCGAAGGTCACGGCTTCAAAGAGCGGCGCCGGGTCACCGGCGCCCAGATATTCTTTGTGCCTTATTCTAATTACACCCAGGTTCAGCGGTTCGTTAGCATCTTTTTCATTCATATCAGGCACGACGAACTCGTAATCCGGCGGCGGTACAGGCCTTTCCAGCCCCCACATCACCTTACCGCCGATATTGGAACCGAAACACGCGCGTAGCTCGTACTCGCCGGGCGGCACATCATCGACCCGGAATGTTCCGCCGGGCTCAATATTGGCGCGATAAGAGCATCCCCTCGCCTGACGCTCCATTATCTTATGAAGTCTGCCTTCTTCAGTCTTGTTCCGCCAATCCTTTGTCCATCTGCGTCTTTCCAAATAGATCATTTCGTCGTAGTCGTTCGGACGCGGCGGCTCGGGCAGCTTTACGTCAAGACTGACCTGGCCTCTGTGCCAAATCGGTTCATAGCCAATGGCGGTGAATCTGCCTGTGACGGTTCTGCCACCGCCGCCTATAGTCACATTGGCCGTTTCACCGGGCAAAACCTCAACGATTTCGCAGCGAGTACGTGCGGACATTCTTCCTGTTATCGGGAACAGATGGAAGACTTTCACTTTTCCGGGAAGCATCCGCTCTACAGTAAAACAACCATTAGCGTCGGTGAAACGCCAACCATAGTTAAAGTTGACCCGAGTAGGCGGAGGCACATTTTGGTCATAATCTTTAAGGCACTCAACCCGCACCGATTCGCGGGCGAGCACCCGGCCGCCGACGCGAAGTACGCCTTCCAGACGTCCCCAGGGCTCTAACATAATATTCGGCTCGGCGGCAAGCTCCTCATCCGTAACCTCCGCATAGCCACCGTTGTGAATCACCACGACGAGATACCTGCCGACCTGCGGCCAAAATGAGAATCGCCCATCGGCACCAGCAATAACGGATTGCCACCGTTTGTCATAGAAGACTCCATAAGAAGGTGTAGAAAGAGCCACCCTTGCCCCCGCGGCCAGCTCGCCACTTGGTAAATAGATTGTGCCGGTCGGACCCTGGCCCTTCTCAAGTCTAAAATCAATAACAACATTTTCTTCCTCTTCTGTAAGTGTACGAGAAATACCAGGCAGATAGCCGTTGGCCTCAACCATAATCATATAAGAGCCTCGAAAGCTCCGCACCCAAGTGAGGTCCATTTCGTATCGTCCTCGTGTGAAGCTCTGCGCGGTGGTGCGGTCCCAGTCCATCGGGCCATCCTCCCATGACCTGCTTCCTAATATTAACCTGAATTCATTGATAGGCTCATTGCTGTCGGCGTCTACTACCTTTCCGCTCACTTTCAGTGCGGAGTCCATGACGATTATGTGCTCGTCGACGTCAGGTGTCAATTTGAGGTACTGGACCGGCCTGTAGCCTTTTTTGGAGAATGAAAACAGCATCTCATCCTTCGGGGCCTGGTTCCACTCAAAGACTCCCTCTGCGTCAGTTTTTGTTTCCCATTTGATGGTGTCTCGGCTATGCCAGGATTCGAGGGACACTTCCACACCCTCCATCGGCTTGTCTGCGGCATCGACGACTCGTCCTCGGATAGTCTGCGCAGGGTCAAGGCGGAATTCCACGGGCTCCATACCGTAACGCACGCTTACCTCTCTTACCTGCGGCGCATATCCCTTGGCCTGGACGGTTAGCATGACTCTACCCGCCCTCGTATTGCGAAATTCGAATCTGCCTTCGTCATCCGTCTCGGTGCGGGGGTATATTATGCTCCACGTATTTTCCTGGCCCTGCCTGACACTGGCCTTCGCAATGGGCCGGCCATTGCAATCAACCACTGTGCCGGCAAAATTTACGCCTATGTTCATCACCATCACGCTGTTCATATCCCGAAGCTGTTGCAACGCAGGAGTGGGTCTGGCATCGTATGATTCGTCATCAATGTAATCGGGATGGGCCAGACGAATACCAATGTCGCGGATGTCGGCCGGCATTATATCACACCGCCAGAAACCGTTAGCATCTGTCTTTTCCTCATAGTCCCAAATCCAAAACCTCGGACTTGTGGACCCGCCGGAGGACCTGAGATAGACGGTCGCCCCCGCTATCGGCCCGCGCCGGACGTTGCGAACAAACCCACCTATAGATGTCCCCGGCTCCAGGGCCAGCGTATAGCTTCTGGGAACAAAGATATGAGCCTTATCTTCTGCTTTGCTGACCCGTATATCAGCAGGTACAAAGTGGTCTTTGTGCACCTTTATCAAAATATAGTTCGTCCGTAAGTCACCAAAATTGATTTTGCACAGTCCCTGCTCGTCCGTCATCAGCTCGTTCACATCATCCGGCCCTTCCCTTTGGATTTTGATATTAATGCGAACGCCTGCCAAAGGCTCTTTAGTCTTTTTATGGACCACGTAGAAATCCATGGTTGTCGGCGTCTCCGCAGGTTCGTTTACCGCCGCAACTTCTGTTTCGTTTGTTTCCGCAGGCGCATTGGTTTCAGCAGGCTCGTTGGCTTCCGCAGGAAGCCCTTCGGCGACATCCACGACCGCAGTCTCATTGGTATCCGGTACAATCACATCTTCGCCGGCTTTATCAGAAACCACGTTGAAGTCCAGGACTGTTGGGGTTTCCGCGGGTGCATTTACTGCCGCGACTTCTACTTCGCTTGTTTCTGCCGGCTCATTGGTTTCCGCCGGGGCCCTTTTGGTGACATCCACCACGGTAGTTTCATTGGCATCCGGTACGGTCAGAGGTTCACTGGGTTCGGGCTCCATACGGCCTTTAATTTTTTCAATAGGTTCTGCAAACGGATTCTTCGTATAGCCTTCCGGCAGTTGCTCTTCCGCCGCAAGATATAGTCTTTCCAGCTCCGGCAAAGCCCTTTCATCACCGATTCCCCCGAGATACTCGGCGGCGAGTACCTTGCTTGCGAATTGCCCCTTGGGCAGCATCGTCACTAAACCATCAATGTCACCAGCAGCAGCCATCGCATTAATCTGCTTCGTCTCTGCCTCCAACGCCACTGTCCCAGGACCTGGCGGTCTCTCATCCGGACCGATAAACAGTTGCACACCAACCAAGACCGCTATGACTATCACGGCTGCGGCGGCAAGTTTTGTTACTCTGCTTTTCATAATTATTCGCCGTGAAGTTCGCCGGACGCCGTTTGTTTCTGATTGGCGAGTTCGTTTGAAGGCCTCCAAAGCGTCGTTAAGAATGCGCTCGTCGCCTGCCTCAGTTCCGGGTAAAACCAATGCTTCGATTAATCTTTCTATATTGTTTTGAGGATTCATATTTCTGACTGTCCATCTAAAACTGTCCGAAGTTTCTTCAACCCATACCTGTATCTGCCTTGAACCGTGCTTAAGGAGGTTTTCTGCACTTTGGCTATTTCCTTAAATTTCATCCCTCCCTTTAGACGCAGGACTATCACCTCACGCTGGTCGAACGGAATCAGCGCTAAGGCATCGGTCAACAAGCGTGCTCTTTCGCTTGCCATAACCGATTTCTCCGGACGCTCCGAATTTGAGCTAATCGGTCCGGCTTTATCCAGCTCAATCATTTGGGACTTCTTACTGCGGAACTCATCACGCACCCTGTTAACAACACACGCTGTTAAATAGCTCTTTAAACTTACCTTAAGCTGAAATTGCCCGATGCTCTCAGCGAAAGATACAAAAACATCGTGCAGCACATCTTCTGCAACATAAGTGTCGTGCAACAACGAACCGGCTATGGTACGCAGGTCGTCCTTGTACTTCTCATAGACCTGGCGCAGAGCGTCCTCGTCACCATGTTTTAACTTATAAACAAGCAGCTTATCTTCCAGCATCAAAGAGTGCCCCAATTAGTCTAAGAACCAACGTTGGTCACGTATAGGACGGTCTGACACCCCATTTTTATATAAGGCAAACAGAATTTCTTCCAGATTTTACTTTGACGGCAAAAGGGCTGTCTTTCTTGAAAGCGCACAAAAAAGGCCGAGCAAAAAAAGCCCGGCCCCATATTGATAAATCAGATTGATATCCAACGTTATTTTGATAAGTTGTCTATAATCCTAACGTTGCGAGGAGCACCAACATCATAAATACTGGCTGGACCTTCCTCTGGGTAATCAAAATACAAGTCTTTCGCTTTAATCAGATTACCATTTGAGTCAAATGATTTTTGATGCCCGAAGACCGGCAAATTTCGGGAAATGTCCACGGTGATCATACTTTCATAAGACATTTCATTTTTGGATGCTTTGAACTTATAAATTCTTGCTTTCCTTCCATTATACTGACCAGTTTCTATTGTAGATTCGGTGCTAAATTCAGTAACTTGCTTTAACCAGCTTTCCCAGAAGTTTAAAACAGATGCTGAGCCTTTTGTAATGTCCTCAGAAAGATATGAAATTTTAATTACTTTTTCGCCTGGATCATATCTGTACTCAACATGCTTTTGACCGTCTGAATAACTTACCTCCCCAGACGATCGTTTACTTGCACAAACTTGTGACTCAAAGGAAATCCAGACTTCAAATCGTTGTTTGCCGCCATCACGTTCGCTTTCCATAATGATATGCATCCACGGTAATTGCTTCATGTTCTCTATCATCTTACCCCATGCCACACTTGTTGGGTCAACCGATCCACTGAAATAATCAATACCAATCAACGTCACTATAATCACCATCGCCGTAGCGGCTATCTTTGTTATTCTGCTTTTCATAATTATTCTCCATAACTGGGTCTGTTTGTTGGATTTACTAACTTCTCTCAACTTGGAGCTTTGCTCTCGGACTATTCGGTTCAGGACTTTGTCTTCAAGGTCGTTTTGGGCCAAGGCCTTGCCGTTCGCAGCGAGACGGTCGCGGAGGGCAATTAGCTGCGTCAATTCAGCCCGGCAGGGGGGGCACGTATTCAGATGCGATTCGATTGCTTGTTTTTGTGATTCCGCCAGCAGGTTTTCTACGTAAGCAACTAAAAGTTCTTTACATTCCTCGCAATTCATTTTTGCACCTCACAATTCTCATCTTG